>JAISHE010000048.1 GCA_031262745.1 Culturomica sp. | reverse complement strand
TATATTTTCGGGCGTATACCATACGCCCCTACAATATATCCGGTCGCTGACCGGAGGATTACGGGTAATATAACTTTTAGGAGATGTAATATAACTTTTATCACATGTAATATAACTCTCATGACATGTAATATAACTTTTATCACATGTAATATAACTCTTATGACATGTATTATAACTTTTATCACATGTAATATAACTCTCATGACATGTATTATATCTTATATTAGATGTAATATAACTTTTATTACATGTGCTAAAACTTATATTAGACCCGACAAAACTTTAAGTACATCTGCCAAAACTTATATTACCCAGATTGCCGACATCTCAAATCGGGTCTATTCACAGAACTGTGTCAGTGGTAGGGGGGCTATTCATAGAACTGTGGGGGATGACTGAATTATGGTTGTCGGAACATAAAATCCTGTATCGAATTGTATGGCAGTTGTCCGCAATACAGCATTGCTCTCACCTATTCTTCAACTCAGCATCAGGGCAAACGCTTGCTCTAACACCTTCGGATCAAGGTTTGAAAAGAAGCGATTTAATGTGCCATGGGAAAGAATACCATTAGGTAAAAGCAGGTATTGACGAAAGAATTTTTCATGCGTTTGCCCTGTACAACCTACGGATTCATGTGGCGACACAATGTAGTGCGGATATGTAATGCCCTACAAACCATATAAAAAATAAGTGGTGTTACATTAGCGTAACACCACTTACCAACCATCATTTGATAATATTACTAATCGTTATTGTATTCATCGTCGTCAACGTTCGGAGTGAACGTGTAAGTAGACTGGTTACCACTTTCGATGGATGCACCGCCTGTTGTAACATAAGGCACTCCGTTAATTACAAAAGCAACTGCCTGCTGTCTTTGCACCGGCATACCTGTTACATCTTCCCAACGTCCTTTGCCGTTTTCTCTCGTGGGATCATATTCCCAAGCATCCGACTTCAATGTGGTAGAACTTCCGGCAGCAATATAAGCTCGTGCGGCACTTCCTTCACCCACAACGAAAGCAACTGCATATTTCCTAATAATATTAGGATAGTGCTTATCGTATTTAATATCTTTTGTATCTTTCAATTTGTCAAGTTCCACCCACTGCAAACCTTCCGGTTGTGTCGGATCAAAACGCCAAACATCATTTGCATAAGAAGTTCCCGTAACACCCAACGCAATGTATGCACAACCGTTCATAACCCAATTAACAGCACCTTCACGACTGTTGAAACCCGGATAATATTCGGTGGTAGCCCAAGTTTGACTTTCCACATCAAATTCCCACATATCTGCAAGAGTTCCGTAGTTACTTTCGGCACGACCGGTGCCAACGTATGCTTTACCCGTGCCGGGCAAATAGAATGCCGTTGCAAAAATACGTGTTCTTCCGCGGAAAGGACTTTCAATTTTTGTCCATGAACCTGCATAAATAACTTCCGGATCAGTAGGATCGGTAGTACTACCTTCCGGATCGAAACGCCAAAAATCGGTAAACCATTCCTCCTTTAAAATACTACCGCCTTCTACAGCAGTTCTCGGAGCATAACCCAAACCGACATATCCGTATTGACCGTCGGAAAAAGCTACAGCACCATAACGAGCTGCTCCTAAAAACGGTGCAACTTGTCTCCATTGTGTACCGTTAAATTCCCAAAAATCGGATTTTTCATAATTTTCCTGATCAATACCTAACCCAACATAAGCTTTATCACCTATCACAAACGAAACGGCTCCAACTCTTGCTTTGCCCGGAAATTGCCGTGAAATTGCCCAGTCACCCACGAGATCGTCATTTGAACTGCATGCCATCAGACCCGTCAAGCACAATACTACAAATAGTATATTTTTTAATGTCCTCATAAAATTAAAAAGGTTTTGCGTTATCTAAAAAGTCCGACAAAACTACATAATAATTACATAAATACAAGGGAAAATTCATTAAATTCTATTTTTAAATCTTTAAAAGCCTTAATGAAGGATGAAAATCTTTGAAATATGTCTGTGGTTTGGGAAAATAGTTGTACTTTCGCCTCTTGATTACAAAAGTTTATATAAGAATGAGAATTTGCACTTTAATACTCTTAATCATAGGTTTGGTAGAAATTTCTTGCAACAACGACGTCAATTCTATAGGACATAATCTCGTTGACGATGAAAACTTTGTACAAGTTCAAGAGTTCCGAATATATAACACAAATACGATTAAACTTGATTCATTCCCTACCTCTTTAGACTCTATAATGATGGGGAAAGTTAAAGACGAAGTTACCGGAACCACCACCGTTACACCTTATTTTGTATTTGAACCGGCGCAGATTCCAAATATACAAAATTACCATATATACGACTCTGTTACCTTAATAATACGTCCAACGGGAATAACTTGGGGCGACACCACTCAAATAGAAACTTTCCATATCCACCGCTTGACGGAACTACCGGAATTAAAAGAAAAAGAGGATTATCTAAAATATAATACTCAAAACACTCCTTATGATCCTGCCGAATGGGCTACAATATCTTTTTATCCCATTAAACAAAGGTTTAGAAATCTTTATTTCAAACTTGACGACAAAATTGGAAATGAATTTTTTGATCTGTTAAAAGCAAGAAGTGAAGATATTACCAGAACTGCAAATTTTATAAAATACTTTAACGGTCTCGTTTTTATCCCCGATGAAGACAATCATTGCCTTATTAAATTAAGCACTCTGCCCACAGATTTACGCATCAATATCCACTACCACGACGCTTCAACAAATTATGTATATTCAATAAGTAATGCAAGTATATATACGCAGTTTTCCTACATGAACATTGTGAATGAACCTGTGGGCACTCCATACGAAGCAATTCAACACCAAACTACAGGTTTACTTTTTCAAAATGCCGTGAGAGGAGATGCGCCCTACGGTCAAACAGTGGCACAAGGTATGTCAGGCTTTTTCACCAAGATGCAGCTACCGATACAGCCTTCCGGTTCAAAGTATCAAACAATAGTGAAAGCTGAAATCGTTATGAAAATGCAAAAGAACGTCAACAACAATAATTTCGGTGAACTCACAAAAATATCGGTCTACCGTTCCGATGTACTTAATAGGCTTATCAGTCCGTTATCCGTAAACTCTATAAATGTTGAAGGTCGATTGGTTAGAGACAATATTGATCCGGAAAAAGATGCCTATGTTATAAATATTACGGATTATTACGATTTACTCACCAAAAGTGCAAATGCAAGTCAAATAAATCACATTGTCATAGGTCCGTCTTCCGTTGATCTGCTGAGGTCGTTTAATCGTATGACAATTGATGAAGTTCCCATTTTGAGAGTGTATTATGCCACCTATGAATAGTTTTATGAAGATTATAATCAAAATATTGCTCATTTTAAGTTTATCCTCGTTATCTTACGTTGTAACGGCACAAAACAGTTCCGGTACGCCTTACTCAATGTACGGTTTCGGTTTACTAAAAGACAACTACGGTCCCTACTCCTCTATGGGCGGAGTTTCGGCAGCAATGAGAGATAATAATAACATCAATTTCCTCAATCCTGCATCCTACACGGCTTTAGACAGTAATCGCTTCTATTTTCAACTTGGTATGGACGGAGAATATGTGCGCATCTCAACTCACAGCGAAAATTCTAACTACCGAATTGCCCAAAATGCAGCATTCAACATTGCATTACGGTTGGCACGCAATTTATACACTTCTATCGGTTTCAATCAGCGGAGTTCATTAGGTTATGACCTTTATTATTACAACCTCATCGGCGGAAGTAAAAACGAATATTACGATCAGCATATTTTCGGTCAAGGAGGATTAAATGATTTTTATCTCGGATTAGCATACAAATTCGGCAACTTATCAATAGGTGTCAACAGCATCATTATTTTCGGCAACATAGAACGCCGTCTTACACTCTATCCGATTGTTTCCGACAGTTACTATATAAACACTCAAACAAAAGTATCGGTAGCCGATGCTATTTTCGATTTGGGTGCACAATACGGATTCCTTATATCTCCGATTTCACGTATTACGCTGGGAGCAAACCTCAATCTACCTACTAAATTGAATGCCGATAAAGATTTTGTTTCCTATAAAGTTAATGCTACAACAGGAGTGCAAACTACTATCGACAAAGAAGACTTGAATGAAGGAAACATTTCATATCCCTTACGTGTTACGGGCGGCATGCAATATGAGTATAAGGACAAATGGTTTGTAGCCGCCGATTACACATACCAGCAAATGTCGCAATATGAAGAATTCGGTCGTAATCAAGAATTTAACGATTACCAAAAAGGCGCATTAGGACTGACATTTCTGCCTGCAAGAAACGGACGTTTCTGGTGGCAACGCAATAAATATAATGCAGGACTTTATGCAGTGCGTTCACAATTGGAACTAAACGATATTAAAATAAAAACCATCGGTTTCACATTCGGTACCCAAATGCCTGTAAAAATTTCCGACAAAGATTTGACACTTGGTGTAGCCATTGATTTGGGAGTACGAGGTACGGAAGAAAACGGACTTATACAGGAACGCTATGTGAAATTGCGACTCAACATTGCTTTCAAAGAGCAATGGTTTATGAAACGTAAAATCTATTAAACCTTTATTTTATAACTTTAATTATTTTAACATGAGAAATCTACTACTATCAATTATCGTCGCCGTTTGCACATTGAGTGCATGTACCGGACCCGGCTACACAATTAAAGGTGAAGCATCAGGTAGGGAAGGCAACGTTATTCTGCTCACGATTAACGGAAGAAATATTGACACGCTATCTACAGCCAAACTTAAAGACGGTAAATTCACCGTTAAAGGAAGCGTAGCCGATACCTCTCTTCCGGAACTTGTTTACCTCACTTTGGAAGGTGGAATGAATAACATGCTCGTTTTCTTCCTTGAAAATGCAAATTATACTGCCGTATTCAATTCCGAAGATCCGAGTTTATCTACTATTGAAGGTACGCAAAGTCAAACAATTCTGAATGAATTTAGAAAGATGAGCAAATCTCTCAACAAGGAAGGAGGAAGGTTACAGGAAGAGTATAAGAACGCAAAAGAAGAAGGCAATCAGGTTAAAGCCGACAGTATTGAAGATGTTTACGACGCATTAGCCGACAAAAATGCAGAGCAGGAAAAAGAATTACTTCGTGCAAACAATGATAATTTCGTAGCATCTTTTATTGTTTCTCAGAAAATGCAGCGCGCTGATCTTGAAGAAATTAAAGAACTTTATGAAATTCTTAGCGAAAATGCACGCATCAATAGATTCGGTAAAGAAGTTGCAGACAAAATCGCTAAATTAGAAGTTGTATCTATCGGACAGGTTGCACCGGATTTCACGTTGAATACCGACAAAGATGAACTTTTCTCTCTTTCTCAACTCAAAGGGAAAGCAAAAGTTATCGACTTCTGGGCATCATGGTGTGGTCCTTGTCGTAATGCAAATCCCGAAATGGTAAAGCTATACAACAAATATCACAAAAAAGGATTGGAAGTGCTCGGTGTTTCTGTTGATAAAAATAAAGAAGCATGGTTGAAAGCTATTGCCGACGACAAACTGCCTTGGAAGCAAGTGATTGATGACAAATCATCCGATAACTCACCTTCAAGAGTTTATAATGTTGCTTTCATACCTCACGTTGTGTTGCTTGATGCCAACAATGTGATTATTGCAAAAAATCTTCACGGAGAAGAACTTGAAAACAAAATTAAAGAACTATTGAAGTAATCACTTTTCTAAAAGTTCACTAATAACGATAGAGGTTGTCTAATTTTAGGCAGCCTCTATTTGTATTCTGCAAATAATAGAATTAACTTTGGTGTCGAAATATTAATATCAATCAACACAATGATTTTCAAGGTATTTATCTGTATTACAGTTTCTCTTTTAATTAAAACTGCCGGTTTTGCCGAAACAAACAGATCGTCAAAGACACAAACGGAAGACGAATGGGTAAAGGAAAAATTGAATAGATTAAGTTTAAACGAAAAAATCGGTCAACTTTTCATGATTGCCGTTTACAGTGATAAAAATGCCGATTATGAAGAAAACATCGAATCTATTATAAAGAAATACGACATCGGAGGCTTAATATTTTTTCAAGGAACACCTGAGAAACAATTGAATTTAATCACTCGCTATCAAAATTTTTCCAATATACCTTTAGTAATAGGTATGGATGCGGAACACGGACTGGGTTGGCGTTTGAACGGAGCAATGGAATTCCCGTTAATGCTCACAGCCGGTGCCGTAGCCGATGATTCTTTAATTTTTCGCATGGGCGCCGCTATTGCAAGACATTGTAAAGAAGTCGGCGTACATGTAAACTTTGCTCCTGTTGCCGATATTAATAACAATCCCGCAAATCCCGTCATCGGTATGCGTTCATTCGGTGAAAACCGTGATAATGTTCTAAATAAAACACGCATGTACATTGCCGGATCACTTTCGGAAGGAGTTATGCCGGTAGTGAAACATTTCCCCGGACACGGAGATACGGAAGTAGATTCCCATAAATCTTTACCTATTATCAAGCATTCGTCCGCTTATTTGGACAGTATTGAACTATATCCTTTCAAACAACTAATTAAAGAAGATGTACCTGCTATTATGATTGCACATTTAAACGTACCTGCATTAGATTCGAGCAATCGTCCGGCAAGCCTTTCTCCTACAATCATAAATCATTTGCTTAGGGAAGAATTAGGTTTTCAGAATCTTTGCTTCACAGATGCAATGAATATGCAGGGAGTTACAAAAATTGTACCTTCGGGACAAGCGGAGGTACAAGCACTACTTGCAGGCAACGATGTGTTACTCTTTCCGAAAGATGTGGAAACGGCAGTGAAAGCAATACGCAAAGCCATTGGCGAAAAAGTAATAACAGAAGAAATGATCGACGAAAAATGTCGTAAGATTCTTGCCGCAAAGTACAAATTCGTTTTGCCTACACTAAAAGAACCGTTAAAAACCAACAAATTACAGTCGCAACTTTATCCTCCGAAAGATATTGCTCTGAAAGACGAAATTTACAAGGATGCTATCACTTTGATCAAAAACTCGTCTCAACTTATCCCACTTAAACGACTTGACACATTGAGAATTGCTTCTGTCAATTTAGGAGAAGACAAAATTAATACATTTCAAACAACACTTTCAAATTATGCGCAAGTACAACATTTCACGCTCTCTAAAAACGCCGTAAAAGAAGATCTTGAAAATTTACTCCATTCAATGGAAAATTATAATTGTATAATCATATACAATAATTACGCAAATAACAGAGCATCTTCAAAGTTCGGGTATTCCTATGTATTTGATGATTTTCTTAATAAATTAAAAAACAAATCGGCTATTCTTTGCCACCCATCAATCCCTTATGGACTTTCCTACTACCAACATTTGCCGAACTCAGTGTTGATAAGTTATGAAAATAACACATCAACCGAACAATATGCTGCCCAAGCCATTTTCGGCGGTATTGCAATAAAAGGGAAACTACCTGTGAGTATAAACAATGATTATCCTACCAACTATGGCATAATCACCGAAAAATGTCGTTTAGGTTATGTCATGCCGGAAATGCTCGGTCTGTCGTCAATTGCCTTCAAATCCATCGATTCCGTGTGTCAAACTGCTATTAACATGCATGCTACTCCCGGTTGTCAAGTGTTGATTGCCAAAGACAATTACGTGATATACAATAAAGCCTTTGGGCATCACACCTACATATCTTCGCAAAAAAACCGTATTGACGATATTTACGATCTTGCATCCGTTACAAAAGTTGCCGCTACGCTTCCGGCAATTATGAAACTTTATGACGAGCATAAAATTGCGTTAGACTCTCTACTTTCCTCCTACTATCCTCCACTGTCAGGCAGTAACAAAGGCACTATTACTGTTCGCGAAGTACTTGCACATCAAGCAGGATTAAAAGCATTTATACCGTCTTTCAGTCAATTTTGGGATATGGATAAAGTTAGCGGTAAACCGTTTTCGACAAAACCTACTACCAACAATACTATGAAATTGAGGGATAAACTCTACGCAAATCCTAACATACCTTTTAAAGATAGTACTTTTTCATTCGTCGAATTGGCGGACTACACGGAACTTTCACCGGGTGTGTACTGTAATCCTCAAATTATAGATAGTCTCGTTAAAAGCATAATTTCATCCGAAATAAATCCGCAGAAAAATTACTTATACAGTGATTTAGGATTTATTTTACTACAAAAAGCAGTAGAGAATATAACCGGAGAAAGTCTTGACAATTATTGCAAAGAGAATTTCTACAACAGGCTCGGAGCTTATTCAACCGATTTCCTTGCAGCTTCACGCTTGGATATGTCAAGAGTTGTGCCGACATCTTTCGATTCTCTCTACCGCAAGCAAGAAATTCATGGTTACGTACATGATCCTATTGCTTATATACTTTGCGGAGTAGCCGGTCATGCCGGATTATTCTCCGATGCGGACGATCTTGCAAAAATCATGTCAATGTATCTTAACAATGGAGAATATGGTGGGGAACGTTATCTGTCGGCAGAAGCAATAGACCTATTCGGGTGTCAAAATAACGGCTTTAAGAATAACCATAGGGGATTGGGATTTGACAAACCTGTTTCGGGAAACGTCATTCCGGGCAGTAGCTTCGGTCATCTCGGCTTCACGGGTACTATGGCTTGGATTGATCCCGACAATAATCTGATATACATTTTCTTATCAAATCGGACGTATCCGAATGAATTCAATCGTAAACTATCGGAGGAAAACATTAGAACAAACATTCAACTCATTGTATATGATATTCTTACGAACACGACTCAAAAATAAAAGATTTTTTTCACTAATTGAAGAATAATGTAAGAAAAAAAGAATATTTTTGCAATCTATTAATTCAGTTTTACACTTTTAAATAATTATAAACGCATCATGAGCAATTTCTTAACATCGTCTATCGGAAAGAAAGTTATTATGAGTATTTCAGGTCTTTTCCTGATCGCTTTTCTTATTGTACATCTTTCTCTTAATCTGCTGCTTATCTTTGATAACAGCGGAGAGCTTTTCAACATCGGTGCTCATTTTATGGCAACCAATCCGATAATCAAAGTTGTGGAACCTGTGCTTGCACTCGGTTTCGTTGTCCACATTATTTTGGCAACAATTCTCACTATTCAAAACATGAAAGCTCGCCCTGTGGGTTATGCTCGCAGCGAACAAAGCAACAATGCAAGTTGGGCTTCAAGAAATATGTTCATACTCGGAGGATTGATTTTAATTTTTTTGGTGATACACCTTTATAATTTCTGGCTGAACATCAAATTACCGGAACTCGGTACTCCTCTTGAAATAACTACTGTAGACGGAGTTGAAATGGAAAATGCTTATTTGATGGTGTCAAGTCTGTTCAAAAATAGCGTATTTTTCTGTATGCTTTACGTATTGGCTGCAATATTCTTGGGGCTTCACCTTAGTCACGGATTTTGGTCATGTTTCCAAAGTGTCGGATTTTCAAATAAGATTTGGAGAAAACGCTTGGAATGGGTAGGCTACCTTTTTGCCATTGTAATAGGTGTCGGTTTCGCTATAATACCTCTTTACTTTCTTGCAGGATTTGCAGGGTAATAAAGTGAATGTCAGTTATAAATTTAGAGTAAAATAAATAAAATAATATGTCTGCATTAGATTCAAAAATACCTGCCGGTCCGTTAGCCGAAAAATGGTCAAACCATAAAGCACATATCAACGTGGTTAGTCCGGCAAATAAAAAGAAATTGGATATAATAATCGTGGGAACAGGTTTAGCAGGCGGTTCTGCCGCTGCAAGTTTAGCTGAACTTGGCTACAATGTAACCGTTTTTTGCTATCAGGATTCTCCTCGTCGTGCACATTCAATTGCCGCACAAGGTGGTATAAATGCTGCAAAGAACTATACAAACGATAATGACTCGGTTTTCCGTCTTTTCTATGAAACGATTAAAGGAGGCGACTATCGCGCACGAGAAGCAAATGTATACAGACTTGCAGAAGTGAGCGGTGCAATCATTGATCAGTGTGTAGCTCAGGGCGTACCTTTTGCAAGAGAATATGGCGGTTTATTATCAAATCGTTCTTTCGGTGGTGCATTGGTTAGCCGTACATTTTATGCACGCGGTCAAACCGGGCAACAATTGCTTTTGGGTTGTTACGGAGCAATGAACCGTCAAATCAAAGCAGGAAAAATAAAAGTATACAATCGTCATGAAGTGATTGATGTTGTGATTGTTGACGGTAAAGCACGTGGAGTAATAGCACGTGATATGGTTAGCGGTCGTATTGAACGCTTCGGTGCACATGCCGTGGTACTCGGTAGTGGAGGTTTCGGAAACGTATTTTTCCTGTCTACTAATGCAATGGGTTGCAATGTAAGTGCTGCATGGAATGCTTACAAAAAAGGTGCATATTTTGCAAATCCCTGTTTTGTACAAATTCATCCCACTTGTATACCTGTCCACGGAGAACAGCAAAGTAAACTAACATTGATGTCGGAATCACTTCGTAATGACGGTCGTGTGTGGGTGCCCAAGAAAATTGAAGATGCAAAAAAACTGCAAGCCGGCACATTAAATCCGAACGACATACCGGATGAAGATCGTGATTTCTATCTTGAACGTCGCTATCCTGCTTTCGGTAACTTGGTACCCCGTGATGTGGCTTCACGAGCTGCAAAAGAACGTTGCGATGCCGGTTACGGTGTGAACAACACCGGTAAAGCTGTTTTCTTGGATTTTAAATACGCTATTGAACAACTCGGTCGTGATACAATTGAAAAAAGATACGGTAATCTTTTCCAGATGTACGAAAAAATCACAGACGTAGATCCTTATAAAAATCCTATGATGATTTACCCTGCAATTCACTATTCTATGGGTGGTTTGTGGGTGGATTATAATCTTATGACCACTGTTAAGGGACTTTATTCCATTGGCGAATGTAATTTTTCCGACCACGGTGCAAACCGTTTAGGTGCTTCTGCTCTTATGCAAGGTTTGGCTGACGGATATTTTATTCTTCCCTACACCATAGGTGATTATCTGGCAAAAGAAATTGCAACTCCAAAGATTAATACCAATCTACCGGAATTTGACGAAGCCGAAAAGCAAGTTGATGAACGTCTGCATAAGTTATATAACATCAAGGGAACAAAATCACCTGATCATTTCCACAAAGAATTAGGACACATTATGTGGAACTATGTTGGTATGGCTCGTGATGCCGAAGGGTTGCAAAAAGCAGAAAAATTAATTGCAGAATTAAAAGAAGAATTCTACAAAGACCTTAGAATAGTAGGTGATTTCACCGCAATGAACAACGAACTTGAGAAAGCCGCACGTATAGCCGATTTCATCGAACTTGCCGCACTTATGGCAAAAGATGCTCTCGAACGCAACGAATCATGCGGAGGTCATTTCCGTACAGAATATGCAACACCGGAAGGTGAAACCCAGAGAGACGATGAACATTATAAATATGTGTCAGCATGGGAATTTAAAGGTGATAAAGAAGAACCGTTACTACATAAAGAAGATTTGATATTTGAAAATGTAGAATTAACACAACGTTCCTACAAGTAAACGTCTAAAAACTTAAAGTATTATGTCAGAAAATATATTAAAAGAGCTTACATTAAAAATATGGCGTCAAAAAGATGCCAAATCCAAAGGTAGGTTTGAAACCTATAAAATCCACAATATTTCAACCGACACTTCTTTTCTTGAAATGTTGGATATACTTAATGAGCAGTTAGTGGTTGAAAGTAAAGAAACTATTGCATTCGATCATGATTGTCGTGAGGGAATTTGCGGTATGTGCAGTCTTTTCATAAACGGAAGAGCTCACGGACCTGATGATGAAGTAACAACTTGTCAACTACACATGCGACGTTTTAAAGACGGTGAAACAATAACTATTGAACCTTGGCGTTCAGGTGCATTTCCGGTTGTGAAAGATCTGATTGTTGATCGTAAGGCTTTTGAAAAAATATTGCAAGCAGGTGGTTATGTTTCCGTAAACACAGGTGGAGTTCCTGATGCAAATTCTATTCCTATTGCCAACGACAAAGCAGAGGAAGCTATGGATGCTGCCGCATGTATCGGTTGCGGTGCATGTGCTGCCACATGCAAAAATTCATCTGCAATGCTTTTCGTAGCTGCAAAAGTTTCACAATTAGCACTATTGCCGCAAGGTAAAATTGAAGCCGCACGCAGAGCAAAAGCGATGGTGGCAAAAATGGATGAACTTGGTTTTGGTAACTGCACTAACACCGGAGCATGTGAATCGGAATGTCCTAAACAAATTTCCATTTCTCACATAGCACGTTTGAATCGTGAGTTTTTGAAAGCAAAATTGCAAGACTAATTAAAAAAGCCGCTCGATTGCGGCTTTTTTTAAACCACATACGTATCAATATTATGCTTTATCCTCTTAAATTTCGTCCTATATTAAAACCAACTATCTGGGGAGGAGAACGCTTAATATCAAAGGACGAAGAAAAAACTGACGGGAATACAAAAATAGGTGAAAGTTGGGAAATTTCTGCAGTGCAAGATCATATTTCTGTGGTAGCAGAAGGTCCATTAGCAGGAAATAGTCTGGAAGAATTGATAGAAGTATACATGGGCGACCTTGTCGGCGATAAAATCTACGAAACTTTCGGTTTGGAATTTCCTTTGTTAATCAAATACATTGATGCAAATTCGGATCTATCTATACAAGTGCATCCGGATGATGCAACTGCAAAAGAACGTCATCATGCCTACGGCAAGAATGAAATGTGGTATATCGTTGATAACAAACCTGAAAGCCGTATAATTCTCGGTTTCAAACGTAATACCGACAAGCAGGAATTTTTATCAATGCTTCAGGATGGCAATCTAAATGAGATTTTAAACTACGAACAAGTAGTTAAAGGTGATTGCTTTTTCGTGCCTGCCGGTACTATTCATTCCATTTGTAAAGGTTGTTTTATAGCTGAAATACAACAAACTTCCGACATTACTTACCGTGTTTACGATTACAACAGACTGGACGCCAATGGTGCTCCACGTGAACTTCATACCGAATTGGCTGCCGATATTATTAACTATCAACGTCAAGATGGTTTACGATTAGACACTCGTGTCCATAAAAATCACCACAACGAAATCATTTCCAACCCTTATTTCACTGTAAGAAAATTACTGATTGACACAGAAATAGATCGTGACTATTTCTCTTTTGATTCTTTTGTAATATACATGTGCATTGACGGTGAATTTTCGCTTATTTACGACACAGATAAAACTGTTACCGTGCATCAAGGCGACACTATTCTACTACCTGCAATTTTCAAACAGGTGTCCCTACGTCCCAAAAAACTTTCTACGATTTTAGAAATTCTTGCGTGAATTCTTTTTGTCGTCCGGTTTCGCTATTGATTCACGCATCTGAGTGTCGGCTTCTATATTTTTCATTTTATAATAGTCCATCACGCCAAGATTACCGGAACGAAAAGCCTCTGCCATAGCCAAAGGCACATTTGCCTCGGCTTCAATCACTTTTGCTTTCATTTCTTGAGCCAAAGCCTTCATTTCCTGTTCACTTGCAACAGCCATTGCCCTACGTTCCTCCGCTTTTGCCTGAGCAATCTTCAAGTCGGCATCGGCTTGGTCTATTTGTAAAACAGCTCCGATATTTTTGCCAACATCTATATCGGCAATATCAATGGAAAGTATCTCAAAAGCAGTACCCGAATCAAGTCCTTTTTCCAAAACCACTTTTGAAATTGAATCAGGATTTTCAAGCACTGCTTTGTGTGAAGTTGAAGAACCTATTGATGACACAATTCCCTCACCTACTCTTGCAAGTATCGTTTCTTCACCCGCGCCACCAACAAGCCGTTTAATATTAGCTCTAACCGTTACACGAGCTTTTGCAATAAGTTGAATACCATCTTTCGCCATAGCTGCAACCGGAGGTGTATCAATCACTTTCGGATTTACGCTCATTTGAACAGCCTCAAAAACATCACGTCCTGCAAGGTCGACTGCGGTTGCTATTTTAAATGTAAGATCTATATTTGCTTTTGAAGCGGAAACCAGAGCATGCACCACTTGAGCAACACGTCCTCCCGCTAAATAATGTGCTTCAAGTAAATCACGCTGCAAATCAATGCCGGCTTTTCTTCCTTCAATCATTGCACTCACTATAATACTTGGCGGTACCTTACGCCAACGCATCAAAATAAGTTGTATAAGAGAAATCTTCACATCAGAAACCAAAGCCTGAAACCACAAACCGATAGGTATGAAATAAAGAATAATCCAAAGTAAAAATAAACCTCCGGCTATCAAACCAATCACCAAAAAAACACCATTATCTTCCATCTTATATTATTTTAATTTAACAATCACCTTATCTTTAAATACTTTCAGTATCTCTACTTCTTGATTATTATCAATATAACCTGCAAACGACTGACCTTCAACTATCGAATTTCCAACTTGAACCTTACCCATTGGAGCAAGTCTACCTATTGTTAGTCCTGTGTCGCCAACTTTAATGCTTTCATCAACACCATCTACACTGCCTTTTATTACCGCATTCAAACCGAAATGTTTCCAAGTTTTGGAGCGCAAAGCATAGAGAGTTATGAAGAAACCGACTATAATTATTGCAAGCAATATGAAATGACCTGTGGGCACACCATAGTAGGAGTAACCGAGATATATACCGAAACCAACAGCTCCCAAGCCAAGAAATCCTGCAAAACCAACTCCGGGCAAAAGAAATATTTCAATCAAAATCAATGAAAGCCCAACAACGACAACTATAAGCAAAATCAACCATTCCATATTATTGCGATTAAAAAACATGACCAAGATAAGGAAAATAATTAGTACATTTGCAAAGTTTGCAATAAGATTTTTACGATGGATAAGGTTGTTATGGATAACGAAGAAGAATTTTACCGTAAAGATGAAATCTTCAACGAAGAGAGAACTAATAAGTTAGCTCAGCATTATAAGGAAATTATTAGTCTTTTGAGTGAAGATACCGAGCGTGAAGGTTTGCTGAAAACTCCTGTAAGAGTGGCAAAAGCTATGCAATTCATCACTCAGGGCTATCATCAAAATCCCGAAGAAATTTTGCGGTCGGCAATGTTTAAAGAAGACTACAGGCAGATGGTGATTGTGAAAGACATCGAAGTTTATTCAATGTGTGAACATCATTTAATGCCGTTTTTCGGTCGTGCTCATGTTGGTTACATACCTAACGGTTACATAACCGGTTTGAGTAAAATAGCCAGAGTAGTAGAAAGTTATGCAAGACGACTGCAAGTTCAGGAAAGATTAACTTATGAAATAAAAAATTGTATACAAAAAACATTAAATCCTTTGGGAGTAGCAGTGGTTATTGAAGCTCAACACATGTGCATGATGTTGAGAGGCGTACAAAAACAAAATTCTGTTACCACCACTTCCGATTTTAGTGGAGCATTTGAAAAACTTGCCACGAGAGAGGAATTTATACGTTTAATAAGTTCAAAACTACATTAAATTTTAGAAGTAATGAAAAAAGCATTTGTATTTCCGGGTCAAGGTGCCCAATTTGTGGGAATGGGTAAAGAATTATATGAAAACTCACCAAGAGCAAAAGAGTTATTTGAAAAAGCAAATGAAATTTTAGGTTTCCGTATCACCGATTTAATGTTTGAAGGTACCGACGAAGATCTCAAACAAACAAAAGTAACTCAACCTGCCATTTTTATTCATTCCGTGATTTTGGCTGATAGCCTAACAGAAAAGCCGGACATGGCTGCCGGACATTCACTCGGTGAATTTTCTGCGCTCACGGCTACAGGTGCACTATCATTTGAAGACGGTTTACGCCTTGTACATGCCAGAGCCACAGCAATGCAAAAAGCATGCGAAGCAAATCCGTCTACAATGGCTGCAATTCTCGGCTTGGAGGATGAAACGGTAGAAAATATTTTGAAAGAGATTGACGACATTGTTGTGCCGGCAAATTACAATAGTCCCGGTCAATTAGTGATTTCAGGCACAAAGAAAGGCATTGAAATCGCATGTCAAAAACTGACGGAAGCAGGTGCAAAAAGAGCTTTACCGCTAAACGTAGGCGGAGCTTTCCACTCTCCTCTCATGGAACCGGCACGCAAAGAACTAGAAGAAGCAATCAACAATACGGAGTTTCATAAACCGATTTGCCCTATTTATCAAAATGTTGATGCAATGCCGTACAGCGAACCGGAAAAGATCAAAGCTAACTTGGTGGCACAACTCACATCGTCAGTGCGTTGGACACAAATAATGATTAATATGATTAACGACGGAGCCACGAGTTTCCTTGAAATAGGACCCGGTAAAGTTTTGCAGGGACTATTGAAAAAAGTTGACCGCAATCTTGACACAAATGGTATACAATAGAATAATGTAGAAATGTTGCTACTTGATACTAAACGAAAGTGGGTTATAGCCATGAAAGTGGTTATAATCCTCTTTGTGTTTTCAGTAATAGTCTTAGTGTTACCGAAATCTGAAAATTTCCGTTATGAATATCAAGTCGGTAACGAATGGAGATACGAAACGTTGAAAGCTCCTTTCGATTTTCCTATCTACAAAAGTTCGGAAGAAATCACCACTGAGAAAACCAAAATAACAAAGAACCAAATACCTATTTTTGATTTTAATCCGAATATTAAAAACGAACAATTACGAAGATTTTCCGGAGCAGTTTCAAAATTCACCGATAGTGAGACACAGAAATCAGTAAAAGCAGTTGAAAATAAATTGGTAGAAATATACGATACAGGTATATTACAGCTTCCTGAGAACTTTTCTTCAAATGATGTAGCCACTATTAAAATCGTGCATAACAACGTGGGAAATGATGTGCCGTTAGGTAATGTATACTCCTTAAAAACTGCCTACACAACTATCACTTATTTTATTGAAGAGCATGCCATTCCTGAAAAAGCGAAAACAGGTTTTAGGAATATTGACATGTCTAATTATCTTACAACCAATCTTTTATTTGACGAATCGAAGACTAAATTAGAACTTGAAGAGCATTTGGAAAACATTAGCCTCACAAGAGGCATGATACATGCGGGAGATGTGGTGGTAAACAAAAATGAAATCGTAACACAAGAAAAATATATTGTACTCAATTCACTAAAACGTGAATACAGGCAAAACATAACAGGAATAAGTAGCATGTTACGAATTATCGTAGGTTTATCAATACTTACGCTTGCAGGAATGTTTGTATTTGCTCCTTACAGTTACTTTTTCCGCAAGCGAAATCAGTATAAAAGTCGTGATTTTATTTTCTTATTCGGTTCGTTCCTTGTTACTGTGCTCATGGGTAGTGTTGCCTACTACTACAAACTCAACATATACGTCATTCCGATACTTTTCATGGTGATTATCTCGAATATACTCATTGACAAACGTACTGCTTTTTATCTGTTGCTCGGTTCGTCGATGCTTGTATCATTTTTTGCACCAAACAGTTACATGTATCTTTTCATGCAAATCACAGCCGGAATAGTTGGAATTTTCAGTCTTACCCAACTACAAAGAAGAGGACAACTCTTCATTGCCATATTTTTTATATTTCTCACTTACTCACTTGTTTTTTCAGCATTTACCTTCATTAACGAAGGTGATTTAAAATGGGTTCACGTCTACGACATTCTGGCTTTACTAATAAACTGTTTATTATTAAGCATCTCATACATCGCAATATACGTATTTGAACGATTATTCGGTTTTATTTCCGAAATCACTCTCATTGAACTTTCTAATCCCAATCACCCTGCTCTACGTGATTTGACCAAGAAAGCACCGGGAACATTTCAACATTCGCTACTTGTTGCCAATTTAGCCGAAGAAGCAATTCACCGCATTGGGGGGAACCCGTTGCTGGTACGTACAGGTGCTTTATATCATGATATAGGTAAAACACAAGAACCTTTACTATTCATTGAAAATCAAGCAGGAGGCTTGAATCCCCATTCAAAAATGGAATTTGATGAAAGTGCAAAACACATAATCAATCATGTCATCTACGGGATACAATTGGCAAAAAAATACAATATTCCCGAACCGATTATTGATTTTATACGCACTCATCACGGGAAAAGCAAAGTGAAATATTTCTATAACTCATTTAAAAACAAATATCCCAATAAAGAAATCAACGAAGCCGCTTTCACTTATCCCGGTCCCGACCCAACTACTAAGGAAACTGCTGTGCTTATGATGGCTGATGCCATAGAGGCTGCTTCAAGAGCTCTTCCCGAAAAAACGGAAGAAAATATAAACAAACTTGTGTCGGAAATAATCAATACTCAAATAGAAGACGGACGTTTTACGTATGCAGATATTACTTTTAGAAACATATCGGTTGTTAAAGAATCATTCACCGAAACTCTTTCGACTATTTATCATTCAAGAATAGCTTATCCTAAACTAAATCAAGATACAAACACCACAAAAAAATAATATTATGAGTGAAAAAGTTATTACCATAAAAGACATTGCAGCAAGATTAAACATCTCCGTATCAACTGTCTCGCGAGCACTTAAAAACAGTCAGGAAATTAGTCCGCAAACGCGTCAAGCCGTGCAGGAATTAGCAAAAGAACTCGGTTACATGCCTAATCCCATTGCCGTTGCATTAAAAACTCAAAAAAGCCACATGATTGGAGTTATTGTTCCCGAAATAGTAAACACTTTCTTTGCAACGGTTGTAAAATCAATTGAAAAAATTGCCGACAAATACGGTTACAACGTTCTTGTCGCATCTTCAAGTGAAAGTTTTGAGAAGGAAAAGAAGAATATTGATATTTTCCTTGCTAACCGTATGGACGGAATCATTTTATCAATTTCAAGGGATACAACACGTTATGAACACATAAGAAAAATTCAGAATCAAGGTGTCGGACTCGTTTTATTCGACCGCACAACTAAGGAATTAGATGTATCCAAAGTTATTGCGGATGATGCCGACGCAGCATTTAAAATCGTGCAACACCTTATCTATGGCGGTGCACGCAGAATTGCCCTCATAACCGGTCCCGAACAGCTTTCTATCGGTAAGAACCGAATGAAAGGCTATCTAAAAGCTCTAACACTTAACAAATTGGAAGTAAACAGCGATTACATAGTTAGAGCTAACGACTTCTCAGAAAAATCCGCAAAAAAAGCAACATTACAATTGCTTGAATTAGACGAGAAACCTGATGCAATCTTCGGAATAAACGACGACATGGCAATAGGTGCAATTGAAGCAATAAAAGAAAAAGGATTAAGAATACCTGAAGACATAGCTATTTTCGGTTTCTCTAATTCAAGACGCTCACGCTATATGAATCCGTCTATCAGTACCGTCAACCAATTCCCTTCAAAAATCGGTGAAACTGCTGCGGAATTGCTTTTTGAACAAATATTTGATCCTAACCATTCAAAAATCGTAGAAAAAATAGTAAACTCCGAATTAATTGTACGCGAATCATCAGATAAGTCATTCTTGCAATAAAACATATAATAATGGATGTTGTTGTAGAAAACATATCAAAAACTTTCGGTACGCAAAAAGCCGTTGACAACGTCTCTTTCAGTGTAAGAAAAGGAGAAGTGCTCGGCATATTGGGACCAAACGGTGCGGGTAAAACCACTATAATGCGAATCATAACGGGTTTTCTCTTTGCCGGTAGCGGCAATGTCTTCATCAACGACCTACCTATAAACAAAAACGCCTATAAACTTAAACACTATATAGGTTACCTTTCCGAAAATAATCCGCTATACGAGGAAATGAATGTTATCGATTTATTGAAATTTATAGCAAATATTCATAATATTCCACGTTATAAAATACCTACAAGAGTTTTGGATATGATCCGTATTTGCGGTTTGGAAAACGAAAAACATAAAACAATCAGAGAACTGTCAAAAGGTTATAAACAACGCGTGGGTTTAGCTCAAGCTCTGATTCACGAACCGGAAATTATTATTCTCGACGAACCGACAACAGGTCTTGATCCTAACCAGATTGTAGACATTCGTGAATTGATAAAAGAAATCGGAAAAGAAAAAACTATAATCCTAAGTTCACACATTTTAGCGGAGATCGAAGCTACGTGCAATCGTGTAATCATACTAAATAAAGGTAAAATCGTTGCAAACGGGACATCTTCGGAACTGCGCAGCACAAACGGAATGAAAACGCTACATATCCGACTTGAAGGAGGAAACATAAACGATATGTATAACGCATTTTCTAAAATTGAAAATGTAAAATTCGTTGATATACTTGATAATGATCGTATTTCTATCCAAGTAGATACCGAAACTGATATAGAAAAAGATATTTTTGATTTATGCAACCGATTCAAATGGTATATAAAGGAATTAAGTCCCATAGAAAAAGGACTTGAAGATATTTTCAGACAACTCACACAAAATTAATACCATGCGAATAGTTAAAATACTGATAAAAAAGGAATTGTCGAATGCACTAAACTCATGGACTCTTTACGTAGGCTTAATGGTATTTTTCTGTATATGCGGTTTCTACTGTTGGATGTCTGATGCAGGTGTATTTGCACATGATTTGGCATCAATGACACCCTGCTTCAATGTTATAAAGTGGATTTTCATATTTATATTGCCGGCGTTCGCAATGAGAAGTATCGCGGAAGAAAAACGCTACGGAACTCTCGAATTTCTCCTCACAAAACCTATACGCACCAATCAATTAATAGCCGGAAAGTTTCTAACCTTAGTGGCTTTTGTTATTATAATACTGATCTTAACACTACCCTACTATTTTACAATGATTTATTTGGGCGATACCGACAGCGGGCAAGCATTGTGCGGCTACATGGGATTACTTCTCGCAGGCACCGCATACGGTAGCATAAGTCTATTTTCGTCCTCTGTTTCACGCAATTCAATAAGTGCATTCCTTTTAGGTTTCATACTTATTTTGATATTCCAATTTTTTTTCGGTATGATAAGTGAAATCACAAATAATTACATTCTATCCGAAATATTCCTATACCTTTCCATAGATGAACATCTTGATCCGCTTTTGAGAGGTATTGTAGACTCTCGTGATTTGATATACTTTTTATCATTAAGCGCAATATTTCTATTTCTCACCAGAATGTCGATAGTAAAAATGAGATATTAATGAAATCGCTGTTTTATAATAATATATACATAATAATATTGATTATCGCTATCAATATTATTTCCTACTTTGTGTTCGTAAGGTTTGACACCACAGAAAAAAGCGAATATTCACTTTCTCCTGTGAGCAAAGACGTTATAAAAACTATATCCGAACCGGTAAAAGTAGATGTATATATGTCCAAAGATCTACCTATACAATTCAGAAAAATAAATAAAGAATTCATCTACATTCTTAAAGAATACAAACATCAAAGTATTGAACCGTTTGAAATAAATCTAATAGAGGTAGAGAATGCCGAAGATAGAGAAACTGCTCAAAGCGAAGGTATTATACCGGTAATAATAGAAGCAAAAGAGGAAGATTATGCTAAAATCCAAAAGATATATCTCGGTGCCGTATTCAAAATAAATAACCAACAACACACTATAGGTCATATAGACGCTAACACTCCAATAGAATATGAGATCACACGAATATTAAAACAAGTATTCGACACTGTAAAACCAAAAGTAGCATTTCTTACCGGTCATCACGAAGCAACATTTTCCGCTATGCCGCAATTAATCGGTGCTTTGGAAGAATTAGTAGAAATATCCGTTCTCAATCCGGCAGAACTGAAAAGTGATGATTTAGTAAATTACGACGTCGTTTGTATCATCGGAGCACAAGACTATTATTCAAATTATGAACTTCATTTGCTCAACGAATATCTTTCCGTAGGCGGAAGACTTTTCATCGCTCTTAACCATGCAATAGGTCAAATCAGCGTAACACATAATTCCGGTTTCATCAACGAAACCGGTTTGGAAGACTTTTTAGAAGAAAAAGGTGCGAAAATCCAAAATAACTTTGTCGTTGATTACAGTTGCGGAAGAATAACATTAAGTCAGTATGATAATCTTCTGCGTTTTCGCTACAATCAGGAGATTAACTTCCCTTATTTCCTCAAAGTTGTGAATTTCAGCAAACACGAAATCACCGACGGACTCAACTATATGTTGTTGCCGTTCGCAAGTTCCATAAAACAGGTGAGAACATCCACGACCTATGTTTTCAATCCCTTATTTAAGAGTACTTCCATTTCCGGCACTCAAAGAAGTCCGCTGTTTTTCAACTTGCAAAGAGAATGGAGTCGTAGCGATTTCAATAATCCGGAACAAGTTCTCTGTGTATTACTAACAAACAATGACAATAAAAGTGCAATTATTGCGGTAACAAACTCTCGCTTTCTCATAAATAACGACATTGTTCTACAACAACATATTCAACAGCCCGACAACATTAAATTTACCGTTAACTCCATAGAATGGTTGAGCGACAGGTCGGGACTTATAAAATTGAGAAATAAATTCACCACTTTCACCACCTTGAGATCAATAGAAAGCGGACAACGCACATTTATAGAATACTTGAATTTTCTGTTACCGTTGTTTTTAATCAGCATCTTCGGAGCATTCTGGTTTCAGTATCAAAGAAACAGACGCATGCGCAGAAGCAATGACGGCTATATAGAATAAAGCAAAGCTTTCATCTTATCGTAGAGTTCGCTGCTCACAGGCGTTAATGGTAATCTAAGCACATTTTCATTTATCACGCCTTTGGCATGCAAACAAGCTTTAACTCCTGCCGGATTACCTTCCTTGAAAAGCAAACGATAAAAAGGTGCCAACTTTAAATGCAACTTACTACCTTCCTGAAAATGTCCTTCAAGAGAAAGTTTAATCATATTAGAAAATTCACGTGGAAATAAATTGCCTATAACCGAAATAACTCCGTGCCCCCCCATTGAAATGAAAGGCAAGGCATTTCCGTCATCACCTGAAAAAACAGTGAAACCTTCCCTAACATCCCGCAAAATCTCAGTCATCTGCTGTAAATCACCGCAAGCTTCCTTGATTGCAAAAACGTTAGGACAATCGTGAGAAATACGTATCGTGGTTTCCGCACTCATATTCACGGAAGTACGCCCCGGCACATTATAAAGGCACACCGGTTTCGCTGCCGATTCGGCAACGGTTTTAAAATGTTGATACAATCCTTCCTGCGAAGGCTTATTATAATAAGGTGTAACGCATAATATAGAATGGCAATATTTCAAATAAGGAAAACTGCCGACAGCTTCCGCAACATCCCGAGTACAATTACCGCCAAGCCCCACCATCACAGGCAATCTACCGTTGTTTTGTTCTAAAACAATTTCCATCACTCTATAACGCTCGGAAACAGACATTGTTGCAGCCTCAGAAGTGGTGCCAAGCGCAACCAAGAAATCAGCACCACCTTCTACTACGTAATCAATCAATTTTCTCAAAGAAAATTCATCTAAGCTACCGTCGAATTTAAAAGGAGTGGCCAATGCCACTCCCATACCACTAATTTTCATTATTCGTACCCTTTAAATTTTTCTAAAACAGATTTTGCTTTTTCAATAAAATCCAATTCATCTTCCGTGTCGTCTATCATTATATCAATATCAGCCGTATCCTTTAAAGCACTCATTTTACAATTAGCTTGCGAATTACGCACCAAATAATCCGACAGAATGTCCGGCACCCTGTTTAAATCCAATAACAAATCATAGTCCCTACCGAGAAAATAATTCAACTTCTCATCATTGATTTGTCCTCTCATATCAACGTGTTCATTGTTCACATAAACAATATCCTGCCATTTGCTTTCTCTATCATTCTCGTTACCTACAACACAAATTTTATCCAAAATATGAGGTGAAAAAATATCCTCTATTTTTTTTACCCATTTAACTTCCTCCGGATTGCATGCCCAAATTATAAGGCAACTTTTCATATTCTGCAAGTCGGGATACCTTTTTTCTCTTGCCACATCAATTTTTTGTGTTGAGAGCGACTTACCTTTTATTGACCAACTTATTTTTCGGATAATATTTTTCATACGGTTCCTATTGGGGAGTCCAAAATTAAAAAGAATTTTGAAAATAAAAAACATCCTAAGATTAATTCTCTCTTCACTAAAAATTAAAAGAGATGTCCGCAATGAACATCTCTTTCTACAACAAAACATTATGAAAATCAGAGATTATTATCTTGAAAAAAGCAATTCTCTATATTTAGGTAATGGCCACATTTCGTCATCAACCATCAATTCGAGAGTATCGATATGTTCACGTATTGAACTTAGATAAGGACGCACATCCTTTGAATAAGCTTCGGCACGTTTAATCATATCTTTGATGTCGTTTGATTTCTCACGCACATCGGTCATTTCGTCCGTCAAAGTCTTGATAGCTTTCACATGCTCGGAGATTTCTTTAATAGCCTGCATCTGAACGTCTGCGACATTAGCATAAACATCGGGCATAATTTCTTTCAAACCTTTCACGTTCTTAATCAATGTATTCTGATAAGAAATTGCCGTCGGAATGATGTGATTAAGAGCTAAATCACCCAATATTCTCGATTCAATTTCCATTTTTTTGAAATACATTTCATTCTTAATTTCAAAACGTGCTTCCAACTCTCTTTCGGAGAAAATGCCGTTGTCCACAAACAATTTACGAGCTTTAGGTGTTACGTATCCTTTCAATGCCTCCACACAATCGGAAACAGTTGAAAGTCCTCTTTTGAAAGCTTCTTTTTTCCATTCATCACCGTAACCGTTGCCCTCAAAGCGAATTTTCTTAGACTCAATTATAAACTTACGCAAAATTTGGAAAATTGCTTCGTCTTTTTTCACTCCCTTTTCAATCAAAGCATCAACTTCTTTCTTAAAAAGTACCAATTGTTCTGCAACCGCTGCATTGAGGATTGTCATCGGTTCGCCGCAATTGGCAGAAGAACCTACGGCACGCAGTTCAAAACGGTTGCCCGTGAAAGCGAAAGGAGATGTACGATTACGGTCTGTGTTGTCGAGAATTATCTCAGGAATACGTCCCACGTTAAGTTTCAACTCCGTTTTCTCATCAGGAGTCATCTTTTTCGTGCTGACTTTCTTTTCGATTTCATCAAAAATACCTGCCAACTGTTGACCGAGAAATACGGACATAATCACCGGTGGTGCTTCGTCTCCGCCTAAACGAGTTTCATTACCGAGAGAAACGATGCCGGCTTTCAGCAAAGTTTCATGTTCCATAACGGCTTTGGTAGCTGCCACAAGGAACACTAAAAATTGCATATTTGATTTCGGATTCTTTCCCGGAGAAAGCAGGTTGACACCTGTGTCGGTCATTAACGACCAATTGTTGTGTTTGCCGGAACCGTTGATACCTTTAAACGGTTTTTCATGCAAAAGCATATTAAAATGATGATTGCGCGCCACGCGTTTCATTGTCGACATAAGCAACTGATTATGGTCAACCGCAAGATTTGCTTCTTCAAATACGGGTGCAACCTCAAATTGATTAGGTGCAACTTCGTTATGACGGGTTTTCACCGGTATACCTAATTTGTAGCATTCATACTCCAAATCAATCATAAAAGCTCTAACTCTTCTCGGAATAGCACCAAAATAATGATCTTCCAATTGTTGATCTTTTGCCGACTGATGCCCCATCAAAGTGCGTCCGCAAAGTCGAAGGTCGGGACGAGCATTGAAAAGAGCATCATCCACGAGAAAATACTCCTGTTCCCAACCCAAAGTTGAAATCACTTTCTTTACATCTTTATCAAAATATTGGCAAACATCTACGGCTGCTTTATCCACCATTGCAAGAGCTTTCAACATCGGTGTTTTATAGTCCAAAGCCTCACCCGTGTAGGCAACAAAAACTGTGGGAATACACAAAGTGCCGTTACTGATAAATGCCGGTGAACCCGGATCCCATGCCGTGTAACCGCGTGCTTCAAATGTGTTGCGGATGCCGCCGCTTGGGAAACTTGATGCGTCCGGTTCCTGTTGAATAAGCATTTTACCGTCAAACGAGTCAATCACACTTCCGTCTTTTGTCAGACTTATGAAACTGTCGTGCTTTTCCGCAGTTGCTCCGTTTAAAGGCTGAAACCAGTGAGTGTAGTGAGTTGCACCTTTTTCCACTGCCCATGCTTTCATTGCCGATGCCACTTGGTCGGCAAGATTGTTGTCGAAACTTCCGTTGTCGGACATCACATCTTCCAATTTCTTAAATGCTTCCACCGAAAGGTATTGACGCATTTTGTTTCTTGTGAAAACATTATCACCGAACACAGATGTTAATTTCTCCGTGTGTTCCACATTAAGCGGTGTACGTTTTGTCAACTCCTGCAAAGCTGAAAATCGATTTTTTGCCATTGTTATCTATTTTTAAATTTAATAGGAATTATTATGGCACAAATGTAGGAAAAATATATTAATTACCTAATACACCCCCTAAATTTTTCACCAAAGCGCAAATATTTTCATTTTTTTTAGCCACACACCCCCTAAATTTATACAACAATAGCCGTTTTATTATAAAATCACAAACAACCGGCGAGGCTAATGTACGGGCGTATGGCATATATGGCGACCTACGGCTGCTCCTGCCGAACATGTTCGCAGACTTTCCGCATGTACGGGCGGGGTTCGCCCGCCCTCGTTTTCAATTGGGCGGGCAGACCCCGCCCCTACGGGGACACCGCAAAAACAACACG
>JAISHE010000072.1 GCA_031262745.1 Culturomica sp. | reverse complement strand
CAGATTTTGTCGCAATCGGCTGTTTCGGTCGATTTTTTGGTGAATGTTTCCGGTGAAAATGAGCAGATTGAGTATGTTTTGATTATTGATGGTGAGAATGTAATTCCTGAATCAGAAGGGAAAAGAGTTGGTTGGAATCGTTACTCTTATGCCTGTCTGTTGCAGTATGAGCAAGAGTTGACTTTGCTCGACCCGAAAGAAAAAATTGAGCATAAAAAGTACAGTCGTCAAGGCATGATAAAGCGTGTGCTTGACGAACGCCGTGAAAAAGCAAGCAAGGCGCAATATCGCATCAAGTGGGCGAACAATGTCTATGGCGACCACATTTTGACAAACGAAAAAGGACATCATTATAAGGTGTTTTTGCGCAATTTTGAGAACGAAACCGGATATAGCGATAGTTGGGATTCGCAACTCAACAAATTGGGAACGACCAAACATATTATGTTTGCTTTCAATGCGTTAAAGAAAGACGAAACGCTATTCGGACGCTTGGATAAAACCTATCCGTTTGTCGAAATTTATTGCGATCCGTTGAATGACAATAAAATTTCGTGGTACTATCCGCACGAATTGTCGGCTGCGGAGCAAGCATTGATAACTCAATTTTTTGGAAAACAACAATGTATAGACGACTCGGAGATACAATCTTTCCTCGAATTTATAGAAAAAGCATGCGATTTTGAACATATTTGTATTCGCCCCGAAGTGCGCAAAAAGGTGGAACGGGCTTTTGACAAATCGTTATTGAAAGATTTACAACACTCTCACAAACCTGATTATTCGTTGATTAATGCCGAACTTTTCCCGTACCAAAAGGAAGGTGTGGAGTTTGTCCTGTTCAAAAAAGCGGCGATTATTGCCGATGAAATGGGGCTTGGAAAAACCATTCAGGCAATTGCGGCGGCGGTGCTGAAAAAGCAGATTTTCGGCTTCAAAAAAACCTTAATAGTTTGTCCCGCAACGCTCAAATCGCAGTGGAAAAAAGAAATTGAAAAATTTACGAACGAACGGGCTATTGTGGTGAGCGGTCTGCCTGACGAACGCAAAATGCAATATACAGACAATTCTTATTCGTTCTATATAGTTAATTATGAGACTATTTTGCGTGATAGCTTGGCTATAAACAATGCCGAAATAGACTTCCTTATTTTGGACGAAGCGCAGAAAATTAAAAATTTTGAAACCAAAACTTCGTCTGCTATCCGACGTTTGCAACCCAAACACACCTTGATTATTACCGGCACGCCGATAGAAAATCGCTTGATTGATATTTATTCGCTCGTGAGCGTGCTTGACCCCTACTTTTTCGGTCCGCTGTGGGAATTTTCGTACCAGCACTGCCTTTTTGACCCCGAAAAAAACAATAAAATAAACGGCTATTTCGATTTACAACCGCTGAACGCTCGCTTATCGGAGATTTTAATTCGCCGTGAAAAACGTGCTGTTTTAGACCAACTTCCTAACGTTCAGCAGATTGACATTCCTATTCAACTATCACCGGAGCAAGCGGAATATCACGCCTCTTTTTCTGCCGGAATAGCAAAAATTATCAGCAAAAAATTCCTTACGGCGTATGATTTGCAACGTTTGCAAGTGCTGCTTACCAATATGCGTATGGTTTGCGATTCAACCTATTTAATTGATGAACAGACGAATGTGTCTCCAAAAATGGAGGAGTTGCACGACATTCTGTTCAATAAATTGGATTTGCAAAACGCCGATAGAAAGGTGATTATCTTCTCCGAATGGGTAAAGGTACACAAATTGATTGGTCAGATGTTGCGCCACAATAACGTCGGTTTTGTGGAGTTGAACGGGAAAGTGCCGGTTAAATCGCGAGGCGAATTGATTAAAAAATTTGAACAAAATGCAGCGTGTAAGGTTTTCCTTTCGACCGAAGCGGGAGGTGCAGGGTTGAATTTGCAAATGGCTGATATTCTGATAAATTTTGAGCTACCGTGGAATCCGGCGAAGAAAAATCAACGCATTGGGCGCATTGACCGTTTGGGGCAAAAAAGCAACAAACTCACGATATACAACTTGATTACCAAAGATTCGATAGAGCAACAGATTGCCGCAGGATTGTTGGTCAAACAAAGCCTTTTCGAGGGTGTGTTAGACAAGAATAACACGACCAATTATGTTGATTTTTCGACCAAAGGACGTTCGCAGTTTATTGAACAATTAGAGGCGTTTATCAATCAAACAGATAACGCAGCAGCTGAAAATCCCGATGAAGAAAATGAGAAAATTATTGAGAGTCCTATCGAAGAGCAGGAACTGTTCAATCCCGAAGATTTTGAAGAAACCATAGAAGAGCAAACCGTTGAAAATTCAGAAAAAACGGTTGAAGAAACGAGTATTTCGGCAACAGAGACGGAAACAAAAGCCGCAGAATTGGAGCAAGTGATGAACACCGGTATGCAATTGTTGGCAGGCTTATTCAAGATGTCCACCGGCAAAAATCTCGGCGTGGAAGGTCAGAAAATAACAGTCAATAAAGAGACCGGCGAAGTAACAATGACGTTTAAATTACCAATGTAACAATGTATCCGTTAAAATTCAAACATAGATTAAAACCAGTCTTATGGGGCGGAGAGAAAATCTCTATCTTCAAGGGAATTACGTCGGCTCAACAATGTATAGGCGAAAGTTGGGAAATTTCAACCGTTCCTAATTACGTATCGGTGGTGGCAAACGGCGAATGGCAAGGCAAACAATTAACAGAATTGATTGAGCAACACAAAGGAACCATTGTAGGCGAAAAAATTTATAAAAAATACAACAATAACCTGCCGCTCCTATTCAAATTTATTGACACCAAAGACCATTGCAGTGTACAGGTGCACCCAAACGATGCGCTTGCCGAGCAACGGCACGCTTCTCCTGGTAAAACCGAGATGTGGTATGTGATTGCAGCCGAACCCGATGCAGTGCTGATTTCCGGATTTTCTAAACCGATTTCAGTGAAAGAATATAAAAAGCGAGTGCAAGAAAATTCGTTGGAAGAGGTACTGATGCACCACCATGTGCAAGCGGGCGATGTGTTTTTTATTCCTGCCGGACGAATTCATGCTATCGGTAAAGGACTTTTGGTTGCCGAAATTCAGCAAAATTCGGACATTACCTACCGAGTATACGATTACGGACGCAAAAATGCGCTCAACACCTCACGAGAATTACACACCGAAGAAGCTGTTGAAGCATTGGACTTTTCAATACTTCCCGAAAATGAACTCAAACAAGCAACCGCACACAACAATTCAAGTTCAATAAAACTCATTGATTGTGAGTTTTTTACGGTACATCTTTTGAATATACACAAAAACACACAAAAGGATTACCGTTCGTTAGATTCTTTTGTGGTGTATATGTGTGTGCAAGGGAGGTGCGAAATTTCTCAGGTTCTCCACAATGGGGAATTTAGGAGGACTTTGTTACAGCAAGGCGAAAGTGTATTAATTCCAGCCTTGATGGAGGCGTTTGAGATTATTCCGGACAAAAAATCTGAAGTTACATTATTGGAATGTTATTTATAAAATTGAAAATGAATAAAATAATAAGGTAATTTGTTTTTTAATGCATCAAAGCCCGATGGCACAATGCGCAAACTCACCGATGTATCGAAACTCCACCGCCTCGGCTGGCATAATCAAATCAATATCGACGAAGGAGTACGGCGAATGTATCAATGGTATCGGCAACAAGTCTAAAAAAATGAAACAATAGAATGGAAAGAACAGCAAAATTATCCATGCCCTAAAGTATACTTTTACCGGACAGCAATAAGTTTTTAACGTACCTTAGAATTGTCAAAATTTTGAGGTACGTTTTTTTAGTTCTTTTTTCTTTTGAGCATAATTTAAAATACTCCGGTATTTTTGTTAAATTTGCAGTCGTTCATTTCGGTAGACTAAGTGCAAGGGACAATAATATGAAGGAAAACAAGCTATCTGTTATTTATATGTTGATAGATTTATTATTACTAAATTTATCAGTTATAGCGGTTTATGATTTCTGGGAGGTTACGCTTGCTTATAGGTTATCGTTCTATATTTTGCAGGCAAACTTTGCGTGGATAATAACGGCATATACTTTCAATCAAAAAAATCCTTACTTAAGAGATTCGTATCATAACAGATTTTTGACAATTACTAAGAAAGTTACAGTTTTCTTCATTTTTAGTTTGGCATTTTCTTTTCTGTTTATGAAAATGAATGTATCACGGTTATATATATTGGTATCTGTGGCATTATTTTGGGCATTGGAAGTTATAACATATTGGATTGCCTACTCTGTTTTGTATTATCGTAGACGTAAGGGTATTCATGTTAAGAAATTGTTACTGATAGGGTATACCGATACTTCTAAAGGTATTAAGGAATTAATAACAGATAATTTGACAATAGGGTACAAGTTTATTGGTTATGTGAAATATGACAATCGTACTATAGACGATATTCCGGAAGAAGATCAAGCTTTGATATTGGGTAATGTATCCGATTTGGAGAATATTGTTAAAGAAAATAATGCAGAAGTCTTATTTTCTGTTTTTTCATTTTATAGAGATGAAGCCAATATAGGAGAATACTTGAAAATAGCTAATAACACCGGTACTCGGCTTTATGTGGTTTTTGAAAATCAAAGATGGTTGGGAAAAAATAGTGATGTTGAGACTTTGGGAGATTATTATATGGTTAATCCTCAACATATTCCGTTGGATGATATAGATAACCGTATTATGAAACGTGCATTCGATATTGTTTTTTCTTCTATTGTGCTTATATGTTTAAGTTGGTTTTTCATTTTGATAGCTATTTTGATAAAGCTTTCATCTAAGGGACCGATATTTTTTAAGCAAGAGCGTACGGGTTTGAATAATAAAACTTTCATGTGTTACAAATTTCGTAGCATGAAAGTGAACGTTGACGCCGATAGAATGCAGGCAACTAAAAATGATTGTCGTATTACGCCTCTTGGTAAGTTTCTTCGTAAATCTAATATAGACGAATTACCGCAGTTTTGGAATGTTTTCTTGGGACAAATGTCTGTTGTTGGACCTCGTCCGCACATGTTGTGTCATACTACGGAATATTCTTCATTAGTTCATTGCTACATGGTGAGACATTACGTAAAACCCGGTATAACCGGTTTAGCGCAGGTTAACGGTTTTAGAGGAGAAACCAATGAATTGTGGAAAATGGAAAGACGTGTGAAATTAGATATGAAATATATAGAGAACTGGACTTTTATGTGGGACATTGAAATAATCTGGTTGACGGTTTTTGGAAAGAATGTAAAAAAGAATGCTTTTTAAACAATCTAAAGTTTTGATTTAATTTAATTTATATTTTATCTTACTACTACTTATAGTCGTTTTTCCAGCGATTTTGCTTTTAAATCAAGTACCTGTCGGTCTATTTTTAATTGTTCTATAGGTGAAATCGTCTTTTTTACCATAATCATTCGCAGTAACGATTATCGGAATTTTACTCTTATCTTTGTTCCGCAAATTATTAAACAATCAGGTATAATAAAATGAAAACAAATCATCTTGTAATAATGGCAGGAGGTGTCGGTAGCAGATTTTGGCCCCTTAGTACTCCTGTACGTCCGAAACAATTTGTAGACATTCTCGGAACAGGTAAAACATTGCTGCAGATGACGGCAGAACGTTTTGCAACAGTATGTCCACCGGAAAATATTTGGGTGGTAACATCCAAAAACTACTTTCGGCTTGTGAAAGAGCAACTGCCGTTAATTAAAGAGGAGCATATACTTTTAGAACCATGCATGCGCAACACTGCTCCGTGCATTGCGTACGTTACTTGGAAGATAAAAAAACGCTATCCCGACGCAAATATCGTAGTTTCACCGTCGGATCATTTGGTGCTTGACACACAGGAATTCACTCGTTTAATAAAGAAAGGACTTGATTTCACGGCTTCACACGATAGCATTCTTACTTTGGGCATAACGCCAAATCGTCCGGAAACGGGCTACGGTTACATACAGATGAGTGGCGAAAAACATGATGACGACGAAATTGTAAAAGTGGCATCTTTCAAGGAAAAGCCCAATTTGGAAACGGCTAAGTCTTACCTTTCCGAAGGTATATACCTTTGGAATTCCGGAATATTTCTATGGAACGTTGCTACGATTGAAGCGGCTTTCCGCAAGTATGAAACGGAATTGGCTGCAATTTTTGACACTTTGCAAGCCGATTTTTATACAGAAAAAGAACAAATTCTTATTGATAACCATTTCCCGACGTGTAAAAATATATCTATTGATTATGCCGTTATGGAACGCTCGGACAATATTTATGTTTTACCGGCTGATTGCGGTTGGAGCGATGTGGGTACATGGGGATCGCTTCATGAAATTTCAGATAGGGATGAAGAAAATAACACAGTGGTAGGAAATGGTGTGCGTCTTGTCGAATGTTCCGACTGCATAGCCCATGTATCGGATCATGTAGGCGTTGTGGCTCAGGGATTGGAAGGTTACATAATTGCCGAGAACAACGGAATAGTCCTAATATGTAAAAAATCGGAAGAACAACGTATAAGAGAGTTTTCTCAAATGTTGCAAAGATGAAACGAATAGGCTTGGTTTTCTTGTTTGTGCTATTACTTCTCACATCTCTGCAAGCAGAACGAAAAAAAGTTGCCGTGGTGCTTAGCGGTGGTGGTGCAAAAGGCATGGCACATATAGGTGCAATTAAAGTGATAGAAGAAGCCGGAGTACCGATAGATTTCGTTGTCGGTACAAGTATGGGAGCATTAATAGGAGGTTTATATGCAGTAGGTCATGATGTTAAATTTATTGACAGCATCGCTCGTTCTCAGGATTGGGAATATCTTTTAGGAGATAAAATATCAAGAAATGATGTGTTATTTACTCAAAAAGAAGACACCGAGAAATATCTGCTCACAATCAATATGAATAGTAAGCATACCGAAAATTTGAGAGGAATAATTAAAGGTCATAATGTTCAAAATCTTTTAACCGAATTGACGGTGGGTTACCATGATACGCTTTCTTTTGACACTTTACCCGTTCAGTTTGCATGTGTTGCGGCAAACATTTTAAATAGGGAAGAAGTTGTTTTCCACAAAGGAGATTTGGTTACCTCAATGTTGGCAAGTATGTCGATACCGGGGGTATTCGCACCTGTGGAATTGGATAGTGTTATGCTTGTAGATGGCGGAATAGTGAATAACTATCCTGTGGATATAGCGAGATCAATGGGTGCGGATATTGTGATTGGCATAGATGTACAGGCAGAATTGGAAGATAAGAAAAGGCTTAACACTTTGCCGGGAATAATGGCACAATTGATAAATATCTTATGTCTTAATAAATATCAGGATAATATAAAGATAACGGATTTGCATGTCAGACCTAATCTTGAAAAATATACTGTGGCGAGTTTCAACACCATTGCAATAGATACAATTATCAATAGAGGCGAACAGGCAATGAGGGCACATTGGGATGAACTGGAAGAAATCAAAAGAGAAGTTGAAAGATCAAGCGAACCCACTGAGATGTATCGCAATGTTAACAAGTTTTTCATAAAGAAATTAACTTTCAAAGGACTTTCAAAGGATAACAAGCGTGTGCGCAAGACAGTTAAATTTAAACCCGAAGAAATAGTTTCTTCGGATGATATAAACGATGCCGTTAACACTTTGTATGGAACAAAAATGTTTTCTGCTGTGAATTATCGTCTTATCGGCGGACCGGAGGAATACGAACTTGTATTTGTGCTGAAAGAAGAAAACAGTAACAGCCTTAACTTTGGCTTCCGTTTTGACACGGAAGAAATGGCAGCTGTGTTGTTAAATACAAAGTTGCATAGACTGCCGTTTAGAAGTACTACACTTTCTTTAACAAGTCGTCTTAGTAAGAATCCTTATTTAAGAATGGATTTCACACTTGCCAATCCGTTTTTGATGACATTAGACGCTTCTTACATGTTTAAATACAATGATTTCAATCTTTATTCTAAGGGAGATAAGACTAATAACATAGTTTTCCGCTACCATTTGGGCGAGCTTTCATATTCTCAATTCGGAATAAGAAATATGAACTTAAAAGTCGGTATGAGATATGAAATGTTTGATTATGAGCCTGCTTTATACAGTGATGATAACTATGTACTTGATATTAAATCGCAACATTTTATAAGCTACTATGCTCTTATGCAAATTGAAACTTTGGACAGAAAGTATTACCCTAAGCGCGGATTTTCATTGGAAGCCTCTTACGCATTGCATACCGACAATTTTATAACATACGATGAAGGTACGCCTTTTGGTGAGATAAGTGCAAATATTACAGGTGTTATTCCTGTTGTAAACCGTTTCAAAATTATACCGTCATTTTACGGAAGAGTGTTGGTAAGTCATGACATACCTTTTGCTTACCTTAATTATATGGGTGGGGAAGTTGCTAAACGTTATATGCCTCAGCAGATGACATTCAGCGGTATTTCAAATTTGGAGTTATTCGACAATTCGCTTGTGGCAGCTAAACTCACTTTACGTCAGCGCATGGGAAGCAAGCATTACCTTTCATTCGGAGGTAATTGTGCATTTCATAACGGTAACTTTTTCGACATCTTAGCCGGAGAAAAGCTATTTGGCAGTTTCATTGATTATTCTTACGATTTTGCCGCAGGTCCGGTAAATCTCACATTCAGTATGTCAGATTGGAGTAGAGAGTTTTCATTCTACTTTAATCTTGGCTACTACTTTTAAGAACAACTTTAGTAGAATAAAATAACCTTAGATTGAAAAAATCTCAAAATAATTTGGTTTATATTTTAAACTAATTTATCTTTGCAGGAAATTAATAATCTAAACGTATTGAATATGGAATCAAAAAATTTTACAGAAAAAGAAAGTTTTTCAATTATCAACGAAATGATTGACAGAGCGCGTAACAACGTGCAGAAAATTAACGGACATAGTTTTCTACTTTGGGGTTATTCGATAGCTTTAATTGCTGTTATGAACTATTTACTGCTGTATATTTTGCCTGTTGGTTGCAAATCACAGTCTTTTAATGTTTGGTGGCTTACATGCGTAGTTTGTATAATTGATGCTTATTCATCAAGGAGAATAGACCGTTCAACTATTGTCAAATCTTACATTGACAGAATAATAAGTAACATTTGGTTGGCTCATTTAATAAGTATTATTTGTTTTCTAATTATTATCTTTTCGTTGGTCTTATTTTGGGCAAAGATTGAATTTACGATTTTGATCACTCCTACGATAATGATCTTGACGGGCTTAGCTGAATTTTCAACGGCAAAAGTATGCAGGTTCAAACCATTTATGTACGGAGCTATTTATTTTTGGGTAGGAGCTTTGTTATCATTTCTTATGATTATCATTGACGGTTCGACTTTCGTTTTACAGTTTATAATTCTTGCGGTATGTATGCTCATAGGTTTTGTAATACCTACATATAAGTTAAACAAATTAGCAGAAGAGAATGTTTAAGGAACTTGACCCGCTACTTCATTCGCAACTGCGTTTGGCAATCATGTCGCTACTTATAACAGTAGAAGAAGCAGACTTTGTGTATCTTAAAAAACAAAGCGGTGCAACTTCCGGCAATTTGAGCGTGCAAATAGATAAACTTAGTGAAGCCGGCTATATCTCTGTTACAAAGACTTTTCAGGGCAAGATGCCACGCACTATTTGTAAGATAACTCCCAAAGGCATAGATGCTTTTGAAACTTATGTGGAAAATTTGAAAACCTATATAGGTTAGTGCATAATTTTAAAAACTAATTCTCGGAGCAATTCTCCGTCGGAGGTGCCGGCATTGCCGACACCTTTTGATTTCATGTCATATTCACGAAGAAGTGAAATTATTTCTGCACATTTGCGTGCATTGTAAGCTTTGCTACCGTTAACGTAATCTTTCATAAAAAACGGATTTACTCCGAGCATTGCTGCAAGTTCTCTTTCACTCACTCCCGTTTTATGATAGTGATAGGATAGAAGAATTAGAAAATATCTAAAAAGTGTGGCAATAGTGAGAACAAGCGGGTTGTTTTTAGGATTTGATTCAAAATAATTAACAATCTGATTTGCTTTCAACACATCCCTTTTCGTAATGGCACTTTGAAGTTCGAAAGTGTTGAAATCCTTACTGATACCCGTATGTTCTTCCACAAGTTTCTCATCTATTTTCTGTCCTTTTTTTACCAGTAAAGTCAATTTATCAATCTCGTTTACAACTCTGCTAAGGTCAGTACCTAAACTTTCTGCAAGAATAGAAACAGCTTTGGGAGAAATATCGATTTGTTTAGACTTGCAGTAGTCCATAATCCAAGCCGGCAATTGATTGTCATACAGTTTAGTCGCTTCAAAGTATAGACAGTTCTTGGATGAAGCTAATTTTTTGAAAACGGATTTTCTTTTGTCTCCCTTTTTATTTTTATATGCGAAAAGCAATATAGTACTTGCTTGAAAATGATCAATATACGGAGAAAGATTGTCAAAATCCTTGATATTTTGGGCTTCTTTAACGATCACCACCTGACGGTCGGACATAATCGGAAATCGACGTGCCATGTCGGTTATAGCCGTCATATTTACGTCATTACCGTAAACCACTGTTTGGTTAAATGCTTTGGCATCTTCCGGCAATATATTTTCAACGCAATCCGTAATACTATCAATAAAAAACGGCTCTTCGCCGCAAATAAAATAAATAGGAGCATAACGTCCTGCTTTAATGTCTTTTATGATTGCTTCGTTAGTCATACCTTTTTTGAATTATTCTACAAAGTTACGAAACAAAGTATTTTCATTCTCAATCTTCTTCACTATTTTTTCAATTTCCGCATCTTCACCATAAGGTTCGTAGTCGGATTTAAGATTATTACCGAAAAGTAAAGCAATTGATTGCCAGAAATATGCGTTAAAACCACCCCTATATTCTCTTATATGACTGAAAGATGATGCCGACGTTTCCCGATAAATAAGTTTAATAAGAATTCTTCCTTGACTTATAGTGAGCTTCATAAGAGGTTTCTTAAAAGTTCTCATTAAGTCTTTGTATTCTTCTTTTATGATTTTTTCCTTTTCTTTTTTACTGCTGACTTTTGAGATCTTAATTTCGATTTCATTAATTTTCTTTGCTGCTATTACGGCGAATGGATATGCTTTGCGCACATTATATTCCAATCTCTGCATTCTTTGCGCATGTCGTTGTTGTTTTCCTGTAGGCTTTGTTTTCTTCGGATACACAATAACTTCATCCAAAACGATATGTCGCATAACAGTATCCTGTGCTACTAACTGTGCACTCACTTCCGGTAGCATGGCAGTTAGAAATACTAAAACGGAAATAAACCCTATTATTGTTCTCAACATATCAAATTTTTAGTACTTTTGAATTTCGTAAAGATACGATTTTTTAATTATAATAGCAGGCAGTTCTATCGCTGTCCCATAGGGAGAGAGGAAAGTCCGGGCAACGCAGGGAGTCGCGCTTCCTAACGGGAAGAAGTCCGCAAGGGCATAGTAGCGCAACAGAAAATAACCGTTCTTTGAAAGAGGAATAAGGGTGAAAAGGCAGGGTAAGAGCCTACCGGTGTGGCGGGTAACCGTTGCAGCCGTGCGCCTCGCGAGTTGCAAGACCATGTATACCGACGTTTTAAGTTTTCCCGTGCTGAGTCGGGGGGTAGGTCGCTTGAGCCGAAAAGCGATTTTCGGAGTAGATAAATGATAGAAGCCTTTAAGGTAACAGAACCCGGCTTATATGTCTGCTATTAATTTGGTTTTAATAATATAACAATATAAAGAGACAATGAAAAAAATTGAATTTAGTCCGAAACAGGTGAATGGATTTGTAAGTGATAATGACATCAAATCTCTTTATCCGGAAGCTAAAAAAGCTTTTCAGAGTTTGAAAAACGGAACATCGAAAGGTAATGATTTCTTAGGCTGGTTGAGATTACCGTCGGAAATAACCGACGAATTTCTTTCCGATATTGAAAATACTGCAAAAGAATTATCAAAAAGAGTTAATGTTATTGTTGTGATAGGTATAGGTGGTTCGTATCTTGGTGCACGCGCAGTGATAGAAGCACTTTCCGACAGTTTTTCGAGTTATGACAATGAGGGTATGAAAATAATTTATGCCGGTCATAATATAGGAGAAGATTACTACCATGAAATGATGAACTATTTGAACAACAAAGAGTTTGGTATATGTGTAATCTCCAAATCCGGTACAACTACCGAGCCTGCAATTGCATTTCGTTTATTGAAAGAAATGCTTGAGCAAAAAGTAGGTAAAGCAGAAGCAGGTAAACGTATTGTTGCTATCACAGACGAGAAGAAGGGTGCATTGCGTACATTAGCTTTGCAGGAAGGTTATAAGACTTACGTGATACCCGACAATATAGGAGGACGTTTTTCTGTGCTTACTCCGGTGGGATTGTTGCCGATTGCATTAGCCGGTTTTAATATTAAGAAATTTATAGCCGGAGCAGCATTCATGCAAAACGATTGCATGAACAACGAAGAAAATATAGCTCTTGAATATGCGTCAACACGTTCGGCGTTGTATGCAAAAGGTTATATAATTGAACTTCTTGCTAACTTCAATCCTAAACTTCATTTTATAACCGAATGGTGGAAACAGCTCTACGGTGAAAGTGAAGGTAAGGAAAATAAAGGTATTTTTCCGGCAGGTGTTGATTTCACTACCGATCTGCATTCTATGGGGCAATATATACAGCAGGGACCGAGAATGCTTATGGAAACGGTTATCAGTGTTGATAAGCAGAAATATGAAGTGAAGATACCTACCGACAGTGCAAATTTGGATCAATTAAATTTTCTTGCCGGCAAACGTATAGACGAAGTTAATAAAATGGCGGAACTTGGTACAAGGATTGCTCATGTGGACGGAGGGGTACCGAATATGGAAATCGTTTTACCGGAATTGAACGAAGAAACAATCGGTCAGTTAATTTATTTCTTTGAATTGGCTTGTGGTATTTCCGGAAGTATGTTAGGTGTTAATCCTTTTGACCAACCCGGAGTTGAAGATTATAAAAACAACATGTTTGCGCTGTTGAACAAACCCGGGTATGAAGAGAAATCACGTAAGATTAAGGAAAGAGTAGATAATGTTAAATGATTCAAAGAGAAAGAAAAAATGAAGAGAGTTTTAAATTTATCAGTATTAGTTGGTTTATTGTCTTTGACGGCTTGCAATAGTTCGGATGATAGTTTGTGGGCGAGAGTTGATTATATAATTGAGCAGCAGAATGTGGCAGCAAATCCTGAATTTATTCCGTATTTTGGTGTGATTTCTTTTGGTATTCAGATCAGTACTCCGCGAGTTACTAATATAAACGGATTGGATTTACTCTATTTCGGGGATGTTTACGGTAACAAAACCACTTATCAAACAAACGGTTTGTCATCATTCACACCAAGCGAATTAAACGGAAATTATTATGTTACCGTAAATGGTTTAAATGATGCTAATGACGAGTATCAGGAACAGATAGGTATTAATATCACGAATGATGCTATTATGGGATATTTTGAAGTTGACAGTCTTGTTTATAGAGATGGAGTAATTAAAACAGGTTGGCAAGAATGTACGAATGCGGACGGTTACGGATTGCGTATTTCGCTCGCGACCGAAATAAATCAAACAGACGTGTATTATAAAGGTAGTGATTTACTTTCATTTGTTGATGGTGCAACAAAAATGGAAACTGCTATTCAAAGTGTATTTGTACAATACCCGACATTAAATAAAATAAAGGTATCAGTGGTTGCTATCAATACCGCTAATGTTTGGGTTACCGGTATGACTAAAACATACATAAAGGGTGAAACTATGTTTGAGGAGGATAAACAGGTTCCTATAATACCGGAAGAATGATTAGTCAAGGTGGTTAATGTAGATATAAAAACTAAAAGATATAATAATGAAAGATGTTTCGGAACTGGTAAACTATCTCAGCAAGGTAGAGAGAGGCTATACAAAGCAACTTAATCGCTCATTTCAAAAGGCTGGTTATGATTTAAGCAGAGAACAGTACGAACTTTTAAAAGTGCTCTGGGAATCGGATAATGTGAATCAACAGACAATAGCCAAGAAGATAGAAAAAGATAAGTATAACGTAACCAAATTGTTGAATACTCTTTCAAAAAGAGGATTTTTACGAAGAATAACATCGGATAAAGATAAGCGCAACAATCTGATTGTGCTTACCGAAAAGGGGATAGCTTCTCGTAAAGCATTGACGGATGTCGAAGAACAAATACATACCGATTTGGCTTTTACCATTGCTCCTGATGAGATCAAGAATTGTTTATGGATATTGAAAAAATTTAATAATTTACTGAAATGATATTAACAGGGTTAAAACCGGAGAAACTGTGGCAGTATTTTGAGGAAATATGTCAAATACCGCGTCCGTCAAAGAATGAAGAAAAAATGACGGCATATCTTTTGGAGTTTGCCGCTAAACATAATTTGGAAGCGAAAAGAGATGAAATAGGTAATGTGTTGATAAAGAAAGTTGCTGTAGCCGGCATGGAAAATGCGCCGACAGTTGTTTTACAGGCACATACCGATATGGTTGGAGAGAAAAATGCAGACACGGTGCACGATTTTGAAAGGGATCCGATTGTGCCTTATATTGACGGTGAATGGGTAAAGGCACGCGGAACTACTCTTGGAGCTGATGATGGTATAGGTGTTGCCGCACAATTGGCTATTCTGGCTTCAAAGGATATTAAGCACGGGGATTTGGAATGTCTTTTTACAGTTGACGAAGAAACCGGACTTTCCGGTGCATTTGCTTTGAAATCTGATTTTTTTGACGGAAGGCTTTTACTTAATTTGGACTCTGAGGATGAAGGCGAAATATTCATAGGTTGTGCCGGTGGAATAGACACATTAATCAATCAAAGAGTAGAAAGAAATACAACTGTTCCGGTCGACACTTTTGTCGTGCGTATTGTGGTTAGCGACTTACAAGGAGGACATTCCGGTGATGATATAAATAAAGGTAGAGGTAATGCTATAAAAATATTGAACCGTTTTTTATGGCAAATGAATAAAAAATACGGATTACGTCTTGTGGAGTTTAATGGAGGAAATCTGCGCAATGCCATTGCACGTGAGGCTTCGGCAGTGGTTATCTTCGACAATAGTTATAAAGAGAACGTTAGAGCCGATTTTAATGTTTATTCTGCCGAAATGGAAGAAGTTTGGAACTTTACGGAACCGAATTTGAAACTTGAAATTGAATCTACGGAACTTGTTGCCGGAGTGAAACCGCTAACTGTCGTATCTACTACCAAACTCTTGGAAGCAATTTATGCCTGTCCTCACGGAGTGGTTGCTATGAGTATGCGTATGCCCGGAATGGTTGAAACATCCACGAATCTTGCATCTGTGAGAATGAATGCAAATAATATGGATGTAGTGATTACAACTTCTCAGCGTAGCGACCTGAGTTCGGAGAAAATGAATGTGGCATCAACTGTTGAATGTGTTTTCAAACTTGCCGGTGCCGAGGTTCAACATAGTGACGGTTATCCGGGTTGGGTACCTAATCCTAATTCTAAGATATTGAAAATAGCGGTAGAATCATACAAAACATTATTCGGTAAAGAACCGATAGTACGCTCCATCCATGCAGGTTTGGAATGTGGACTGTTTTCGGAAAAATTCTCCGGCATAGACATGATTTCATTTGGTCCCACTTTACGTGGCGTTCACTCGCCTAACGAAAAGGTGAACATTAAAACGGTGGAAATGTGGTGGAAGCATTTGTTGGATATTCTTCAAAGATTAGCTAAATAATATGTCTACAAAGTTGGAGAAATATGATCGTCTTTATGAACAGATTTATCAATATATAAAGACGACAACTGATGTTTGGGCACGATTGGCAACTATTGAAGCTGTTCTACATCATAAAATGCAGACTTATTTTTGGACGGGAGTTTACGTACTTGTTGACGGTGAACTTATTGTACGCTCATATCAGGGACCTGTTGCTTGTCAGAAATTAAAAAAGGATACCGGCGTTTGTTGGGCTGCCATAAATTCCGGTGATACGGTAATAGTTGATGATGTTGAACAATTTCCCGATCACATAGCTTGCAATTCCGCTTCTAGGAGTGAAATAGTTATACCTTTACGTAATGAATTAAATGAAATTTTCGGTTGTTTGGATATTGACAGTAAGGAATTATCTGCTTTTGACAGAGATGATGAAAAGGGCTTAAAGAGAATTCTAAAACTTATTTTTGAATAACACTAACTATGTTGAAAGATTTACCTACGTAAAGGATATTAAAATAAAAAATCTTTTCTACCTTTGGGAACTGAAATATGTTGCCACATTTTAAGATTAAAAACTGCAAATGAGAAAAGGATTACTGTTCATCGGTTTACTCTTGTTTATATTAATGACAGGTCGTTCACAGAATTTACCTGAGGGTACAAAGGTGGATTCCGCTGTATTCTCTTTTAAATCCGGTGATGATTATTTTTATTTAGACTATGACAATAACCGTAGTCAATGGAAGCGTTTGCGTAAAACGATGCTATCCGAAGATGTAAAACAATGGTTTGTAATAGTCAAAGGTTTCGGATCACCTTCCGATAATCGTAAAAATGATTTAAAATTCGCTACTACCGCCTCAAATCGGGTGAAATCGGCTTTAATAGTAAGAGGTATGATTGAGCAACAGTTTCTAACGTCCAATCGGTCATTTGTTTTTAGTAAACAAAAAGAGAAGGTGTATGTTACGTTGATACGTTTAAAACCTAAATGGGAGAAACAATCTCCGATAGGTGAGCGTCAGCCTATATATGTTTATGAAGTTTATCAGACACAGAAACAAATGGGAGATCTACCTAAGGGTTTCATTTATCAAGAACCGCCTAAAGAATTATCTCGCATAATGTTGAGTACAAATCTGCTCTATTGGCTTTTAGCTACGCCTAATCTTGGGATTGGGGTGCGCGTAAGTGAAAAGTATGACATAATTGTGAATGGTGTGTTATCGAATTGGAGTTGGGGTAACAATACCAAGCGTCATAAACTTTGGTTAGTGCAACCGGAAGTGCGTCGTTATTTGGATAAAGATCGTTCTTGGTTTGTGGGATTGGAAGGACATATTGGTCAGTTCAATCTAAAATTGGACGAAACCGGTAATCAGGGTGATATTTTTGGGGGCGGACTTATAGGAGGATATCGTATGAATTTGAATAGGCATTTTGATATGGATTTTTCACTGGGATTAGGGTACACAAGAATAGAGTATGATAGTTATTATCGTAACAATGGTTATATGGTTAGAAAGAAGACTGATATGAAGCGTAACTTCTTTGGTCCCACTAAGGCGGGTGTATCATTGATTTATACATTCTAATTTATGAAAGGAATGATAAAAAATATTATAATTATAGCAGCAGTGATGACAAGTTTGTTTTCTTGTTCCCATTTTCCTTTTGATGAACTACATGATACTAATCATCCCAATGGTGCAGTAGTTACTTTGAAGGCTGATTGGTCGGGGTATGATGGTGTAATACCTGAAGTTTTGAATACGGAAATTGCAAATAATTTATTTACCTTCTCAAGTACTTCAGAAGCTGTTTTTAATCAAATTTTACCGGAAGCAAGGTATACTATTCCCGTTTATAATACGGCTGACAATATCTCTGTTACCGGTACTACGGCTAATGCGGTTAATCCGACAGGTGTAGGTATGTTTTTCACGTCCGTGAAAGATGTTCTTTTGGAAAAAGATAAGAATTATAACTTAATATTTCCGATGGCGCAAAAGGTACGTACATTAACTTTGGAAATTAGATTTAAAGGAAATCTTGCCGATAATGTGGCTTCGATTAGTGCCACACTTTCCGGAGTTGCTTCTGCTTTAAATTTCTCAACTGATGAACATGCCGGCGCATTTAATGTGGAATTACCGTTTGTAGAAGGTGAAGAAGATACTTGGAGTGTAACTCTAAATCTTTTGGGTATGACCGGTAATCAACAAATACTTTCCGGTAATATTGTTTTTGATAACAATATAGTTTCCGATGTTCCTTTAAATAGTGATTTATCCGAGTACTTAAAAGATTTCAATACGGATAAAGACACACCTCTTGTACTTAGTTCGGAGATAGAAGTATTAGATGAAGATGCGATTGATGTCGGTTTTGTATTTGAAATCGACGAGTGGGTACTTGGAGGTAGTGGAAATGGGAAAGCACAATAATAAAAGAATAACAATTTAAAAATAAAAAAAATGAAAAATCTATTTTTCTTTTGTCTTATAGGTTTATTTATATCATGTAATAAAAATGATTCCGACGAAATAAAGGATACGACATTGGTTCCGGTACAATTCTCATCGGCTACACAGTCGACACGTACAACAGACGGTGGAGATAAGTGGGTAGCCGGAGATTCTATCGGTATTTTCATGGTCAAAACCGGAACAACAACTATTTCAGATAACGTTATCAACTACCGTTATGATGCTACGACAACTTCGTCAGCTAATAAAAGTGGTTTTGCTCCTGCTGCTAATGCGGATACGATTTATTATCCGATGGATGATACAAAAGTGGATTTTATTGCCTATTATCCTTATAGAAACGCTCAAACTCTTACGAATTACAGTATAGATTTATCTAATCAGAGCGATCCGGCGGCGATAGATTTGCTGTATGGTTCAAGTGCTGTAAGTTATTCCGAAGGTTATTGCAAGTCGGATGCTTTGAATGATACTAATCTTTTGGTTTCATTGAGTTTAGAACACATGCTTTCCAAACTTGAATTGACAGTAACAAAAGGTGCCGGCGTTACGGATCTTACGGAACTTACTAATGTTATAATTACAGATGTTGATACTGCTGCCAATCTTAATTTAGCAACGGGAATTTTGCAGACGGTAACAACAAGCGATGGGGATATTAATACTTTAATGACTACAACGCCTACTGCTACCGTAGATGGTGCTTATGAAGCAATCCTTTTACCTGTATCTTCAACAACAGGTGTAAAAGTTTCATTTGTTTTGAATGGTGAAACTTATGTGTGGGATCTTAGTAACGAAATAACTTCATTTGTTGCCGGTAAGAAGTATGTATATACTATCAGTTTGAATAAAACGGGTGTAACGGTTGAAGGAACTATTGAACCTTGGATTGTAGAAAGCGGTAGCGGAGAAGCATTTTAACAATACAAATATTACTAACTAAAAATGATTTATATAGCATTATTTGGTCCTCCCGGAGCAGGTAAGGGAACTCAGGCTAAAAAAATAATTGAGAAATACAATTTAGAACATATTTCCACAGGAGAAATAATTCGTAGAGAAATAGCCGATAAAACAGAATTAGGTAAACAAGCTGAAAATATTATAAACAAAGGTCATCTTTTATCAGATGAATTGGTGATCGCTCTTTTAGAGGATACAATGTCTAAAAGTCATAACCGCAAGGGCTTTTTGTTGGACGGTTTCCCACGTAATGTTAAGCAGGCGAAAGATTTGGATGCAATGCTCGCAAAACGCGGAGCAAGTTTAAATGTACTCATAAATATAAAAGCTCCTTCCAACTGTTTGATGAGGCGCATGCTTAAAAGAGCTGGAGAAGAAGGAAGGCCCGATGATACTCCGGAAGTGATCGAAAATCGTTTTAAGGTGTATGAGAATCAAACGCAACCGGTAGAAGAATACTACAAGTGCAAAGGAATTACTTTAGATGTTGATGGAAATAAAGATGTTGACAGTGTGTTTGAACAGATCGTTCAACTTTTGGATACATTCAATTTTTGATGTTTGCCGACTTAATCGTTTCATTAGCTGTAAACGGCGTTTATACTTATTCGGTACCTGATGAGTTAAAAACTTCTTTAAAAGAAGGTATGCTTGTTATGGTTCCTTTCGGCAGCACAAAAAGATGTACGGCTCTTGTTTTAAAAGTCCACGAAAAACGTCCTACTGCTTACGAAACAAAAGAAATACTATGTTTGGCAGATGGGCAGATTCAGCTATCAAAAGAATATGTGAAATTTCTTCTTTGGGTAGGAGAATATTACATGTGTACGAGCGGAGAGGTGTTGAGGGCAGCTCTACCTATTGTTTTACGAAAAACAGCAGAGCATAAACATCTGCAAAAGAAACTCAAAGAAGAAGAAATATGTTTGGTGGATTCGCAACCTTTGTCGGATGTACAGCAATCGGTTTTTACCGATATAAAACGACAATTCGATAGTAACAATTGTGTGCTTTTTAATGGAGTTACTTCTTCCGGAAAGACAGAAATATACATACATCTTATTAAAGAATACATAAATAACGGAAGACAAGTGCTTTATATGCTTCCCGAAATTGCTTTGACCATACAGATTGTAGGTAGATTAAAAAGAGTGTTTGGAGATAAAATAGCAGTTTATCATTCCGGCATAACCGATGCAAAGAGAGCGGAACTTTGGCGTAAGCAATGCGGTGAAGAACCTTATCCTGTAATTTTGGGTGTTCGTTCATCCATATTTTTGCCGTTCAAGAATTTAGGACTTGTGATAATTGATGAGGAACATGATCGCTCATATAAACAGCAAGAGCCTTCACCACGTTATAACGGTAGAGATGCGGCAATTATGGCGGCAAATTTGTACGGAGCCAAAACACTTCTCGGATCTGCTACGCCTTCTTTTGAGAGTTATGAAAATGCCATGAGCGGTAAATACGGTTATGTGGAATTGAATGTGCGATATGGTAATGTGGTGATGCCAAAGATAATACTCGCTGACTTGGCGGAATATCGTCGCAGAAAACTTATGAACGGCAATTTCACTCCATTACTGCGTCAGGCAATGGAAGATACATTAAAGGAAGGTAAGCAAGTTATACTCTTCCAAAACCGTAAGGGATATTCGAGTTATTTGCAATGCGATGAATGTGGCGGCATACTGAAATGCAAAACATGTGATGTGAGTATGACTTATTATAAAAAGCGTAATGTGATGAGTTGTCGCTATTGTGGGAGACTGCGTGAACCGATTGAAATTTGTGAGACCTGTGGTAGTGGTCGTTATCGCTTGCGCACGCCGGGCACGGAAAAGATAGAAGAAGAAGTGTCAACGCTTTTCCCCGATGTAACAGTTGCTCGCATGGATTTGGAAACGATGAGCAATAAATCAAAATATGAAGCAATAATCAAAGATTTTTCGGAAGGCAGTATAAAAGTGTTGATTGGTACCCAAATGGTGGCAAAAGGTTTTGATTTTGAGAATGTAAAATTGGTAGGCATTTTAGATGGAGATAATATACTCAATTTTCCGGATTTTCGTTCGGAAGAGAGAGCTTATTCAATGTTTATGCAAGTGAGTGGCAGGAGTGGTAGAAAGAAAGAACAGGGAATGGTAGTAGTACAAACTGCTGAAAAGGATAATCGTGTATATCGCAGCATATTAAACGGTTCGTATTCACAGTTTTTTTCGGAACTTAGTGAAGAAAGAAAACATTTTGGTTATCCGCCTTTTTTTAGACTTATAGATATAGAATTGCGACATATGAGTGTGGTTATTTTGCGCAATGCGGCTAATGGTTTTGCAAAATCTTTGCGTACACAATTAGGTCGGAGAATTATGGGACCGGCTGAACCAGAAGTAAGCAAAATCAATAGATTCAATCGAATACAGATTCTTGTTAAAATAGAACACAACTTATCTATTTCCAAAGTTAAGGATATAATCAAAAAAGAAATTACCGCTTTAACTAAGCAAAAAGAATACCAGTCGCTTCGCATAATTTGCGACGTCGATTGTTAGGTTTTTCGGATAAAATTTGTTATATTTGTATGTTTTGCGGAAAATGGAATACGCAATATATAGTAGTGATAATTAATAAGATAAAAAACATAAGGGAAATTTATGAGTGAAGAAAAATTGAACGTTGTGCACGAAGATTATTCGGCAGACAGTATTCAGGTGCTTGAAGGGTTAGAAGCTGTACGTAAACGTCCGTCGATGTATATAGGTGATGTAAACACTGCCGGTTTGCATCATTTGGTTTATGAAGTGGTTGACAACTCTATTGATGAAGCTTTAGCAGGTTATTGTACGGATATAGATGTTTACATTAATCAAGATAATTCGATTGCGGTAAAAGATAACGGGCGCGGTATACCGGTTGATATGCATGCTAAGGAGCATAAATCGGCTTTGGAAGTGGTGTTGACGGTGTTGCATGCAGGAGGTAAATTTAATAAAGATTCCTATAAGGTTTCCGGCGGTTTGCACGGTGTTGGTGTTTCTTGTGTAAATGCGCTATCTTCACAGTTGATAGCAAAAGTATACCGTGACGGTAAAATATATAAGCAGGAATATTCGGAAGGTAAACCGCTCACGGAAGTGCAGATTATAGGCGATACGGATAGAACAGGTACCACAATTCTTTTCAAACCGGATGCGGAGATTTTTAATGTTATTGAATATAATTACGAAACTCTTGCCACTCGTTTGAGAGAGTTAGCATATTTGAACAAAGGTATACGTTTGACCCTTACCGATAAGAGAGATGTAAATCCGGAAAATAATGAGCCTCGCCATGAGGAATTTTATTCCAGTAGAGGATTGAGTGAGTTTGTAGAATATATTGATTCAAACAGAGAAAGATTGATTGATGATGTGATAACTCTTGAAACTACAAAGAATGATATACCTATAGAGGTGGCTTTGCAGTATAACACGTCTTATTCGGAAAATGTTTTTTCATACGTAAACAACATAAATACAAAGGAAGGTGGTACGCATTTAGCCGGTTTTCGCAGAGGTTTGACACAAACTTTGAAGAATTATGCCGATAAGAGTGGGATGTTCGCAAAATTAAAATTTGACATTAGTGGCGATGACTTCCGTGAAGGTTTGACGGCTGTGATTTCCGTTAAAGTGCAGGAACCGCAGTTCGAGGGACAAACGAAGACAAAACTTGGTAACACGGAAGTCGGTACAGCCGTTGCACAAGCTGTTAGTTCTGCTCTTGAAAATTATCTTGAAGAACATCCTAAAGATGCAAAATCTATTGTTGACAAGGTTGTTTTGGCAGCAACAGCTCGTCATGCAGCTCGCAAGGCAAGAGAATTGGTGCAGAGGAAAACGGTTTTGTCTGGTTCGGGACTTCCGGGGAAATTGGCAGACTGTTCGGACAATAATCCTGAAAATTGTGAAGTATTCCTTGTTGAGGGGGATTCGGCAGGTGGTTCGGCTAAGCAGGGTAGAGATCGTCAGTTTCAGGCAATATTGCCTTTGAGAGGTAAAATTTTGAACGTTGAGAAAGTAATGCCCCACAGAGTTTATGAGAGCGAGGAAGTGGCTATGATTTTCAAAGCTTTGGGAATTATCCCGTCAGCAGATATGGATCACAATAATATAGATATAAGCAAGATACGTTATCATAAAGTTGTCATTATGTCGGATGCCGACGTTGATGGTGCTCACATTGCTACTTTGATTATGACGCTTTTCTTCCGTTATATGCGACCGGTTATCGAAAACGGTTATCTTTATATTGCAACTCCACCTTTGTATCTCGTTAAAAAGGGTAAAGAACATCGTTATTGCTGGAATGATACGGAACGTTTGCAACTTATTGAAGAGTGGGGAGGCGGTAAAGAGAGTGCATTGAACGTTCAGCGTTACAAAGGTCTTGGTGAAATGAATCCCGAACAATTGTGGGAAACGACTATGAATCCCGACGGTAGAATTTTGCGTCAAGTGTCAATTGAAAATGCCATTGAAGCCGATAGAATTTTCTCAATGCTTATGGGAGATGATGTTCCGCCAAGAAGAGAATTTATAGAACAGAATGCCACTTATGCCACTATTGATGCTTAATGTGTTGTAGGGGATGAAAGTTTGTGTTTTTTGTGCTTCATCGCCTTATCTTGATGATGTTTACTATGAAGAAGCATCCTCATTAGGCAAGGTCATTGCCGAGAATAGTTGGCAATTAATATATGGCGGAACAGGGCAAGGCATGATGGAAAGTCTTGCTCGTTCGGCTATTGAAGGTGGGGCACACGTGAAAGGAGTGATACCTGAATGTATTGTGCAACTTGGCATTGCTTCTCATGATATTACGGAATTAGTTACAACTCCGGACATGAAAACACGTAAAGCAATGATGAGAGAAGAAGCGGATGCGTTTATCGCTCTTCCGGGTGGTTGGGGTACATTGGAAGAGATTACTGAAGTGATTACACTCAAACAATTAGCCCAACATAATAAGCCCATAGTTTTCGTCAATACCGGTGGTTACTACGATGCTTTTTTTGAGTTTATCGCTAAATCGAAAGAACTTAAATTTATTTCCGCAAAATACGATGTGCTTTACAAAATTGTAGAAAATACAAAGGAAGTAGCCGACTATATTAAATCTTATAGACCGCCGGTAAATTTTAATATTTCAAAGTATTAGTTTATTAATCCTCTGCCGGTTTTATGCAATTCACCGGTTTCTTTCATAATAGTTACCGCTTTATCAAGTAAACCGTTTATAAAGTTCTTGCTTTTGTCGGAACTGTAGCTTTTTGCAATTTCAATAAATTCATCTAGTGTAACTTTCACCGGAATAGATGAAAAATGTCTGATCTCACTGATTGCAATAACCATGATTAATTTGTCAATTTCAGAAATACGATCAATTTCCCAATTTTTCAGATACGGCTGAATTAATTCTAAATTTTTTTCCTTTTCGAGTATTGATTTAAGCAATAAGTCTCTTGCGAAAACGATATCTTCTTCTTTATAAATACTGTAGAAAAAATCTCCTTGAAGATCTTTTTCGGATTTTGCTTGTTTAATGGTTTTGTAGACTAATTCAAAAATAAGTTCAAAATCGTCATACCAGAAGATATTTTTGTCTTCAAGCATTTGTATGGCAAATTCGCTGCCTGCAATATGATTGACGAATAATTTCAACACGATATCTACGTGATCACTGAAACTAATCTCATCTTTTTGCATATATTCATTATATGCTTCGCCTTCAACAAATTCATTATACACGTGCGAAATCATTTCCGGCATATCCGCCCATGACAGTTTACGATTTTTAACTGCAATCTCAAAGTAAGGATTATGTTCTATGGTAGTGAGCACCGGATTTTCAATGAAACGTACATTAGGATGTAAATCCTCTTTGGTTGGAAGATGCTTGTGTTTTGAAGCATCGATTTTCATAAACGCTTTTTGGCGTATTTCGGTTAATAATAGTAGAATACTATAGTAGAGATCAGTACTTTTATCAACGCTTTTGAGTAATTCGTTTTCTATTGAAGAAAAAGATATACCTTCTTTTTTAGTGTAAGAATAGAAAATATGCAGTACTTTAGTTCTAATAAGTCTTCGACTCGTCATAGCTTTCCTTAGCTTTAAAAATTGTTTTGCAAAAGTAGAAAATATAATGTATTACTTATATGTTTAGCGGTTTATTTTTGGTGCCTTTATGATGGAAACCTAATATATAGACGCGATAACATATAAAAAAAACCACTCGGCTATATGTGTTGTAGCGAGCGGTTTAAATGTGGAGCGGAAAACGGGACTCAAACCCGCGACCCCCAGCTTGGAAGGCTAGTGCTCTATCGACTGAGCTATTTCCGCCTTTAAAACCAAAATTTGTATTATGAAAAATTTACCTCAATTTGTGGGGAGAGCAGGATTCGAACCTACGAAGACATAAGTCAGCAGAGTTACAGTCTGCCCCAGTTGGCCGCTTTGGTATCTCCCCGTTTCAAAGAACATTGCAATGGTTTAACTCAATTGCGGTTGCAAAGATACTTGTTTTTGTTTTTTCTGCAATATTTTTCTCGTATTTTTTTATCTAATTCTTATGTGCGGTTTTGTTTTATTGCTAATTTGTTGCGGGTTAACGGGTTTTGCAAAACCGTACATTTTAGTCCAGAGTGGTACGGGCAAATGTGAGGGCGTCCAAACCGACGAAATCGCCGGCAAGATATTTATAGTAACCGGTTACGGCAACCATGCCGGCATTATCCAAAGAATAGCCGATTCGTGGTATGAATACTTCCCAATCGGCTTTTTCAGCTTCCTCGTATATTGCTTTTTGGAGACCGGAATTTGCCGACACTCCGCCACCTATTGCAATTTGTTTTATACCTGTTTGTTTGGCAGCTTTCTTGAGTTTGTCGAGAAGAATGTCAACAATAGTTTTTTGCAGGGATGCGGCAAGGTCGTTAATATTTTTATTTATAAAATCCGTATTCTCTTTTAATTGATCCCTAAGAAAGTAGAGGAAAGAGGTTTTCAATCCGCTGAAACTGTAATTAAAGTCGGGAATATTCGGCTTGGCAAAAGTGAAGCGATTCGGATTACCGTTTTTGGCAAGTTTATCGATGACGGGACCGCCGGGATACGGTAGTCCCATAACTTTAGCACATTTGTCAAAGGCTTCACCGGCAGCATCATCAATGGTTTGCCCGATTATTTCCATTTTAAGATAGTCGCTAACGAGAATTATTTGTGAGTTACCGCCCGATACCAGCAGAGTGAGAAATGGAAATGAGGGTTGTCGATTTTGCATTTCGGGTTCTTTGATGAAATTGGCGAGCACGTGAGCTTGAAGGTGGTTTACATCAATTAAAGGAATTTGATTAGCTATTGCAAAACCTTTTGCAAAGGATGTGCCCACAAGTAGAGAGCCGGTTAAGCCCGGACCGCGTGTGAAAGCAACGGCATTAATGTCTTTAACGTTTATGCCGGCTTGGTGCATTGCTTCGTGCACCACCGGTATTATGTTTTGTTGATGTGCTCGTGAGGCTAATTCCGGAACCACACCTCCGTATGCTTCATGAACCTTCTGGCTTGCAATCACATTACTAAGTATAAAGCCGTCACAGAGAACGGCTGCGGAAGTGTCGTCGCAAGAGGATTCTATGCCTAAAATGATAGTGTTCATTTCTTTTAAATTTGCGGTAATATTAATATATTTGTATGAAAAATCAAAGGTCTGCAAGGTATAAAAAAAATCTTTAAGATATTATCTATTTGTGCAGGAGGGCTTATTTTGCTACTCCTGATTTCTTATTTGTTACTGCAAAGTGCAGGTGTTCAGACTCGTTTAGTATACTGGTTCACCGAGAAGATAGAAGCGGAAACAGGTGTGAGAATAATTATAGGAGGAGTTGATTTTCGTCCGTTGAAATCGCTTGTGCTGAACGATATTTTGGTGAAAGATTTCCGTAATGATACTTTGCTGTATGCTCGTAATGCGGTTATGGCTATTGATTCGGTGAGTTTGTTTCAACGCAGTTTCAAGGTGAAAGAATTGACATTTGAAGATGCCTATTTTAATTTATGGATGAGCAGAGGAGATAAAAATTCCGTGATGAATTTGGAAGTTATGTTGGATTCTCTGTCTTCTTTTGCAAGTTCCTCGGATAAATCGGAAAGTAGCGGTGGTGCATGGGTGATTGATTTGGAGAAAATCAAAGTGCGTAATTCTCGTTTCACCTACCGAGAGGAAAAAAAGGATAGTGTCTTTTATGAAATAAATTGGACGGATGTTGATTGTCGTGAACTGAATGTTGATATATTGCGACCTAATTTTAGTGGGGATGAGACTTTTATGGATATTAGAGGTTTGAGTTTCAAAGAGAAATCCGGATTTGAAGTAAAAGAAATAGATGGTGTTATGAAATTGAGAAGTGGTCATTTGGACGTGAGCGGAATAAAAATAAAAACCGAGAGGAGTGATTTACATTTAAAATCGTTGCAATTTGATTGGAAACCTAATAATGGTTATTGGCGTAATTTCACGAGTCGTATGGAGCAAAGGTATGAGGTTGCACCGTCGGAAGTAAGTTTTGAGGATTTGGCTTATTTTAATGAGGGTTTACTTGGTATCCGAAATGTTTTTACTTGTGAAGGTGTAGTTACGGGGACAGTCAATAAATTGAAAGGAACAAATTTGCGAATAGAATTAGGAGAAAAGACTGTTATCGAAGGAGATGCCGAGTCATCAGGTTTGCCCTCGTTTTTCACTGCTTTGTTCGATATAAATATAAGATCATCGTCGGTGTATCCGCCTGATTTGGAAACCCTTTATTTGCCTTGGATGGATTACTGGATAAGTATACCGAAGCCTTTTCATGCAATAGGTGTTCACAATATTTCCGGACGTTTTAATGGTACTATAGAGGATTTCGTTTTTAAAGCTAATAGTACAACTCGCGGTGCTCACGGGGATGCCGTTTTACATTACGCTTCAACATCAACAGGTTATACTCTTGACGGTAATTTATCTTTCCCCGGTGTTAATGTGGGACGACTAATGAAAGTGGATGGTTTCGGTAATGCCGATTTTGCTGCCGATTTTACCGGTAAATTCAACGATGACACTTATTTATTTGATTTGGAAGGACAGATTAATTCAATGTATTATAAGGGTACGTCTGTTGGTAAGGGACAAGTGTTTTTGACAGCCGATGAGACTTTGTTGGATATTAGTGCCGAATTTGCCGATGAGAAATTCAAATCCGAATTACATTTAAAGCAGTCTAACGATTCCGTTCCCGAACTTGAGTTAAAAGGTAAATTTGATATTGCAGATCTTAATGATTTCCAATTAGGTATCAATCAAAAGACACGTGAGCATTGTGTCGGTAAGCTTGCTGTTAATATAAAAGGTGATTTGGAACATAGAGCCGATATTTCTGCATACCTTACGGATTTAAGTTATCACACGCAAACGCAAACTCCCGATAGAGGATTTAGAATTGATACAATTCGTTTGGACGGGGAGAAAGATTATGAAAATTATTCGATGGCTCTTAGTTCCGATGTTGTTGATTTTAAAATGAGCGGAATAGGAGCAATGCAGCCGGCTTTGAGATTTCTAAATCAGCAATTGTGTAAGTTTTTACCTGTTTTTAAATCGCCGGACACAAATGTTTCTTTGCCGTCGAATGTGCATAGTAGTTATTTGTTTAGTAATAAGGATTTGAATAGGGTTTTAAATGTAATTTATCCCGATTTTAATATTTCTTCAGGTGCAAATATTAATTTGAGGATAGAAGGTAGCACAAATAAATTTGCTGTTGATTTTGTGGCGGATACGCTTATATATAAAGGTATTAATTTTTCCGATGCTTCTTTTAAAGTGGATGGGAAAGGTGATAAACTTACGATAGTATCGACTTTAGGGAAGATAGATGTTTTTGAATTATTTACTGTTCATAATCTTCATAACGAGCTACGGATGCATGATGATGAGATTGACAGTGAAATTTCATGGTGTAATTGGTCGGAAAAGACATATAGCGGTAATTTATCCGCAAATGTGAAGTTTCTACCTTCCGACAACGGCGATTATAAAACACGAATTACTATCAATCCGGGAATTGTGGTTATGAGTGATAGTGTTTGGAGAGTGAATTCTGCTGTGGGAATTATTGAAAACGGTAAAATCAAACTTGAAGAATTTTCTGTGGTGAATAATAATCAATACATGGGTGTTAGCGGTGATATAACCGAAAATCCGAAAGATGTGTTTTCGATTAAACTTAAAAACATAGATCTTTTTAAATTGAATAAAATGCTGTTCACTTCAAACGTGAATACTTTCGGAATGGTGAATGGTGAAATTCATTTTCAAAATAATTTGCTTCATTCTGACATACAGGTTAAAGACTGGGGAGTAAACAGTGATACTGTTGGTGTGTTGAATATTGTGTCTTATTGGGAACCGGATTCGGGTCGTTTGGTTATGAAAGCGGAAAACTTTTCTGGGGATGATATTCCGTTTTATCTTTCAGGTTATTATCAACCGTCTTCCGATTCTATTCATTTGAATTTGAATTTGAAAGAGTTTGATTTGCAATATATGAACAGATACACTTCAAGTGTTTATAGCAATGGTAAAGGTCGTATTTCGGGAAATCTGCATATTAACGGTAATCCTACGGATTTTGATGTTAACGGTTATGTAGCTTTGGATTCGGTTTCTATGCTTGTGAATGATTTAAATACTGTTTTCTCGGTGCGTGATAGCTTGTTCTTTTCTAAAAATGACGTTTATTTTAAAGACTTTGAGATAAAAGACAGAAATGGGAATACAGCATTGCTGAACGGTTCTTATGACATCATTAAAGGAAACTATAACTTTGATATTTCTTGTAATAATTTTCTTGTTATGAATAACGGACCTGAACATAGCGATCAACTTTACGGACGTGTGTATCTCACGAGCCTTATAAATGTGAACGGAGCCGATGGTGTTACTAATGTGAGAATAAATGCCCGTCCGGAATGGGGTTCCGAACTGTATTTACCGCTTTCGGCTGCAACGAATATTGAAGAGAATAATTTTCTGCATTTTGTAAACACCAATCAATATTACAGAGAAGATGAGAAGTCTTCAAAATTTGATATGAAGAATGTTATTTTGAATGCAAATCTTGAGTTGAACGATAATCTGAAAGTTTATATAGTGTTTGATCCTTTGATAGGGGATGTATTACATGCGAGCGGATCGGGAGACATAAAGATAGAATTGGATAATAATGAGGGCATAAGTATGTTAGGAGAGTATAAACTTTCGCAGGGTAATTATACGCTAACTCTCGGCGGTTTGATGGATAAAAGTTTTAATCTTAAACCCGGAGGTACGATAGTTTGGAACGGTGCACCCTATGATGCGGTTATAGATGTTGCTGCCGTTTATAATTTAAAGACTTCTCTTAATGAACTTTTTACGGACGGAAATACGGCAGGAAACGAAGATGCGGTTAGAGACAGAAGTACTAAGGTACCGGTGGAATGTATTCTTGATTTGAGCGGAAATATCACTAATCCGACTGTTGTTTTCGATATAAATTTCCCTTCTCTTGATGCTCAGGCAAAGAGTTATGTGCAAAATCTTTTTGCCAGCGAGGATGAAAAAAATAAACAAATGTTTTCGCTTTTGATGCTTAATCGGTTCACCAAACCGGATCATATCAATGTTGAAACGGAAAATACGAATGTTGGTAGACAAGCAGGTATGACAACTGTTTCGGAGATACTTTCAAATCAACTTTCGCGTTGGCTTTCCGGTATCAATAACAACTTTGGTGTGGATTTTGTGTATCGCCCCGGTGATGAAATTTCGGCAGACGAGGTAGAGCTTGCTCTTTCAACACAACTTTTGAATGACAGGTTAAGCATTTCCGTGAATGGGAATATGGATGTTGGAAGCAATAGAAATGTGGAAAATGCGTCTAAGAATAACGTTATAGGGGACTTTGATATTGAATTAAAAATCAATGAAGAAGGTTCCTTAAAATTAAAAGCTTATTCGCATACCGACGAAAAGATTATCTACAAGACCAACAATGAAACCACGCAAGGGATAGGGGTGTCTTATCAGGAAAGTTTCGACACTTTTCGTGAACTTTTCAATCGCTATTTGGGTTTCTTAAAGAAGAAAAATCGGAAAACAGACTGAAATTTAATATTTAAAGCTACTTCCGCCGAGAAATTCTCTTAAAATCGAATTGTTTGGAATATCGCGGGTAGGCATGGTTCTCACGTATGAGAAAAATTTAAGTAGGCGGAGGGCTTTTGAATGTTCCGGATTTTGCGGCATAACTTCCATTAAAAGCGGTAGAGCCTGTTCTTTCAGTGCTCCGAGTTCATAAATCAAAGCGGAATTAAACATAACATCGGCTTCTTCCTGATAGGGAACAATGTGTTGTTCTTCTCCAAGCAACACGCTTTCCCAACGTTTGATGGTTTCGAGAGCAGAGTAGCCGCGATATTTGTAATCTCTTACCATGCGGCGGATGAGGCGATTATCGGTAGGATTTATAATATTATGATTGTCGATTGCAATAGAAGTAAGCGCAGAAATGAAAATTCGGAAGAAACTGTCAGCCGGAAGTAGTTGAGTGAGTTTAGGATTTAGTCCGTGTATACCTTCTATAATAAGTACCCCGTTTCTTTTAAGTTTCATTCGTTCACCGTCGTAGAAACGTTCACCGGTTTCAAAAGAAAATTTGGTTATTTCTATTTCTTCACCTTTTAGAAGTCGTTCTATGTCGCTTTTGAAAGTTTGCAAATCAAGAGCATCAATACTTTCAAAGTCATATTCTCCGTCTGCATTTTTAGGAGTTTCTGTGCGGTCTACAAAGTAATTATCCAGAGAAAGATTGTAGGGTTGCATGCCGTTCACCATTAGTTGTACGCCCAAACGTTTTCCGAAGGTGGTTTTACCGGATGATGATGGTCCTGCAATCAATATAATTTTCACGTTTTTCCGCCTTGCGTTTATTTTGTCGGCAATTATGGAAATCTTTTTTTCATGCAATGCTTCGCTCACACGGATTATATCGGATGAGTTTTTGTTTTCCACTATTTTGTTCATCTTTCCGATGTCGCTAATCCCCATTATTTTACCCCAATTTTTATTTTCACTGAATATATGAAAAAGTTTAGGTTGAGCAATCTTGGGGGCAACTGTATAAGGATTACTGCGAGTGGGATATTGCAGAAGCATACCTTCTTTATATGTAACCAAATTGAAAACGTTCATACAGCCGGTAGACGGTGCTAATGTTCCGTAGAAATAATCAACCGTTTTATCAATACAATACACGGAAGTGTACACTCTGCCTCTGGTTTCCATTAAATCGGATTTATCTTTAAGTCCTTGCTTCTTGAACAGTTTTATGGCATGTTCCGTCGGTATTTCCACACGAACAATCGGAATGTCGGCATCAATGATTTCCTTCATTCTTTTTTTGATACTATCGACCATATCCGAATTCAACGATAATCTTTTATTCCCGATAATGCTGCATAAGATACCATTTGAAATTTGATATTCAATTCTCAATGTTTTATTGGCATATAAATCATGTATCGCCTTGTAGAGAATGAAAATGAGCGATCGAATATAAACGCTGAAACCGTCCAAAGAACCGATTTGTATGAAATTTATGTTCATCGCTTCCACGATAGGCATTTGGAGATCTTTCAATTGATTATTTACAAGTGCTCCCAGTATTTGACGATTATCATCGCCGTATATTAAATTTCTGAATTGCAGTAAATTGCTACCTATTTCAACATCGTAGTATTTTTCTGTGTTTTCACAAAAGACTCTAACAGTGTTAACAGACTTATTATTTATAGTTTTCTGTTTTTCTTGGGATAGTGATTTCATAATCTTTATTCTTAATGTCGTGTAGATGATTTTTTCTAAGCCATGGGTTAAAACGTTTCAACGTTTTATATGAGATCTCATGATCTGCAGCCCACAGGGCAAGATTTTTAACGGGTTTTCGTATTTTATATTTACGTGTAGCCTCAACGGGATATGTGTTTTCTACATAAAAATGGTATAATTCCGGATGATTTAAGATTTGTTTCACAGCTAATATACGGAAAACATAACGTTCGGTTTCTTCACCGAGCAGCAAACTATAGTAAGTCCTCTCATTTTGAGTATCAATTTGCTTGTTTATCATGTTGCCACCTGCATTGTAGGCGGCGGCAGCCATTGTCCATGTGCCGAATTTGTCGTGCATCTTTTTAAGGTAGTCGGCAGCTGCATAGGTAGCTTTTTCTATGTTGTATCTTTCATCAACTTCGTTATTTATTTCCAAACCGTATTCTTTTGCGGTTTTTTCCATAAATTGCCAAAGTCCCACAGCTCCGGAAGGAGACACCGCTAAAGGTTCCAAACCACTTTCAATTACGGCAAGGTATTTGAAATCCTCCGGTAAACCGACTTTTTTCAATATAGGTTCAATAACGGCAAAATATCGTGGAACCTTTTTCATTATTTGAATAGTGTGTGAATGAAGGTAGGTATAAACGATTAGCTCTTTTGTTAAAGCCTCTCTAATGTCGATTCTTTCCAAGGGAGTGCGTTCACCGGCGAAACTTATTTTGTCGGGTATCGGCACATCCGAAGCAAGTAGCATCTCCGTTTCTCCGTTAGATATTTGCACATCTTCATAGTTTTCGTTGAAAGTATTTTTCTTTTCGGCATCATTTAAAGCACGAAAAGAGAAGACAATTGTGAACAGATCAATCACAAGTATAATCAAGCACACATATACGACGGCGGACTTATTCATTTTTCTGTAATCTATTGATTTTTATAAAATAAAGATATTTTTGTTTTAATATATTATAGAAGAGTATTCGGATGATAATCAATAATATAAATGGTTTCGATAACTGCGCTCAAAATTACAAAAAAATTGCAATTTTTACGGCACCCTCTACAATTATTGTGGATAGCCCCTACAAATTTATATCTCTTGACACAGTTCTGTGAATAGCTTCTTTTGTAATCTAAACCATAAGCAATTTCCCACACATATTGCTAAAATGGAACATTCCGGTATAATAGACAAAAATTAGGCTATTTTTAAGACGTTTTGTCCACATCGCCAATTTTTTTCTAACATTTTTTTGCGGATATTAAAGATTATTTTTTACATTTGCACTGCAATAGTTTCTTTGCAAAAACCATGGTTAATTTCGCCTCTTTTTTTCCCTTTTTCGGTCTCTTCCGTTTTCATATTGATATGATGTAATTGTTTAAAAATATTGCAGTTAGC
>JAISHE010000044.1 GCA_031262745.1 Culturomica sp. | reverse complement strand
TATATTTTCGGGCGTATACCATACGCCCCTACAATATATCCGGTCGCTGACCGGAGGATTACGGGTAATATAACTTTTAGGAGATGTAATATAACTTTTATCACATGTAATATAACTCTTATGACATGTATTATAACTTTTATCACATGTAATATAACTCTTATGACATGTATTATAACTTTTATCACATGTAATATAACTCTCATGACATGTATTATATCTTATATTAGGTGTAATATAACTTTTATTACATCTGCTAAAACTTATATTTGACCCGACAAAACTTTAAGTACATGTGCCAAAACTTATATTTGACCCGACAAAACTTTTGGCACATCTGCCGGAACTTATATTTGGATATAACGGCATAAAAAAAAGGCATCCCGCTTGGGGGACACCTTCTTGTTTATAGTAACTACAATCGGAATATTATCTGAAAGACAACACTTTCACCAATTTCAATAATTCGGGATTAAGGCTTTTAGTGTTTTTAATGGTTTTATTGAAAGGCACTTGTGTGATTTGTTTATTCATAATTCCCACCATTATATTGCTTTGATCGTCTAACAGGGCTTCCACTGCCGCCACGCCCAATTGACTTGCCAACACCCTATCGAATGGCGAAGGCGAACCGCCTCTTTGCATGTGCCCCAAAATAGAAACACGTATATCATAATTGGGATGAGATTTAGAAACTTTTTCTGCGATTTGCATTGCACCACCGCTTTTTTCTCCCTCTGCTACAATCACAATGGCACTTGAATTTGTGGGATCGTAATCTTTACCCAGAAAATCATTCAAATCCGTGAGATCCGATTCTATTTCCGGTACCAAAACGGCTTCCGCACCTGTGCTTATTGCCACTCTCAAAGCAATAAAACCGGCATCCCGTCCCATAACTTCAATGAAGAACAAACGGTTATGAGCACTTGCCGTGTCTTTAATTTTATCCACCGCATCCACTGCCGTATTCACTGCCGTATCATAACCGATTGTTGAATCCGTACCGTAGAGGTCATTGTCAATCGTACCGGGGATTCCAACAACAGGTATTCCGTGTTCCTGCCCGAAAATGCGTGCACCTGTGAATGAACCGTCGCCACCAATCACCACGAGAGCATCAATCTTATGTTCTCTCATATTGGCAGCAGCCTTAGCTCTTCCTTCAACCGTGCGAAACTCTTTGCTGCGAGCCGATTTTAATATCGTACCGCCTCTCTGAATTATATTGCTCACATGATTTGATCTCAATTTCTTAATGTCGCCGTTTATCAATCCCTGATAACCTTCGTAAATACCATAAGCTTCACAACCATTGTAAAGCGTTGCCCTAACCACAGCTCTAATAGCTGCATTCATTCCCGGAGCATCTCCTCCGGAAGTTAAAACTCCTATTCTTTTAATTTTTGCCATAATATCTAATTAATAGTATTATTGTTATTTCGTTATATTTAGTATCTCTTGAGCCACATCCTTCATAATCCTGTGGGGAGTTGAGGTGGCTCCGCTTATACCCACACTTTTTGCTTTATCAAACATTTCTTTTTTCAAATCCTCCCGTCCGTGAATAAAGTAACTCCTCTCGTTCACTTCCTTACAAATTACATAAAGTTGCCGACCGTTGGAACTTTTTTCATCACTCACAAAAAGGATAACATCATGACGGGCTGCGAAATCTCTCAACTGCGGTATACGGTTGGCTACTTTTCTACAAATAGTGTCGTAGACCTTCACATTCTCACCTCCTCTTCTACGTATCTTCTCGGAAATAGATTGAAAATGCTCTAAATTTTTTGTGGTTTGAGAAAAAACTATCACCGGTTTAGTGAAATCTATACGCTCAATATCCTCTTCATTATCAACAACTATTGCTTCACCATTTGTTTGTCCCACAAGTCCCACAACCTCCGAATGACCTTTTTTACCGTAAATAACCACTTGACCTCCCGAATTTTTAATTTCTTCGTATGCTTCACGTATTTTCTTCTGCAAACCAAGCACCACAGGACAGGAAGCATCTATAACATCAATACCCCTTTGCTTTGCCGTGCAATAAGAAGAAGGCGGCTCACCGTGCGCTCTGAACAAAACTCTGCAATTACGTAACTCACCGAACTTCTCATGACCGATAGTGATTAAACCCTTCTTCTGCAAACGTTCCACTTCAAGAGTGTTGTGAACAATGTCGCCAATGCAGTAGAGCTTTCCCTTTTCCAATTCTTTCTCTGCTTTATTAATAGCGTTCACCACACCAAAACAAAAACCCGAATTTTCGTCAATCTCTATAGTAATCATCATCAACAAGTCGTATTTCCCGCAGCATCAAATCAAGTTCATCTTCCAGCGCCATCCAAGTATTGTCGATAAGTATAGCATCTTTAGCCGGTTTCAACGGACTAATCTCGCGGTTCTCGTCTTTATAATCTCTTTCAAGCACGTTCTGTGCGACTTCCTTATATGACACCTTTACTCCTTTTGCAACAAGTTGCTCGTATCTGCGAAGTGCACGCACTTCCAGCTTAGTTGTAAGAAAAAACTTTACATCGGCATTCGGAAATACAACCGTGCCTATATCCCGTCCGTCCATCACAATTCCACCCTTAGCACCAAGTTTACGCTGCTGTTCCACAAGGAATGTCCTAACGCTTTGCCAACTCGAAACCACACTCACACGGTTTGACACATCCATTCCCCTTATTTCATTCTCAACGTTTACGCCGTTAAGGGAAGTTTCATACTCACGATTGTGAACATTATAACGTAATTTTATTGAAATGTCGGGAAGCAAATCTTTCAAAACCGCCTCATCGGTGATAGAATGTTGCAATGAGTAGAGAGCCACCGCTCTATACATTGCTCCCGTATCCACATATACGTAGCGCAAACATTTAGCAAGCATTTTAGCTATGGTGCTTTTGCCGGTGGACGAATATCCGTCAATTGCTACAATTAAACCTTTTTCCATATTCGGGCGCAAATATACTACAATTTTCTATACTTTATTTATTCAAAAGACTGTGTCGTTTGCCGTATAAAAAATAGATCACAAAACCGATTAACATCCATATTATCAATCGCAACCACGTGCCAAGCGGCAAAGAAAACATCTGTAATAAACAAATTACGGCTCCCAAAATCGGTATAGTCGGCACCCAAGGCACTCTGAACGGACGATGCAAATCGGGGCGAGTGTGCCTTAACACGATAATGGAGATACACACAATTGTGAAAGCCATTAGCGTACCGATTGAAACCATTTCAACCAACACTTGTAACGGAAATAAGCCTGCTATAAGTCCCGACACTATACAGGCAAAAATTGTAGCATTCTGGGGCGTACCCTTGCGAGCATTCACTTTTGAAAACACTTTCGGCAACATACCGTCTTTTGCAATAGCATAGTAGATGCGTGATTGTCCGAGCATCATCACTAAAATAACCGAACTTATACCGGCAATGGCTCCGAGTTTTATAAAAGGACTCAACCAGTTCAATCCCTCACCCGCCTTATCAATGGCAAGAGCAATGGGGGCATCCACATTTAATTCGGTATAGTTTACAACTCCCGTGAGAACTGCCGTTACACCCACATATAACAATGCACATATAAGAAGGGAAATCAATATTCCTTTGGGCATGTCTTTTTGCGGATTGCGAACTTCCTGCGCTGCCGTTGAAAGAGCATCAAAACCGAGATAGGCATAAAATACTACTGCTGCGGCACGCATTATGCCGCTCCAACCGTAATTACCGAATTCACCGGTATTTTCAGGTATATAAGGTACATAATTAGACGTGTCGATATATGAAATGCCAAAGCCGATGAATAGAAGTATCACCGACACTTTAATAACAACAATAAATCCGTTGACCCAAGACGATTCTTTGATTCCGTTCATGAGCAAAGCAGAAACAAGTGCGACAATAAAAAACGCAGGAAAATTGATAATACTTCCCGAAAACGCCCAACCGCTATCGGGAAAGTAATTCAAAGTGGCTTGAGTTATGTTGGCAGGTAAATCCAATCCCCAACCTGCCAACAAATTACAAACGTAACCCGACCAACCGACAGCAACGCTCGAAACAGCAAAAACGTATTCCAAAATTAAGTCCCAACCGATGAACCAAGCCATAAACTCTCCTATTGTGGCGTAGGAATATGAATACACACTGCCGCTAACAGGTATCATCGAAGCAAATTCGGCATAACATAATGCTGCTAATACACAGCCGATTGCCGAGAAGACAAAAGAAATAGTGAGAGCCGGACCTGCATATTGGGCGGCTGCCTGTCCGGTTACAACAAATATCCCCGTACCTACTATTGCTCCGATGCCGAGCATAACCAATCCGGTTGCCGACAAACATCGACGCAACCCGCTTCCTTGCGATTCCGCAATAAGTTCACCGACGTCTTTTTTTCGGAATAAATTCATGTTTCACTGTTTTTAAGAGGCTTCCTATTTCATAATGTTAGCCCACTCGTATTCTTCCGGATTTTCAAGGTATGTTTTTGCTTTTTCTCTATCGTCTTCAGTTAGATAGAAAAGCATGTCGGTAAATGTGTTTTTCACTTCTTCTCTGTGCATGTTCACCAATCTCGGACGAATTTTACCGTTTTCATCTTCAACATCACTTAAATAAATAGGTACAATCTTCCTGTTTATATCAACGGAAACCATGCAACCCGTGATGCCCGCTTCATACAATTTCTTCACTCCCACTCCAAGAGTAGTGCAATAAGAAAGGTCTTCGGCACAAGGATCAACGCAACGCAAAGAGTAGCCGACTTCTATCGGGCGTCCTGTCATTTGTATTCCCAACTCTCTGGCTTTCTTGCAAAGCAGTTTATTTAATATATGAGCTTTACCCACTTCTCCAAGTTCCGGATGACCGTGAGCATCGTAAGTGAAACATATTCCGGAAGCTTCAATATCGGCATCACGCAAGCAGTGAAAAATTCCTTCGCTCACTACTATAACACCGAATTTCCTTCCGTGAATGCGACGTTTCACTACGGAAGAAATCATCAATTTCACGATTTTATCCAAAGTCATGTCAATACCTTCAAACATTTCAGGTATGATTATCATCGCAGACTGTATGCTCTTACCTATTTCGTAGGCTAAATGACCGGCTTCTCGTCCCATTGACATCATCACATACCAATTTTGAGTGGTTGACGCTTCCGATTTGATAATCTTCGCAATGTTCACACCCATTTCTTTGGCAGTCATAAATCCAAATGTAGGCACTCCTTCCTGAAGTGGTAAGTCGTTATCAATTGTCTTGGGAACATGAATGTTGCTCACCTGTAAATTGTGTTGTTTCAAGAATTTCGTAAGTCTGTTGGCAGTTGAAGCCGTATCGTCTCCACCGATAGTAACAAGCAATTCTATGCCGTATTGCTTAAACAATCTATCCGAAAATTCTTCATCTTTGGGTTTATGACGACTCATGCGTATCATAGAACCTCCAAGAACAAACATCATGTCGGCTTTTTCAAAAGTCAATTCCTCTATATCCGGATTCTCCGAAAATAAACCTTTGTAACCCTCATGTATAGCCAACACTCTGTAATTATCTTTCATAAAAATCTTGGCAACAGTGGCAACCACCGTGTTAATGCCCGGAGCCGGTCCGCCTCCGCAAAGAATAGCAATAGTTTTCATTTTATTTATATGTACATTTATTTAGTTATTATATTCTCTAACAAAATTATCAATCCCTTTTTCTTTTAATTCCGTTCCGTACTTTTTCGCTTCTTCTCTCGTAGAGTAAACACCCACGCAGTAGCGCACCGTACCGTTTGCTTGCTTTTCCGTAAACACCACTCTGAAATTCTTTAACAATTCCTTAGGTTCATTTTTATATATTCCCAATTGAACGGTGAAGAAATTACCTTTAATCGTACTAATATCGCGCAAAGTTAGTTTTTTTGCAGTATGTCCACCACTTAAAAGTAATTTTTTCACACTTTCCAAAGATTGTTTGGAATGTTCCGTGTTGCTTACCTCCGACGAAGTGGCGACAGAAGTTTGTGTAGGTTTCGGTGTTGTTGCGTCAACCTTTTTCATAGCCTTTTCGGATACAACCTTATTTTGCACCGCATCGGAATGAGTGTTCTCAGGTACACTATAAAGTACCTCAGGTTCTTGCGACAGTTGTGATGTAGCCGATTCGGCAACAGTCCGAGCCTTTTTATCCGCATTCGGTTTATAATCTCTGCGCATAACCTTAAATTCAATACGACGATTAAGTTGAGAGGCTATTGCTCTTTGCTCCGGTTTAAGTTGAAGAATAAACGTTGGTGTGAGCACATCTCCTTCTTTCAAAAAGCCGTAAACTTTTGCATCTTTTGCGGTTATTATGCGTGGCTGATCCTTACCGTAACCTTTAGCCGTTAGACGGTCGGGATGTATTCCTTGACTTATAAGGTAATTAACCACCGATTCTGCCCTGCGCTTCGACAGCAACAAATTGTCGGATGCCGAACCTATCATATCCGTATGAGCTGAAAGTTCTATCGTTATATTCGGATTGTCATTCAACGTCTTTATAAGACTTTCAAGATTTTTCATTGCATCCTCACGTAGATCCCATTTGGCAAAATCGAAATAAATATCGGGAATGATAATCGGTTTCTCAATGGGCTGCATCTCCGTTATAATCTCAAACTCACGGTCGTCTTCTATTTTGTAGGTAGATATTTCCTCTTTGGAAATGAGATAGTCGGCATGTTGCAGCGTAACAACATAATCTATATCCGGCTGTAATTCAAATCTCACTCTACCTGCCGTGTCGGAAAGCAAACGATTTGTTGAACCGTCATCACCGGTTAAAATAACTTGAGCTTCTTTAATGGGTCGAGATGTGAAACTGTTAAGCATAACAACATTCAGACTCAAACGCTGCGGAATGTAAGCAAATGAAAATATATTGTCGTTGCGACCGGAGCGCGAAGATGAGAACATCCCTTCATCAACACCTGTTTTGAACGTGATACCGAAATCATCGGCATAGGAATTTATCGGGGACGGTAAGCGTTCACGCTTTTGTTCTCCGTCGCTCGTTGTAATTTTATAAATATCCAAACCACCTATACAGTCGTTATAACCGTTTGAAGCAAAGTAGAAATCACCGTTGTCCCTGACATAAGGATAAAGTTCGTCTCCTTCGGTATTAATCATTTCACCTGCATTCTTCGGTTCACCCCAAGAATTACCTACACGTTCAACATACCAAATATCCTTACCGCCGAATCCTTCGGGTAGAATATCCGTAACAAAATACAATCTATCACCGTCGGGCGTAAATGCAGGATGACCGACGGAAACACTGTCGCCACAAACTCCGGACATTGCTATTTGACTCCAACTGCTGTTTTCTCCGTCTTTTGCAGCAATTTTTGCAGCAGAATAAATACGTGTACCAAGATTTTTACCGTCAATCATACGCGATGAAGTGAAATACATAAGATTTCCGTCTGATGAAAAACTCACGGCACCGTCGTTGCGATTTGATTTCAAGGAATCGGCAGCAAGTTCAGGCTGCATCCAACGCGATTCAGGATAATGGCGCACTACCTTAACAACTCCTTTTTTATCTCTACGGCGTATTTCATTGGAAAATTCGCTTACAAAGATATTACTGTAAGCATCTCCCGTAACAGGATCTGTTTTATGACCTCTTTTTTTACTGTTTGCAGGACGAGTAGAAGTGAAATAAATAAAATTATTGTCGGACGGGTCAAACATGGGCGCAAAGTTTTGGTCGCGACTGTTCAACTCTTTAATAGCTTCTACATAGTAACGCCCTGACTTTTCCTCATCACGCCTCAAAATGCCGAGCGAATAAATTCCGTCCTTTCCGCGCTCATCGTCCGGAAACAATGTATTAAAGTTTTCCAACACCACTTCCGCATTGTCTACATCACCACGCAATACACTAATCTCCGCCATTTTAATGTAAGGTTCCGTTTTCGTTTTATCTGCTTGTGAAGCACGGCGATACCAAGTGTATGCTTCCGAAAGTCTATTTACGTCTTGAAAAGAAACTCCGACTTTCATTGCAACCGCCGATCTGTCGTCTTTTTTAGACATCTTTTTAAAAGCCTTTTCATAATTCACACCCGCTTTATAGAAACGTCCGGTTTCATACATTTTATTACCCTTACGCATATAATAAGACGACGAACAGGAAGACATAAGCAGAATTATCAATATGTATACGGCAATCTTCATATCATGAGTTTAAAACGTCATCATCTATATCTATTTCCCGAGAACCGTCAGGCAATTCACGAAAATAACAACACACCGTGTCCGGTGGTAACAACTCTTCTATCTTTTCCGACCATTCTATGAAACATCGCCTGCCTCCGTAAAAGTATTCTTCAACACCAAAGTCCAATGCTTCTTCAATATTATTGATACGATAAAAATCAAAGTGGTAAAAAACATCACCTTCGGATGTGTGGTATTCATTAACAATAGAAAAAGTCGGAGAACTAACTTCATCCGTAGCACCAAGTGCCTTCCCCAAAGCTTTCACAAAAGTAGTTTTACCCACTCCCATAGCTCCGTAGAAAGCAAAAACTTTCATATCCTTTACCGTTTCCAAAAACGATGCAGCCGTTGCGTCCAATTCGCCTGTGTTTCTAATTAACCACTTCACTTGTCAAGATAATATCTCTTAAAGAATATCAAATACTTATCCGCATTCTTATTCTCCAAAACAGTTTTTAAATTATACTCCGTGATAATAAAATTACGATAATTCGTATTTTTCAAAGGTCTTGTTAAATTCCTATCCTTTATTGCAGCATTAAAATAACGCATTGCCGTTGCCTCGTCATTAAATCCACTCACAGTGAGACAATCATACTCTTCATCATATTTCTGATTGTTAATCGTCAAACCCGTGTAGTTAAAATCCTCAAATGCTTCTTTCAACTTAAACGGGTCAATCTTGTTGGAATAAAGCAACACAAAACGATGGGGCAACTCCTTATTATAAACAAAATCACCGTCTTCTATTCCGTTCTCACCTTTAACGTCTCTCAAATAGTTATCTTCAAAGAAACTCATATATTCCTTTATATACTTGCCTTCTTTCAATATGGAAAGATTATCTTTTGTAATTATAAAATATTCGTAATCAACGGACTTCAACCGATCATACAAGGCTTGATTTTGCATCAACAAATTCATCTGCTCCAAAGCCTGAGTTTTGTTACCTACATTTTCCAAAAGTAAAATCTCATGATTTTCATCATAATCCTCACGTGAAAGAACATAAGCCGACTCTATAGACTTCAAAATACCGGCAAGTCTATTCATGTTAACTTTTCGGAAAGGTAAATAGAATGCCACGTCATATTCGGAGTCATCACTATAAGTAAAAATATGTGCCGACGTACCGAGTTGACCGGTAATCGCTTCTCCCTTACGAGAATCCTTAAAGTAATTTTTAACAAAGAAATCCAAATAACCATCCACATCCTTCAAACGCTTCAACATCTCCAAATTGGCGGTAGAAATTGCAAAAATCCTATAATCGGAATTACCAAGTATCTTTAAAATATTACGGTCGCCCGAAATACGTGTCAAATATTCCTCTGCCTCAGCATATTTTTCAAAAGTACCGATCTTCAAAGCATCAACCTTATACCACAGGTTTTCCTTTGTCATCTTATAATCCTTACCGCTAATGATATTGCCGGCATTAATATAAGTGAGACGTCCCTGCAATTGCAAAGTTTGCACAGTCTTTATATCTTCCGGCAAAACTATAATCACATCATATTTAGCTGAATTGTCTATCAAATAAGGCGTTTCACCAGCCGATGTATCAATTTTGTTTTCAATCGTATCACTAAACACCCAATGTCTGTTACTCCTCAAATAACGGGCATTACTCATATCCGATTCCGTGTAAGCAACCGGCTTGCTGCCTACATTCATGGATGCCATTATAGAATTAACCACATCACTTATCTCCCTACTCGGCTTAGAATCTAAAACATCATTTAACGCAACCCGTATCTCATCATTTTTACCCAAATTAAGCATACACATGGCTCGCAAAAACAATACATTTGACTTTAATTTATTGTCCGGGTATCTTAGTAAAATCTCATTAGCCTTATCAAGAGCCTGTGAGTAATACATCTCCTCATACAAATTATAAGCAACTTCATACAATTTATTAACCTCTTCCGACTCCGTTTCCGTCTTTTGGGAATAATTAGGATCAAGTATACTCTTAGTCAATTCATTATCCGGAAATTTTTTAATCAAATCGTTCTTATAGCCTTCCGCCTTAATCGTTTCACCGATTTCATTTGCCGAATAATAAGCAAGATAATAAACCTGTGGTAACTTATTACCTTCCTTATAACGGTTAATATAAGCCTCAAAACATTCCAAAGCCTTAACAGGATCGTTGAATGTATAAAGATAAAGTTCCCCCGCACTATAATAAGCATTTTGCAACTTTTCATTCGACACCGCCAATTGCTCAGGAGTCAACGGCAAATTCTTCAAATAATAATCCTTACTCTTCAAATCTACTTCTTCTTCCGGCTCACTATCGGTGATAGCCATATCACCAACATCCGTCGGAGCAACCATTGACTTATTTATCCTGCGCCAATTATCCTCCAAACGACGACGTCCCCATTTACGCCTAAATTCGTTCTTACCCATTGCTATCGTCATAGGATTATAAAAGTACCAGTCGCCGGATGATAAATTGTTGCTACCTGAACCTCCACCACCATAACTCATCATATTGCTGCGATAATAAAAACTTCTTTCCTGCTGTGCCTGACGTTCCAACTCCTTCGCTTTTGCTTCATCATCTTTAATTTTCTGAATCTGCTCATCAATGATCCTATTTCTTTCCGCCTCAGGCAAAGCAGCTATCCTCTGCAAACTATCCTGTGTGTAAATAACATTAAGACTATTTACCAAACTCGTCAAATTGGTTACTCTTAACTTCAAATCGTCATAATTTTCAACCCGCGTATCCATGAAAAACATGCAAGAATCATAACAAAGTTGCGCATTAACGTAATCCTTGTCCGCGAAATAATAATCGCCCAACTTCAAAAAAGAAAGCGACTTCTGATTGTCGTTACTCACACTATTGCGAACAGACTGCCAATAATAATCAATAGCACCCTTTTCATCTCCATCCCTGTCGGCAATATTTCCGAGAGCATAATAAATTCTGTCCTTAAACTCCTCGTTCTTCACATCCTTCAACATTTTTTGAAGAGTTTTTTTCACATCCTTATCATCTTCCGTATATGCAAGAGCCATATCAATTTTAGCATTAAAAGCCATCTCATAATTAAAATTGAAATGAGATAATTTCTTCAACATAGCCATTGCCTCACTTTGGCGATTTTCCTGCAAATAAAGTTGAGCAAGAATAAACTTATAACGCAACGACCTGCTAACGTCAGACGTTACATCCACCAAATATTTAACATCATCAATAGCTTGAGAAAAATTATTCTGCTTAATTGCAAGTTCCGTATTGGTAGCATAAAACAACTCCTTTTGCCTGCGTGTCAGTTTCACTCCGGCAAGTGTCTTTGCTTCATTTGCAGCTTCATCGTAATGTCCCATCTCCACATGACTTCGGAAAAGCCACAATTGCGTTTCCGTCACCAACTTCTCATCCGTAGAATACTGTCTTAAAATATGTCGAAAAGTATTATTAGCCATTGAATACTGCTTCTTGTAAAAATAAGCCTTACCCATAAGCAAATAACAATCGGGAATCATATCATTATACTCCCTCTTCTTTCTAAAATCCTCATAACGCTTTGAATCCTTATTACCCCTACGCTTAGGTTTAGCAGTTATCGAATGTTTATCTATCGCTTTAACCGCTTTTTCTATCGCATAATCCATATCGGAATTGCACATAGAGCGCGTTTGGTCATTACTTGAAACAAAAACAGGAAGCAAATTAGTGTAATCCTCCTTATGATTTGCTTCCATCTTCTTCAAAGCCTGTTTAAAAGCTTCGTTACCATTAAAATATACATTGTAATTAGTGGTGAAATAATGATAATTTCGAGTGAAAAAATTATTCTTCTTAGTTGAGCAAGCAACCAAAAACAATAACATCAGATATATTGCAATCTTTCTACTCAAATCGAATTATCATTTATGTAACTTTACCCTTTTAGCAGTTTCACCTCTACTCTCCACCTCTCTAACTAAATTTTCAGCCAACTCCATAAATGCCGAAGCAACGACAGAATGAGTGTCGGCAACTATGGGACGTCCGTTATCTCCCGAATCACAAATTCCCTGAACAACAGGTATCTGCCCCAACAAAGGAAGCCCTTTCTCTTCCGCTAATCTCTTGCCACCGCTATTACCAAAGATATAATACCTATTCTGAGGAAGTTCCTCAGGAGTGAACCAAGACATATTCTCAACAATACCGAGAACCGGAACACTTATACCCGGCGACTCAAACATATTAATACCCTTTACGGCATCTGCCAAAGCTACATGCTGAGGAGTGGTTACAACCACAGCACCCGTCAATGCCAAAGTCTGAACCAAAGTCAAATGAATATCACTTGTACCCGGAGGCAGATCAATTAAAAGAAAGTCCAACTCCCCCCAGTGCCCCTGTTCTATGAGTTGCTTCAAAGCTCCAGAAGCCATAGGCCCGCGCCAAACTGTTGCAGCATCCGAATCTACAAAAAAACCTATTGAAAGCAACTTAACACCATATTTCTCAACAGGTTCAATATAATCTTTGCCGTCTATTTCCGTTAAGTAAGGACGCTCTTCCTCCACACCAAACATTTTGGGAATAGAAGGACCAAAAATATCGGCATCAATCAAACCTACCTTATAACCATCGAGAACAAGCGCCACAGCTAAATTAGCCGCAACCGTAGACTTGCCCACTCCTCCCTTACCGGAAGAAATCGCTACAATATTTTTTACTTTCTCCACAGACAACGGGCGTTCCAAATCCTGAATAAAAACTACTTCAATCCTAATATCATTATAATCGGTTTTGGCTCTCAACAACTCCTCACATTTCCTCTTCACTACGGCAGTAAACGGATCTTCCGATTTCTGAAAAACCAAACGAAAAGAAAGAATATCTCCTTCAACTTTAATATTTTGCACCATGTCAAGTGCAATTATATCTTTGCTACTTCCCGGATATTTAATCTCTTTCAATAATGACTTTATATCTTTCATTCCCCAAAAGACTTATGTGATTTATAAAACAAACAAATGTATAAAATATTAATATTAATTCAAAAAGCAGTATGCTTAGTTTTCAAATAAGCACGCAATCTCCGATAATCGGGACAACACTTCTCAACCAATGCCCAAAATCTGTCGGAATGATTTTTCTCAACAGTATGACACAACTCATGGATAATTACGTAATCAATCACTTCATCGGGCATTCTCATCAATTTCACATTCAAACTAATATTATTGTTCCACGAACAACTTCCCCAATTGGAAACATTATTTCTGAAACTTAAACGACCATAACTAAAACCATGCCTGCAAGCAAGTGCCTCAACACGAGCAGGCATAAACTCCCTGCAAGCACGTTTTATTTCCTCCTCCACCTGCAAATCCTGTTTGCGAGATTCAATATTAACAAACTTCTTTCGATTTTCATCAATCCAAGCCGTCTGTGATTGCAAAAATTTAATTGCCTGTTCATAACTAATCAACCAAGGTACATTAAGCCAAATTCCTCTACCGGCAGCCATCCGAATCGACAAATGTTTGATATTGCGTCCTCTGCGCAACTTCACCACCCCTATGCCCTGTATATTAACTAACTTTTCCATTAAAAAAATCGGGAGACGTCTTACTCAAAACAATCTCCCGACATACACATGAACAAATATTTCATTAAACTATTTACCCGAAGAAACAGTTTCGCTTAACTTGGTGAAAGCACTATCAACAGTTTTCAAAACCTCATTCCATATACCACGATAGTACTTCTTAACTGCATTCTTTTCACCTTCCTCAATAGTAGGATTAACTATCTTAATCCTCATTTCATTCCTCATATTAATCACCTCTGCAATAATTTTGCTAACTTCGTCTTCGCCTTTACTATTGTTTAAACTATAGTTAAGACTATCTGCAATCACTGCAAATGTTAGATAATCAATATCTTTCTTCAATCTTCTTATGCTTGCCATATCTTGATAGAATTTAAATTTTTAATATTGTCAAAAATACTCAAAAAACTTGGTATACAAAATAGATTACTAATAAATATTGAAATTCAAGTCAACTATTTTGTACATTTGGGGTGCTGAAAATTAAAACCAATCGAATAGTGTTAACAAAAGAAGAAGCAAAGGAGTTAAGGGAAAAATTCTGGGAAGGATTCAAAAAATATTGCTCTTCTAATAACATAAGGCGACGTTGGTTACTCACGGGAATAGGTATACGTAATACGCAATTGAAGTTTCACGCAGATGCGGATAAGGCGTTGGTAATGTTCCAAATAGACCATCGTAATGATTTGCGGAGATATGAGATATACGAAAGTTTCCTGCCTTATCGGAAGTTAATCACCGAACAGACAGGAAACGAACTTCTATGGGATGAGGATTTTAGAGAAATCGGACGCACTGTGAGTGCTATCTACTTTAAACTACCGAATGTAAGCATTTATAATCCCGACGAATGGGCAAAGATATACGCCTTTTTCGTTAAGAAGATGCCGATATTGGAAGATATATATCGCGAATATCGCCATCCTGTCAACGAAAATATCAAGAGATTTAGAAGTTAAGTTGTAAACCTACTCCAAGTACTTCTTTAAATTGTACTACGGGTCTCGTCGTACCGTCTTTACGGGCAATTCTCTGGTCGTCATCGTAAACGAGATTAGTTGTAACGTTTGCCGAAAACCAATTATTTACTTTCATGTTAAGTATCACATCCCAATTCACGTCTATATTCCAAGGCTTGCCGAGATAATTGGAGTAGAGATTTACACGAGTGTAGACCGTCATATTGGGCAGAAATTCATATTTTGCTTCCGCTTTTAAATTGGCACCAAACTCCGACAAAAGATGATCTCCTTTATCAACTCCGTATGCACCGACGGACGAAAGACTGTCATCGGTTACAAATGTACCTTTCCACGTGGCAGGCGTTAAAGTGGCAGTGAGCCAACTTTTAGGCGTCCATGTTGCACCGGCACCAATCGTTAGATAACCCGGTGCCATGAATTTGGAAATATAATTAACATCGGAAACTTTGTAATTATAACCTTTTTCAAACTGAGTTTGAAAGGTCATCAATGCACTTGCATACAGGTTTTTAGCCATTGCGTAACCGTAATTTGATGAAATATAAATCTTATCATTGCTTTTGCGGGTACCGTCGCTATCGGTATGATTGACACCGTAGGCAAATTCAAAGCGATTATGCCACAAATTTTTACTTTTCTTATAATTAACCTCATAAGCAAGCATTGATTCAAGTCCGAGTGCAGATTCGCCACCTGCCGACCAATTAGTTAAACTTGATTGTGAGAAATTGGCACTCACCAAACCACCTCTCATCCACGTTGAATCTTTATTCGGTTTCAACGTCTGCCCGATTCCTATAAAAGGTAAAGAAATAACAATTAATAATAAAATAATTTTGGTTTTCATATTCTTATTTTTTTAATTTCCAAAGAATACGCCTACTTATAAAATAAGGTTTCAATCCAAATGTTAATTTTGCTGCAAATACTTATATGATAAAGCAATTTATATTATGTAGTATTTCATAACAGTAGCATAACATGATATAAAAACGCCTATATATGTGTAACGGAATGTCTCTATCTCACTTTCTACGGACGATATTTCGATAAGCGTAATATTTTATGGTAGTCCTGTTCTTGCATTAAATCGGAAAGAGATGCTCCGGAATTGTCAACGTATTGTCTTATTATCCTATAACCACTCCAAACCACTGCCCTACCCGGTGATTCCTGTGGCATTCCGGAACTGAAAGGTGCATCGTTAAGATATTTGTTCAACACAAACGGAGTGTTGTTAAAAATCAATTCTCCGCTTAAAAGGAATTCCCACATTTCAACTTCATTGTCTTTACACCAATGCAATTGTGTCTTATCGAAATTAAAAATCCTTTCCTGAGAGTAAGCAGGCAATAGTTTTTCCATAAGATAACATATTTTACCTTGATAAATCATTCCGCTTATAAGATCAAGCTTTTCAGGATGAAAAGGATATGAAGCGGTCAACCATCCATAAATCACATCTCTTACAATATGGTTTGCCGTCATCTTCTTGCGTATATACTTTGGCACAGGTTCCGCCAAAAGACGATAGAAAATATAATCTTCACCCAAATAATTATCCAAACCTATACCAATCATTACACTGTCGGTGATAATTGACTGGTTAAGACCGGAAATACAAGAATAAACTTTTGGCAGCGTGGCAAAAGGGAAATAATGTTTATAATAACCGAAAGCCGATGAAAGTTCCCTTTCCTGCATATCCATTTGCGGATAAGCATGCTCCACCGAATCGTTAATAATATTAATAGTGGAATCCGTAAGAAAAAGTGAAAGAAGTTCCGGAAATTCGGGAGAATTAACATCAGGCATTTGTAAAACGCCAATAGCATACATATTGAAAAACGGATAATCGTCAGAAGATATGGTTTTTATATCCGGATGTTCATGATTTAATGAAAACAATATCTTATCAAAACGTACAATATTCATTTCCACCGGCGATACTTTTTCTCCGCAGCCCACGAGAAGCAAAAATACTATCGAGATAAAAAAAAACTTTTGCAATTTATCCATAAGTCCAGTCGAATTATTTTACCTTTGCAAAGATACATATTAATCTTAAAAACCGAATTACGATGAAAATTGCCATCCCCCAACTTAATTACTATGCAGGCGACATTGATAAAAATTATGTGATTATAAGTAAAGCCATTGCAAAAGCAAAAGAACAAAACGCAGATTTGATTGTTTTTCCCGAACTTGCTATCTGCGGAACCTTTCCCGAAGATCTGCTCGAAAGAGAACAATATGCCAAAGATTGCATGAATGCGGTTATTGCTATATCAAAAGAATGTGAAGAAATTGCAGCTATTGTGGGAGCACCCAATTTAGATGAAGAAGGCATGTACAACTCCGCATTTTTTATGCAAAACGGAATAATTACCGACGAAGTGCGCAAAACAGTGTTTAGTGATTACGATATTTACGATGACAACAGATATTTTGCAGAAGGAGAACTTGAAAATTCCAAACCTATTATATTAAAAAAACAACACTTACGCATACTTTTTGACGAATATGAAGAAGAGTTGATTCAAAAACAGGACGATTTGGTTATATATATTGCCAACCCGCCTTTCACCAAAGACTTATTGACCTATAAAGAACATTTCCTTTCGGAAATTGCCAAAAATCACAGCAAACCCGTTATTTCCGTCAATCGTTGCGGAGCAAATACATCCTTAGTTTTCCACGGCGATTCTTCGGTTTACAACAAAAACGGCGAACGTATTTACAAATTAAGAAGTTTTGATGAAGACTTTATGATCGTGGACACGGAAAAGATTAACGAAAGTGCTCCGTTGAAACGAGCCGGTAAGCAAGCAAGCAACATTGAAGTCATCTACAAAGCCTTGAAAAGCGGCTTGAAAGACTTCTTTGCTAAGAATAAATTTGAAAAAGCAGTGGTAGGACTGTCCGGGGGCATTGATTCTTCCGTTGTGGCAGCATTAGCAGTTGAAGTTCTCGGTAAGGACAACGTTTGGGGAATATTAATGCCTTCTGAATTTTCAACCGACCACTCCGTGAAAGATGCCGAAGACTTAGCTAAGAATTTGGGAATTAAACACAATATACTACCTATTAAAACTATTTACAACGAATTTATGTACTCTTTGGAAACACTTTTCAAAGGTCTGCCGTTTAACGTTGCCGAAGAAAATTTGCAGGCACGTATACGCGGCACATTGCTTTTCACACTTTCAAATAAGTTCGGAAATATCGTTTTAAATACCTCCAACAAGAGTGAAGCAGCTGTGGGCTACGGCACTTTATACGGCGACCTTTGCGGTTCCCTCTGCGTAATTGGCGACATATACAAAACAGAAGTTTACGAACTTGCGCAACACATCAATCGCAACGGCGTAATAATCCCTGCGAACTCTATCACCAAAGCACCTTCCGCCGAACTTCATCCGGATCAAAAAGATCAAGATTCTTTGCCGGATTATGACGTTTTGGACAAAATTCTATACGATTACTTGGAAGAAGGCTTATCGGAAGAAAATTTGATTATAAAGGGTTATAATAAGGACACTGTTTTTGAAGTTGTAAGCCTCATCGCTAAAAACGAATATAAAAGGGCACAATGCCCACCGGCAATTAAAGTTAGTAAAAAGGCATTCGGCTCCGGAAGAAGAATACCGTTTTAATATATGAACATCATTAGAGATAAAATACTCCATAACAGACTATGCAAAATTTGCATGGAAAGTCCGCATTCGCTTTTAGCCGACCTGAGTACAAAATCGAAAGAGCTGATTAAAGATTCCATAGTCTGCGTGGCGTATGAAAAAGGTGATTTGATTTATCAAGAGGGCAACATGCCTATCGCACTGCTCTGTCTTGTGGAAGGCAAAGTGAAAATCTTCAAACAGGGCACCGGCGGTAGAGAACAAATCGTGCGCATGGCTAACCCCGTAGGTTTTATCGGCTATCGCGGATTCTTTGCCGAAGAAGCTCACATCGCTTCTGCCGAAGCTTTGGAAGACAATTGCTACGTGTGTCGCATAAAAACGGAAGTAATTCTTGACATCGTTAGAAACTCTCCGGACTTAGCGATGAATATCATTCGTGCACTTGCCACCGATCTCGGATTTTCCAACCGTCGCACAGTTACTCTCACTCAAAAGCATATTCGCGGACGATTAGCCGAATCGCTTTTGGTTTTGAAAGAAGTGTACGGTTGCGAAGAAGACGGTGCCACTTTAAAAATATACATAACACGCGAGGATTTGGCAAATCTTTCCAATATGACCACCGCCAATGCAATTCGTACTCTTTCCAACTTCTCAGCCGAAGGCATAGTTGCACTCACCGGTAAAAAAATTAAAATCATTGATTTGGATGCGTTGGAAATGGAGAACGATGAAATGGTCGGATTAGAATAATTTACGTTCCACTCCTATTCCCGCAAGATTATTGAGGGTGATACGACCATTTACGATTTTCATTCCATCAAACGGGTCATTCGTTATCAAAAGATTGCCGTCGAGGTCGGCAAAATCCACCAGTGGAGAAAGTTGTGCGGCTGCCGAAACGGCACAAGAGGTTTCCGTCATACATCCGAGCATAGTTTGCATACCCAATTCACGTGCAAAAGTAATCATACGACGAGCCTCTGCCAAACCCGTACATTTCATAAGTTTTATGTTGACACCGGAAAACAATTCGGCTATCTTTTCCAAATCCGTAAAACGCCGAACCGATTCGTCCGCAAATAAAGGCAATGGCGTTTTTTGCAACAGCCATGCCTGTTCTTCTATCATGTGAACCGGCATAGGTTGCTCAACCATAACCACGTTTTGATCCGTAAGCCAATGTAACATTTCAAGTGCAACGTATTTATCATGCCAACCTTGATTGGCGTCAACCGTCAAAGGCAAATGTGAAACTTTTCTAATGGCACGTATCAAATCTTTGTCCCGATCACTGCCGAGTTTCACCTTTAATATCCTAAATTTATCACCGGCTTCCAAAGTTTTCTTCATCACCATTTCCTCCGTGTCAATACCTATTGTATAGGAAGTGAAAGGCGTAGAAGAAGCATCTAAGTGCCACATTTTATGGAGCGGTTCACCACTCAATTTACCAATAAGGTCGTGGAGTGCAATGTCTATCGACGCTTTTGCTGCCGTATTGCCATCGGCAACAGTATCCACGTAACCCAAAATCTCATCTGTGTCAAAGGGATTCTTGAACTGTTCAATGTCAACCTTTGAAAGGAATGCAACGACACTTTCGGTGGTTTCACCAAGATACGGAGGCATTGACGACTCTCCATAACCGACAATTCCTTCATGTTCAATCTCAACCAACACATCCGGCGTGAAAGTGCGGGAATTACCGGAAACCGTAAATACATGTTGCAACGTTAGTTGGTAAGGTTTAAAGGAAAGTTTCATAAAAGCATCAGCCTATCTAAGCAAAATAAAGTCAAGCAACGTCATTGCCGCCATTGCTTCAACAACTGACACTGCTTTCACCGCAGCACATACATCATGCCTACCTCCTGCTTCCAAGTTTAGCATGTTACCGTCGGTGTCAACCGTTTTTTGCGGTTTCGCAATGGTAGGAATAGGCTTAAAAGCCACACGAAAATAAATCGTTTCACCGTTTGAGATACCACCCTGTATACCTCCGGAATTATTCGTATAGAAATGTATTTCACCATTTTCATCGGAATACATCTCATCGTTAAGTTCACTACCTTTATTCAAGACGGAAGTAAAACCACTACCGTATTCAAATCCCTTAGCTGCATTTATACTCATCATGGCATAAGCCAACCTTGCACTCAACTTATCATACACCGGTTCACCAAGACCGACAGGCACATTGTATATCTCACAACCGACTTCTCCGCCAACGCTGTCTCCTTCGGTTCGCAACGTTTCAAGTAAATCTAAAACTTTGTCCTCATCTTGGGGTAGTGAGAACTCGCCTATTCTTGTAACACGAGCTTTAATTTGTATTCCTTCTCTCGCGAGAAGTTGCTTTGCTATAGCACCACCGACTATCCTAACTACCAACTCACGAGCGGAAGTTCGTCCGCCTCCTCTATGATCCCGCAAACCGTATTTTTTATGCCAAGTGTAATCGGCATGAGAAGGACGGTAGACATTTTTCAAGGCATTATAATCTGCAGAATGTACATCTTCATTTTTGATAATAAATGCCAACGGTGCACCTGTTGTTTTACCTTCAAACAAACCCGAAAGGAAATGAACCTTATCCGGTTCTTTTCTGCCTGAACTACAAGTTAATTTCCCGACAGTATACCTACTGTCCAATTCATGTTGAACTTTCTCAAGTGATAGTGCAAATCCGGCAGGACAACCGTCAACAACACCTCCGATAGATTCTCCGTGTGATTCTCCAAAAGAAGTGAGCCGAAATATTCTACCGAAGGTATTTGACATAAAAACAATTTATTTTAGTGGCAACAACCGCAATGATCTTCTTCCGGAGTACAACCGCAACCGCCTTCATCTTCTCCACAACCTCCGCCACAACTGCCACATCCGCCTCCGCAATGGTGGTGTAAGGCTTCCAATTCTTCATCTGTGGCATCTCTAACGTCAAGCACTTCACCGGTAAAATATAAATCTTCACCGGCTAAGGGATGATTGAAGTTTATTTTAATTTCATCATCACCGATCGCCTCAATTTTACCCATCAATCTACGTCCTAAACTATCGGTCATAGGCAAAACATTACCGACTGTCATATCTTCTTCTTCAACTTCTTTAAAAATTTCTTTCGGCAAATCAACAATCATATCTTCATCCACTTGACCATAAGCATTTTGAGAAGCAATTTTAAAATTGAATTTATCTCCTTTTTTCTTTTCATAAAGATTCATCTCAAAATATTCCAACGTTTGTCCCTGACCGCAAATAAATTCAAGCGGATTTTCGGGAGTTGCTCTTTCTAAAAGTTCGCCCTCCGGTTCAGTGCGCAATTCATAGCTCACCGTTACCATTTTATTCTTCGTAATCATTTCGTCCATTTAACTTTAAATTATAATTATACAAAAGTACTCAATTTTTACTCTCAATTCTCAAATATAATTGCTATTTTCGCACTAATTTACATTTTGTATATGCACAAATATGATTATATCATCGCCGGCAGTGGCTTAGCCGGTTTATACACAGCTTGGTTAGCTGCAAAAAACGGCAAAGTAGCTATACTCACCAAGTCGGCAATCACAGAAAGTAATTCCTATTATGCACAGGGAGGAATAGCAGCAGTTGTCGATGAAAACGACACTCCTTCACTCCATTTTGAAGACACAATTGTTGCCGGTCGCGGATTATGTGATTATCCCGCTGTAAACATTTTGGTAAACGAAGGTCCACAACGCATTGAGGAAATTATTTCTGCCGGAATGCATTTTGATATGGCTGCCGGTTCGTTGGCTCTCGGTTTGGAAGGCGGTCATCACCGTAAACGTATATTGCATGCAGGAGGTGATGCCACAGGCAGAATGATCACATCTTTTATGATTGATAAAATTAAAGATAACCCAAACATAGAAGTGTTTGAAGATCATGCCGTGATAGGACTATTAAATCAAGACGGTAAATGCTATGGCGTTAGCTCATGGGATACTAAAAAGAATAAGGAGGAGATCTTTTATGCCCATAATACATTTCTAACTCTCGGTGGGACTTCCGCCATATACAGACGAACTACCAATCCTTCAACAACAATAGGCGACGGCTTGGCTTTAGCCTTCAATGCAGGTTGCAAAATCGGCGATATGGAGTTTATTCAATTTCATCCGTCTGCAATATACACTAATAGCGATGAAGCTTTTCTTATAAGTGAAGCAGTGAGAGGTGAAGGAGCTTATTTACTGAACGAAAAAGGAGAACGATTTATGCTTGGTGCACACGAACTTGCCGAGTTAGCTCCGCGCGACGTCGTTGCACAAGCTATTTATAGAGAGATACAACATCAAGAACAGGATTTTGTATGGCTTTCTTTAAAACATCTTGATTCCAACATGATCAAAAAACGTTTTCCTACAATATACCAAAAGTGTAAAGATTTAGGTATTGATATGACTGACCGTATACCGGTTTCTCCGGCTGCTCATTACACGGTTGGTGGTGTGCGAACTGATGAGAACGGTCAAAGCAATATAGAAAATTTATTTGTTTGCGGAGAATTGGCTTCAAGCGGAATAATGGGAGCCAATAGATTAGCTTCAAATTCATTGATAGAATGTCTTGTGTTCGGTAAACGTGCCGTAGATTATGCCGAAAAACAAAAAAAAGAGCAAAACTTTCCAAAGTTTGAAAAAACGTATCACATCAATAAAAACAATGCCGAAACGTATTACGTATTAAAATCGACAACAGCGAATTTGATGATGAAACGTGCAGGCATTATTAGGAATGCACAACTCCTTTCGGAAGGTTTATACAAAATTGACAAATTACGGGAAGATATGCCTAATGAGGATAACGAATATTATTCTCTTTTATGCCATAACCTACTGACGGTGGCTCATCTAATACTTAGTTCCGCACTATATCGTGAAGAAAGTAGAGGCGGACATTATCGCGAAGATTTCCCGCAAGACGACGACAAATTTTTATTTCATATAATTCAAGAGAAAGGCAAAGATATTGCCACTCAAACCGTAGATTGTAATTTATAAAACGTAATTGACATGAACCACATTGATTTAATAGAAAAATTGCTTAATCTGGCTATAGCAGAAGATATTTCTACCGGTGATATTACAACCGAAGCCATTGTTCCCAATAATGCAAGAGCAGTTGCGGAAATGAAAATGAAAGCCGACGGAGTTATTTCAGGTTTGGAAGTGGCACGTATGGTGTATGAACACTTTGAGAAAGATATTGTGTGGAAACCGCTTGTAAAAGACGGTGATCACGTAAAAAAGGGTGATATAATTCTTTCTATTGAAGCGAGTCATCGCACTCTACTTTTGGGTGAACGACTATCTTTGAATATTTTGCAACGTATGTCGGGGATTGCAACGGAAACTTCTTTGTATATCAATGTACTTAAAGGTACAAACACTCAATTGTTGGACACTCGAAAGACCGCTCCGGGGTTGAGAGTTTTAGATAAAATGGCTGTGAAGGACGGTGGTGGCACCAATCACCGTATGGGACTTTTCGACATGGCTATGATTAAAGATAATCACATCAAAGCTGCCGGCAGCATAACCAAAGCAGTCGAAACAGTTAAATCGCATATTGCACCATATATAAAGGTAGAGGTGGAAACCACCACTATAAAAGAAGTGGAAGAAGCATTAAAATCCGGTGCCGACATTATAATGCTTGACAATATGGATATTGAAACCATGAAACAAGCTGTAAAACTTACAAAAGGTAGAGCCAAAACAGAAGCATCCGGTAATATTAATCTTGAAAATTTGAGAGACGTTGCCGGCACGGGTGTTGACTACGTGAGCGTCGGTGCACTTACCCATTCCGTAAAGGCTCTTGACATCAGTATGAATTTTAAGAAGTAGTAAAATATGGCAATAATCAAAGAATTAAACGGACATAAACCTAAATTCGGTAAAAATTGTTATCTCGCCGATAATGCAGTGGTTATAGGAGAAGTGGAAATGGGCGACGATTGCAGTATATGGTTCGGAGCAGTGTTAAGAGGCGATGTACACTATATCAAACTCGGTAACAAAGTGAATGTTCAGGATAATGCGACCATTCACGCTACATACGAAAAATCACCGACAAATATCGGTAACAACGTTTCTATTGCCCACAACGCCGTTGTACACGGTTGCACGATTAAAGACAACGTACTTATCGGTATGGGTGCTGTTGTGCTTGATGATGCGGTGATTGAAAGTAACGTAATCATTGCGGCGGGCTGCGTTGTAACCAAAGGAACCATTGCCGAATCAGGTTGGATTTACGGTGGTATACCTGCAAAGAAAATAAAACAAGTGAGTCCGGAACTACTTGAAAGTGAAATACACAGAATTGTAAACTCTTATTCAACTTATGCAAGTTGGTATAAATAAAAGCAATATGAGCACCATCATATCCCCTTCCTTATTATCGGCAAATTTCTTGAATTTGTCAAAAGACATTAAAATAGTAAATCGGAGCGAAGCCGACTGGTTGCATATTGACGTAATGGATGGCGTTTTCGTTCCGAATATTTCATACGGAATGCCTATAATTTCACAAATCAAAAGTGTGTCTACGAAACCTTTGGATGTGCATTTAATGATTGTGCAACCGGAAAGATTTATTGAAACATTTCATAAAATCGGTGCCGATATTCTCACAGTACACATAGAAGGAGCTATTAATTTACATAGCACTTTGCAAAGGATCAAATCATTAGGTATGAAAGCAGGTGTTGCACTAACGCCACATTCTCCGATAAACATGCTTGACGATATACTACAAGACATTGATGTTGTGCTGATAATGGGAGTAGATCCGGGCTTTGGCGGACAAAGTTTCATTCCCCACACAATAGAAAAGGTAAAAAAATTGAAAGACATGATTTTACGCAAGCAGGTAGCAACTCTTATCGAAGTGGATGGCGGCGTGAATTTTGAAACAGGTAAACAATTAGTTGAAGCAGGTACCGACATTCTGGTTACAGGTAGCTTCTTTTTCAATTCACCGGATCCTATCACCACTATTCACAAATTAAAATCACTATAAAATACCAACATGGATGAGGTAATCATAAAAGCCGACAAAGCAGTTATTAGACAACAAAATAACACTATACTTAAAGATGTTAGTTTAGATATTCATGCCGGTGAGTTTGTATATATCATTGGTAAAGTCGGTAGTGGTAAGAGTTCGTTTTTGAAAACGCTTTATGCCGAATTACCTCTCCCATACGGCACCATAGAAGTTGCAGGTTTCAATCTTAAAAAAATAAAAAGATCACAAATTCCTTTACTACGAAGAAAATGCGGTATCGTTTTTCAAGATTTTAAACTTCTAACCGATAGAAATGTTTATGCTAATCTTGAATTTGTTCTTAAAGCAACCGGCTGGAAAAACAAAAAATCTATAAAAGAGCGTATTGAATTAGTGCTGAACAAAGTTGATATGAAGGATAAACGGGATAAAATGCCGCACGAACTTTCAGGTGGCGAACAGCAACGTATTGTTCTGGCGCGAGCATTGCTTAACTCTCCTCCGCTCATACTCGCAGACGAACCAACCGGCAATATAGATCCGGAAACCTCATACAAATTAATCGAACTTTTAAAAGACATTTGCAATGCCGGTAAAACCGTAATCATTGCCACTCATCAATACGATTTAATTGAAAAATTTCCCGGAAGAGTATTCCGTTGTAATGAAGGCAATATAAAGGAAGACATGGAGTTATCCGTTCAACGCCACACTCTCACGCCGACTGCTATCGAGAGTATTGAGAGTTCAAATGCGGAAGAAGAAATTTTGCCGGATGTTATTTCATCCGATATTCAAGACGGATTACCGCTGGAAGGTACACAACTGCTGACCCGTGTCCCCGACGCTGAGTACAATTTAAACGAAGATATCGACGAATTTCAATATTCCGAAACCGGCGAAATCATAGGACTTGAAGAAGAAATGGGAATTGGCGACATAAAAAAACTTTTCAGTAAGAATAAGGGAACTCCCGTCATTCAAAAGGACGAAGAAGAGCCGGAAACATTTCGATTTGAACTTATTGACGAATAAATCAACTTGTTTTACGGTGCAGTAACAGTATAGCTGTCCCAAAATTTCGGATTGCTACGCACATCTTCGTAATACATGCGCCCTATTATGGATTTGGGATTATCTTGATTGATTAAGGTTGTAGTGTACTGCATTTTACCGCTTTGCTTCTTAGAATTTTCATTATAAGAATAAGAAACGTTCACACCGCTCAAAAAATAAGTGGAATTTAATTTTTTGTAAGTAGTAGAAACTACGTACTTCACATTCTCTTTGTTGGCATCGGCGGCAGAGAAAAAATCACGTCCCAAAGTAGTGAAACCGCTTGAAGATATAGTCATTTCATTTTTCAATACGGCAAAATCTTTCAAATTAACATAGATTATTCCGCTAAATTTGGTGGCTTCCGCACTACCGCTTAATGATATTGTAGGATTTGTCGCTTCGTAAGCAATAATTTGCACGGAATCGCCTTCATATTCCGTTTTACCTTTATCAATCAAAGTAAAAAGGTCAACATTTGCCGTATCAAGTACATTTCTCGTATTCCTCACTACATCAGCAGTAAGAATATCATCAAAATAAGTGAGATTATCATAAACAGAACGTGATTTACCACCTCTTTTCACCTCAGTAAAAACATAATTCAATGATTTGAAAGCATCTTCAACATCTGCTCGCTTATAACCTTTGCTATCATAAATGTTTACAATTGCTTCTTTGGTCATATTCTGTACATCGTCTGTAAAAGTTTTATACTCAAAATATCCGGTGTAGTTATATGGTCTATTGATATAATTCTTAGAGATATTCTCCACTACATTACGCAACATTCTAATGAGCACTAATGACTTAGCTCTGACGGTAACTTCATTCATTCTGATAGAGATCGGTTTCAATTCAACCTTCATTTCACCCATATTTGCGGCATCGATCACTTTCACGTCATAGCGTGCATATCCCATAACAGAAAACCTCAAAGTCTTATCACCATGTTGTTGTGGCAAAGAAAGTTCAAATTCTCCATCCATATCGGACGCAACTCCTAATGTTGTTCCAATCACTCCGATATTTGCAAGCGGCAGAGGAGAAGCAGTATTTGCATCTATCACTATACCTTTAATTATCAACCTATTGCTTTCTTGAGTATATCCATTAAGCAAACAAGTAACTAAAAACAATATGGCTATTATTATCTTTTTATTCATGGTATTTCTTTTTTTACTACATTTGTGCCACAAAGTAAGTAATTAAATCGTTAAAAATTACCATTATGAGAAGAAATTTTATCTATATAGTCAGCCTATTAATAGTTACACTTTCTTTAAGTTCCTGTGTTTCAAAAAAGAAATTCGACGAATTGGCACGTGCTAAACAATCTTCGGATAGAGAAGTTGCCCAATTAAAGAAGGATAAACGAAATCTGGAAAAAGAAATGGATAAAAGTAAGGAAGAATTCAACAAAATCCGTTACGAACTAACTGCAAACAATGCACAAAAAGATAAAAGTATCGACGAACTTCAAGAAAAATTAACCAATTTGGAAAAGAAACAATCCGAATTGAAATTTGAACTCAACACTGCCACCAACGAAATTGCATACAGCAGTAGAGATACCCAACAAAAAGTAAAAAGCCTTGAAGCAAATTTAAAATCAATCACCGCACAAAGAGACGATCTCCAAAAGGAAATATCCGAACTCCAAAAGAAATACGAATGGGAAAATCGTAAACTGAAAAGTGATTTGGAAATCGCCAACAGCAAAGGTATTGGAGATGCCAACGAAATTGAAAAGTTGAAAAAGGATTTGACCGATGCAAACAATAAATTGAGTTGGATACGCAAACAAAAAGCCGAAAGCGACGCTGAAATCAAAAAGTTGCAAAATCAAGTAAATCTTCTCAAAAAAGAATTAAACCAATAACTTCCCTCACGAAATTAAAATGCTGTACATCATTATAGGCATTGCGGGATTACTGTTGATTGTTGGGTTATTTACTTTTTTATTCGGTCGCAAATCAAAAAATCCTGAATCAACTACTACAATTGATGATAAAGAATGTTGTGGAGCGCATGAAATCTGTGAAAAAGGTCTTAGAAAAATATCTTTACAAGTAGAATATTTCAACGACGAGGAACTTGACACCTTTCAAGGTACCGAAGAAAACGCCTATTCGGACGAGCAAATTGATATTTTCCGTGATATACTTTACACCATGAAAACAACGGAAATTCCCGATTGGCTCACAAGTCTCGAAAAACGTAAAATCACTCTTCCTTATTCTCTGCGACAAGAAATTATCGACTTGCTTACACCTCAGACATCACTTTAAACATTTCCCTTCCCAAGCGACAGTTTAAACATTTCTTCTTTTCGCAATATTCTCTAAATAATTGTATCAAAGCTTGTGTTTGCATTGCATTATCAAATGTGAAACCGCATTCCGTCCATTTTCTCACAATAAAATTGTCTTCCGCTTTTTCTTCTTCCAACCAACGCAGTGCCCTCGCTGTCATTTCTTCATCATTGCGTTCCCTGCCGTAAAGAAAAATAAAAGGTATAAAAGCATTAATTACTAAAGTTGTCTGCAATGTCATACCCGGTCTTTTAATTCTTGATTTAGACGTTTTCCCGAATAAATAATGTGTTTTCCAATAATCGGAAACTTCACATTCAAATATAAATCTAAACTCTTTAAAATCTTTGATTTCAGGTAAATAAGATATAAAGTTACCTAATTTATTAATAAAAGATGCAAGCAAAGCTATCCTAACCGTAGGAAATGCGTCGGGACGTATGCGCATGAATTTCCATTCTTCATTACGCATCTCCGTCAGTCTATGTTTATTGCGAAGAAACAAATACTCTTTCTTTAAACTTTTCACATATTCATCATCTTCGGCATATTGCATCAAACCGGACACACCAAACAACAAGGCTTCTATTTGCATGGGATTTCCTACATATTTCAAAATCGTTTTGTAAGGCAAATAAAGAGCAAGTCTATAAAAAGGATAAGTGTTTATATGTCCGTTCCAATATTTGCAAATCATTCTATATAAACATTCGCCCCAATCTCCACCGGTCTCGTGCAGAATCTTCTTAACGTCGTCCACCTTCCTTTTCAAACGCTCCACAGCTATCGAATAAAGCGTCAAGTAGAAATAACTATCGTTCAACGTTTCCAGATTCTTGGCACAAGCCGGTTGGGTACGAGTGTTACAAAGAAACAAATATTCTTCATACAAATTATCTGCCTGTTCGAGTGTAACACTTTCCACTTCAAAGCCTTGTTGAGTGCGTACAACTCCGTCGTTTTCTTTAACAACAGATAGAATTGTATTGTTGTAAGCCGCATCCAAGTGATGACCGTGTTTGTACCAATCGCTACTGCGAATGTGAATTTCAATATTACCAACCAAGATAATTCCGTCAATCAGAATTTGCGCATTAAAAAAATCCGGTCCCGAATCTCTGTTCAAACTACCCGGATTTAATACTTTTATTTGTTTACCCGAATGTGTGCGAAAATTGCCGTCTCCGAATAAACCGTTTCCCCAAATAAAATGTAAAAATGATTCTTTCATACCCACAATTTACCTCCTTTTACAAAAAAACAAATCGAATAGAGGAAATATTTTTTTTAACTCTTATCTTTGTGTCTGATTAATACAAAAATATGGAAACTCAAAAAAAGGATAAATTATTGATTTATACAATCATAGTTCTCGGTGTGATAATGGTGGGCTTGTTAGTATTTTTTCTCGTAGAACGTTCCAAAAATCAAAAGCACATTGCACAAATACATGAAGAAAAACAACTTCTCGAAAATGAATTATCCGATTTGAGCCACAGTTACGACGATTTGAAAACCACAAACGACACTCTGAACGAAAAACTTTTTTTAGAACAAGAAAAGATTTCTACGTTAATGGGAGAAATGAAGAAATTTCGGGATAATTCGTATGCGGAAATTTCTCGTTATCGAAAAGAAATCGGCACACTGAAATCGGTGCTTAGAGATTATGTAGTGCAAATAGACTCTCTAAATCAACTTAATCAGAAACTTACGCAAGAAAATACTCAGGTGAAAAAACAATCGGACTGGCTTCGTGAAAGAAACAAAAAGTTGGAAACCGACAAAAAAGACATGGAAAAGGTTATCGAAATTGCAAGTGCTTTGACTGTTGAAAATTTCGTTGTCATACCTATAAACAAAAAAGGCAGGGAAGTGAATTGGAAAAGATGCTTTCAACTGCGTGCCGATTTTGTAATTCCTAAAAACATAACCGCAAAACGCGGCGTGCGCACTGTTTATTTACGTATCAAACGTCCGGACGGACAAGTGATGGCGTTTAGTGAAAATTCTTTCTTCAAGTACCAGAAAGTGAGCCTCACCTACTCTGCAAAACGTGAAATCGAATACGAAGGGGAACGTTTGGAAACCTCCATCTATTGGCCCAACGACGGCAGTTTGATAAAAGGAGCATACACCGCAGAACTGTTTTGCGATGATGAAAACATAGGTTCTACGGAATTTGTCTTATAAAATATTTTACAAAATCGCTTCTCTTATTCTCACCAACTTTGTAAGTAAATCGTCCAACAATTCCAAACGGAGCATGTTTGCACCGTCGGACTTTGCCACGCAAGGATTCTCGTGAGTTTCGATAAAAAGACCGTCGGCACCGACTGCTATTCCGGCTTTTGCAACGGTTTCAATCAAATCCGGACGACCACCGGTAACCCCGCTTGATTGATTAGGTTGTTGCAACGAATGAGTAACATCCACCACAACCGGACATTCGCAAGTTTTTTGCATTGTGCTAATGCCACGATAGTCAACCACCAAATCGTAGTATCCGAAAGTGGTGCCCCTTTCCGTAAGCATAACGTTATTATTTCCCGATTCACGCACTTTATCAACGGCAAATTTCATAGCTTCCGGCGCAAGGAATTGTCCTTTTTTAATGTTTACAATCTTACCCGTCAGAGCGGCTGCCACAAGTAAATCCGTTTGACGGCTCAAAAAAGCCGGTATCTGCAAAACATCCGTGTAGTCCGCTGCCAAACGCGCATCCTCCGGTGAATGTATATCGGTAACAACCGGTATATTAAATTCTTGTCGAACCTTTGCCAATATCTTTAAAGCTTTTTCATCTCCAATACCCGTGAATGAATCCAAACGAGAGCGATTCGCTTTTTTAAAAGAACCTTTAAAAACGTAAGGTATGCCAAGTCGTGCCGTCGTTTCCACAACTTTTTCGGCTATTCTCAACGCCATTTCCTCGCCTTCAATCACACAAGGACCGGCTAAAAGAAAAAACATCTTAGACTTCTCTATTTCTGCTATAAAATTCATATCGTTTTGATTTATTTGTATTTCTTTTTCCACCATGCACGTAATCGTTCCATAATCTTCGTTTCCTGTGCATTGTTTTGAGGATGGTAAAACACTTCATCCTTAATTTCCGACGGTAGATATTCCTGCTCCACAAAATTACCGGCAAAATCATGGGCATACTTATAATCCTTACCGTAATTCAAATCCTTCATCAACTTGGTGGGAGCATTGCGCAAATATAAGGGCACCTGCAAATTACCGGTTGCCTTAACCTTAGCAAATGCACTGTCGATAGCCAAATAAGCCGAATTACTTTTGGGCGAAGTTGCAAGATATATCACACATTCCGAAAGCGGTATACGTGCTTCCGGCATTCCTATTTTATGCACCGTATCAAAACAGGTGTTGGCTATAAGCAAGGCATTCGGATTTGCCAAACCGATATCCTCCGCTGCAAGTATCACGAGCCGTCGGGCAATGAACTTGGGATCTTCCCCACCGGTGAGCATGCGCGCCATATAATAAAGTGCCGCATTGGGATCGCTACCTCTAACCGATTTTATCATTGCCGAAATAATATCGTAGTGCTGCTCTCCGTCTTTATCATACATCAAGGGATTTTCCTGCAATTCCTTACGCACAATCTCGTTGTCGATAACAATGTCATCCCCCTTTTGCGCACCCACAACCAATTCCAGAATATTCAACAGCTTGCGGGCGTCGCCACCGCTAAAAGCAATCATCGCATCGCTTTCCTTAACTGTGATTTTCTTCTCCTTCAAATAGAAATCTTTTGTTAGAGCATTGTGAATAAGTTGTTCGAGATCCGACTTGTCCAATTCCTTTAAAACGTACACTTGACAACGGGAAAGTAAAGGCGATATGACCTCAAATGACGGATTTTCGGTGGTGGCACCGATTAAAGTAACCGTACCTTTCTCTACGGCAGCAAGCAAAGAATCCTGTTGCGACTTTGAAAAACGGTGTATTTCATCAATAAAAAGAATGGGATTGGGGGTATTGAAAAAACGTTGGCTCTCCGCTTTCTGTATCACCTCTCTCACATCTTTCACACCGGAATTAACGGCACTCAACACATAAAACGGTCTTTGCAATTGCTCGGCAATAATCATCGCCAAAGTTGTTTTACCCACACCCGGAGGTCCCCACAGAATAAAAGATGCAATATTTCCGGATTCTATCATTTTCCGAAGCACCTTCCCTTCTCCGATCAAATGTTTTTGACCTATATAATCATCCAAAGATTTTGGTCGCAATCTTTCAGCCAAAGGCGTATTATCCATAAAATCAACTTCCTTTCAAGTCCACAAAGGTAGGTATTTTCGCTCACGATTACAAGTTGGTAATCTAATCGAATTACCGTACTTTTGTCATCTGTTTAAGTATTACTATGAAACTCATTTGCGCAGAATATGATTCAAAAGGACGGATGTTTCCGAATATTATAGGCGACAATGCCCTACTTCGTAGCAACAACAATTTTTACATCCCCTACTTTTCGGAGGTAATACACTGTGTGCCTCAGATTGTGTTGCGGGCTTCAAAACTCGGTAAAGGCATCTCGGAACGATTTGCCGGCAGATACTACAATGAAATCGGTACGGGCATAAGGTTTTATGCCGAAAGTATAGAAAACACTCTAAAAGGAAACAACATCTTATCTAATCTTGCATCCTCATTCGACGAATCGGCTGCCATAAGCGAAATGCAAACCTACGAAGGAGAAGATTTAAAATACGGCTTTCTGGTAAACGATAAACTGATTTTTGAGGGGAAAATATCGGAAATGCCCGTCAATCCGGAACAATTCGTTGCGGAAACATCAAAATATTTCATGATTAAAACAGGCGATTACTTTTTCTGCGGAAATCGTTTCACTTACCGTAATCTCCGGCGTGGCGACCGACTGCAAATGTCGCTCGGCGAGCGCACAATAATGGAATTTGAAATAAAATAGCCTTAAATTAAACGTTGAAACGGAAGTGCATCACGTCTCCGTCTTGCACCACGTAATCCTTACCTTCCACGCCCATTTTGCCGGCTTCCTTCACTGCCGCCTCGCTACCGTATTTCATATAATCGTCATACTTGATCACTTCGGCACGAATGAAACCTTTCTCAAAGTCGGAATGAATAATGCCGGCGGTTTGCGGTGCTTTCATACCCTTACGAAACGTCCACGCTCTCACCTCTTTCGGTCCGGCGGTGAAATATGTTTGCAGATTTAATAACTTATATGCCGTGCGTATCAACTTGTTCACACCGGCTTCTTCCAGTCCCAAATCTTCCAGAAACAATTGCTTTTCTTCATAAGTTTCCAACTCGGCAATTTCCGCCTCAATCGCCGCACCAATCACCATTACTTCCGCATTTTCATCCTTCACGGCTTCCTTCAAAGCATCAACATACTTGTTGCCGGTTCTCACAGATGCCTCGTCAACATTACAAACATAAAGTATCGGTTTATTCGTGAGCAACTGTAAATCCTTTGCCAACTCCTGTTGCGGTTCCGTCAACTCAACGGTGCGAGCTGAAAGTCCTTTTTCCAATGCATTGCGATATAAATAAAGCACTTCCACCAATCTTTTTGCTGTGGCATCACCACCGGTAACAGCGCGTTTCTCATCCTTTTGCAAGCGGTTAAGCACAGTTTCAAGGTCTTTCAATTGCAATTCGGTGTCAATCGTCTCCTTATCCCTCACAGGATTTATATCTCCGTCGACATGCACAATGTTGCCGTCGTCAAAGCAGCGTAGAACGTGGATTATGGCATCGGTTTCACGGATATTAGCCAAAAACTTATTGCCCAAACCTTCGCCCTTGCTTGCTCCTTTAACTAATCCCGCTATGTCGACTATTTCAACCGTTGCAGGAACAACATTTTGCGGTTTAACCAACTCCACCAACTTTGTTAATCTGTCGTCAGGCACAGTGATAACGCCAACATTCGGCTCTATCGTACAAAAAGGAAAATTTGCCGCCTGAGCTTTAGCATTACTCAAACAATTGAAAAGAGTTGACTTACCTACATTCGGAAGTCCCACTATGCCACATTGTAATCCCATATTCCGCTTTATTTTAATTCGCCCGCAAAGATACGAATTATCCACATCGTATCTATATTTTATCGTAAATTTACGGAGGATAAAGCATTCTATTACATACATCAATAAAAACAACCGTCCTTTTATTACATGTTATCAGGAAAGTTACCGTCCTTTTATTACATGCTATTAGGAAATTTTACCGTCCTTTTATTACATGTTGTTAGGAAATTTACCGTACTTTTATTACATTTGCCTCAAAATAGAAGCGATATGTTTTACAGAAATGCACTTATTGATTTAAGAAATTGGGCGAAAAAAGAGACCCGCAAACCGTTGGTATTGCGTGGTGCAAGGCAGGTGGGGAAGACCACACTTGTAGATGAGTTTGCCAAGGAATTTGACGTTTACCTTAAACTGAACCTCGAAAAAGAGAACGACCGTGCCATTTTCGAGCAGAATCTCGACACTAACAATTTACTCACGGCGATATACCTGCTTAGAAACCAGCCAAAGAATGACGGGCGAACATTGATATTCATCGACGAAATTCAGAACTCACCCAAGGCGGTTGAGCAACTTCGATATTTCTATGAGGAGGCACCACATATTTATGTAATCGCCGCAGGGTCGCTTTTGGAGTCGCTCGTCAATCACAAGAAGAAAAAGATAGAGTTTCCGGTCGGTCGGGTCGAGTATCTACCCATCCGTCCCTGTTCGTTCAACGAGTTTTTGGGTGCAATCGGCGAAACACAGCTCCAGCAGGCTCACTTCGAGGCACGTATCCCCGAAGTGTTGCACGGCAAAGTGATGGGACTGTTCAACACCTATACGCTCATTGGCGGAATGCCTGAGGCTGTGAATGAATTTTCTAAAAAGCAGGATATAGTTGCGTTGCAGAGCATATACGAGTCGTTGCTGACCGGTTACCGCGACGATGTCGAAAAGTATGCGGAAGATAATCAGATACTCCAAAATCTACTGCGACACATTCTGCAATCCGGTTGGGGATATGCCGCTCAGAGGATTACTTTCGAACGATTCGGCAATTCGGGCTACCGTTCGCGGGAAATGGGCGAAGCGTTCCGCACTTTGGAAAAAACGATGCTTATGGAGTTGGTTTATCCGACAACTTCCACAATGATACCCATTATCGGAGAGAAGAGTCGTTCCCCGAAACTGCTGTGGCTTGATACCGGACTGGTTAATTATTCGGTCGGACTTCAGAATGAGTTGTTCGGTATGAAGGACATAAGCAGTGCGTGGCGAGGATTAGTAGCCGAACATATCGTGGGACAGGAGTTGCTAACTGCCGAGAAGCGTTTTTCGTACAAACGCTCGTTCTGGGTGCGCGATGCCGCCGGTTCTTCGGCAGAGGTTGATTATGTTATTCAACTTTCGGATAAGGTTATTCCTATCGAAGTTAAGTCCGGCAACAACGCAAAATTGAAGTCGCTTCATCAGTTTATGGAGAAAGCTCCGCATCGAACGGCTATACGCTTTTGGACAAACCCGGTCTCGGTCGATATTGTAACAACCCCGACAGGCAAAGAGTTTACGCTTCATAACCTGCCGTTTTACTATGCTTCTAAAATCGCAAATTTAGTAAAGGTGGAATAGATTCTAAAAAATGCAACAACTTGAATAAAAGCATCCTGAAATCCATATAACCACAGGCTAATAATCATAAAATTACTGTCGCCACTTCTTGGCGTCGGTGTACCAAGCAATGGCGACAGATTTTGAGATAGAAATTCCGTTTACGAAATCTTACGGCACTTTTACGCTGTGGATTTCGCCGAAATCTCCCATTTCACCCTTTGTGTTTTGCCAAGCAAGAGCAAAGTAAACCGTTTGGTCACGTTCCTGCTCGGTGAAAGTCAACGTTATAGGTGATTTGGTGTCCAACAAAGAATTGGTAAAAACTTCTATACCGGTGGGATATTCTCCACCGACAATCCATTTTACCACTGCGCCCTGCACTCCGAAAGGCTTGGCGCGCTTTTTACTTTCCGAATCGTTGAAAGAAATGGTTAAGCGGCGAACCGTATTGCGGTCGATGTCAACCACCTCAGGAATGCTTGTCGGTACCGGTACGGGACTATGCGTCTGTTTATAAACCGGTAGACCCATTTCTACTCGTTGTTCATCGGTTACAAGAGGATTATTAGCAAGATACGCTTTTATCAGTTTGCGCAGGTGCTTTTCATACTCTTCACGTGCTAAATTTTTAGTTTGCACTGCCACATTTGTTCTTGTCATAGGATCTTCGGCAAGAGCAAATGCTTCCTCCCATTTTGTTTGCAATTGCTCAACAACAGCAAGCAACGCAGGAAGGACACCCCAGACTTCTGCATTCGCTTTTACAGGGGTCATTACACCTTTCTGAAAAATGTTGAATTCAGTGTCTTTCGTTGGTATTAAATCTAAATTTGACATAATAAAAAAATTAAAGATTTATAAAATAAAAAATACCGACTTTTTCTTTGTGAATTAAATAGTTGTATGATTGTCGACAGTGGATTGAATCCGGTATACGGGGTTCCTAATCCGGTGCACGGAATTCTCAATCCGGTATACGGGATTCCAAATCCGGTATACGAGATTCCAAATCCGGTATACGGGATTCCAAATCCGGTGTACGGGATTCTCAATCCGGTATACCGGATTCCGAGCGTTGTCGACGATAAGCAACTTGAAATGTGTGATTTAATGAATGTTTTGGACATTTTCATAAAAATTCTTTTATTTCATACCTACAATTTATCTCCTTTTTCAATTAGACGTAGGTTTTTTTTCGATTTTTTTATGTTTTTGTCTTTTTTGTGCTAAAAATGGGTGGAGGGGAACCATAGGAGAGTTATTTCTTTCGAGATTTTTTGCACACAGCACAATGCCGCCATAAAAAAGTGTCTGATTACTTTAATATAGCATACCGAAGTAGGTCGGATATAATAAATCCGTTATTTCCCGATGTGGGAAAGGTAAAAAGGTGGGGAAATTTTGTGGTTTTAACGGGCTCAGTAGCAAAACTCTGTGGAAAGAATAAAATCTTATCTTCCTATCGGAGCAAGTTTTAATTGTTCCCTAAAAACGGTCTTGGAATTTGCGGCAAACCACACCATTGTGCAATATCGTTGTATCCTTTGCCAATATCTTGCGCTATTCTGATTCCGTTTCTAACTCCTTCAACTTTTTTATACAATGTGGAGTTTTCGTCTCCCAAATCTTCTACAAGTCGTTTCAGCCTATCAAGGATTCCTTTTTTCTTTAATTCTTCGGGAGTTTTGTATTTTTCAGCCGCATCTAACATCGTTGCCGCATCTTTCAACTCATCAGCTTCTTCTTTATCTCCTTGTTTTTCTAACAAACTCGCCAAATCGTTTAAGTTTCCTTGTAAGGTAATATTGCAGTTCTCTAAATTAAATGTTTGATGTTTGATGATATTTCCTTTTCCTCCAAAAATTTGTTCTCCACCAGTAATATGATAATAATAATAATAATTAACTATAACCTGTATTGGTATTTCCCTACCGGAATCCGCATCAAAATAATATGAAGGTTTTTTGACAAAAAGATTAGAAATTGCTGCTTCCGATAACCAAAGAGGCTCTACTCTTTCCCTCAAACCGGAAACTGACTGTGGTCCTTCTATTTTATACTGCAACTCAGGTTTCTTGCTTTTGTATGAATTAAAAATATCGTTTAACGTTTCTCGCAATTTACTTAAATAAGCCGTTTTATCATTTCCTTTCACAGAAACGCATATCATGCGATCTTCTTCTCTAACCAAAGCAATAGAACCGTTCTTATCTTCCACCACTACACCATAACGCCATGGCGAATACCCTTTTTTTATCTCTTCATTATGCCGTACAATAAAACGGGAAATGGTGTTGGGTGGCAAAGGCTGATTTGCTTTATAGCGAATCATTAGAGTTTCGTCATCAGGGAAATCAGGTAATTCTTTAGGACGATCCTTATGCAATAAGTGAGGTATGATTAAACTACTTCTTTTACCTGTTTCGTAAGCCAATTCATACGTTTTCATCAACTCAAAAAAATAGGAATACTTATCTTCGGGATAACGGGCAATGTCCTGTTCAAATACTGCGGAAAAATCTTTTACGCTTATCGAATATTTGTTTTCGTTATGCACCCAATTGATAATCTTGTAAATTCCTTGACTTATCCATTCGGGATTCAATACCAAGGTATTATAATTTTCCACTTTTTTATATCGTAAGCAAATACCCAAAGCATGGAGATTTTTCAACAATCTGTCAATATCATCTACACCATTTTTTTTCGCAACTTTCTTAAATTCTTCTAAATCTATACAGTCTTTGTTATTTTGAGTAAAAAGTAATTCCAACTCTTCCTTGACTTTGAAATCGTTGGCAGGAATGTTCAAATTGCTCCACGAAGGATTATTTTTAATATACGCAGTAATATCTTTACGAAATTCTTCCAATTTGCCACTATCAGTCTTAATCGAAAAATCATAAAATCCGACTATATTAGGATACGCTTCTCGTAAACTGTTGATAGGTATTTCACAAGAATGATTATCTCTTCTGTTTACCAGAATGAAAACTTTTGAATCTCCACCATAATTTTTTATGTGATTAAGCCAGTATTCAAGACGATTTCGTTCTTCTGTACGACCATCGTAAACTATTATGTACAAGCACCGTTCCGAGAGGAAAAGCTGATGTACGGCATGGGTAACAACGTGTCCTGCAAAATCCCAAATATGTACATTAATGTCATCATGTTCCAATTTCCAAAGCGTAGAATCCACTCCTGCGGTACTTTCTTCGTCTGTGGTCATGGCGGCATTCGGATTTTTCAACCTGCGTGCGAGGCAGGTTTTTCCGGCTCCTTTTTCTCCTAAAATAATAATGCGAGCCTCATTGAGATGTTTCGCACCCTGTTTTTCCAAATCTTCCAAATAGCCGGCAACAGCAGCGGCACCTAAATCTTGAATTTCTGCCGGAACATTCATCCGCCTTTCAAGCGATTCTTTATCCAACACAAAATTGTTTTTAAAAATATCTTTATATAAGTTTCCCCAGTACGTACAATGCTCATTATCTAATGCTTGCAGAAAATTTTCCAATATAGTTCCGTATAGTTCTAAGTAGTTTTTGAAGGTTGTATGCCCTTTTTGAATATTTTGCGCATCATTTAAGAGAATATCTCGAATATTGTAATCGACACGAGCGGTGGCGTTGGCGGCAGCGGCGGCGTAAGCGTAGGCGGCGTCGGTGGCGGCGTAAGCGGCGTCGGCGACAGCAGCGGCGGCGTAAGCGTAAGCGGCGTTGGCATCGGCGGCGGCATCGGCAGCGGCGGCGGCAGCGTCGGCGGCGGCGTAGGCGGCAGCAGCGGTAATAGATTTTTCTAAATAATATTGGTTGACATCTAACACTCTAAAAACAGCATATAAGTGTCTCTGTCTATCTTCTTTTATCCAATAATAAAAACCTCCTCGTTTGCTTAAAAAAGGCAGTGCTCTTACGGCAGATAACCAAGCAAAGAAAATCTGTTGTTTTCTGTTCATTTTTTGCAATTCCTTTTTTATTCGTTTTCTAAAAGCCGTAGTATCCATAGTTTATTTGTTTTTTCTAAAAATTTAGTTTTTTGTATTATGATTCTCACAAAGGCTAAAATCATTTTTTCATATCAATGGCAACAAAGGTATTAAACTTTTTTAACATCCAAAATAATGTTAAATGTTTTTAATAAATAGTGTCAAATATAATGTAATCTATTTTTTCGGATGCAATGTATGCCAAAACAAGTGTTAATCCAAAAATGATTGTATTTCGCATATTTTCGGAAAAGATTCCTAAAATATTACAGGCACCTCTAAAAATTGTTTTTTCTCTTTTTGATTTTTTTACAAAGCCGAAGTGCTTTAAAACTCTGTTAAAAACACGGTGCAGTGGATCGCCATTCTTCAATATATCTTTGTGCTATCATAAATCACTTTCTATTTCCATATTTTTAATTACTTTCCAACGGTTGTCGGTTTCGCCTTTTTTCTCATTGTCGAGCGAAAGCGGAATAGGAAAAAACGTTCTGTCTTGCAACGCTTTATACAAATAATCGGCTAATTTTTCATTCGTAATTTCCGCCTCCAAAATATAACCCAAGCGTTATATGGCAGCCGTATTGGAGAATTGTTTGGCAATTTTCAAAAGAACGGTCGGTTTCATTTCTTCCGACAATTCTTGTAAAATAGTCGTAATTTGGTTGATGCCAAACTTGTGAATATAATCAAACAAATCCAACGCTGTCAGTTCGGGCAACGATACAGGCATATTTCCGACAGGCGTTTTTTTCTGCGTAATGCCGTCTTGCAAAAAAGATTTTTTAGCAAAAAAATCAATTTTCAGTTTTTCAATATTTCGAGGCGCAGGCGTTTCCGTAACAATGGTGTAACCCATAGGCTGTTGATGTGCTGCGCCATACAAAGCTGCCGCCGATAGCAATCCCACATAATACGATTTACCGAGCCACTTCATTAAATCGTCAATGTACAAATAGGGTGGCAAAAAAACTTGTTTTGAGTATTCGGGAGGAATAACCACATAAAAACCTTGACGAACTTGAGCAATTTCGTTTTTTCGTTTTAGGCGATACAAACTTTGCCGAAAAATATCGTAGGGCATATTGAATTTATTCTCAATTTCACTAAGCGTGAACGCATAACGCCCTTGCGACCTGACCTCAATCAAGTATTTATTCAAATAATTGTATGTATTTTTGCTTTTGGTTTTCATTGGTTTGTAATTTCAAAACGTAATAACCTGAGTTCGGGATAAGAAAAAGTTAAAAAAAGTTGCATAGTTAAATAGAAATAGCTATATTTATAGCTGATAACCAAATAATTAACTATAAAAATTCAACTATGCTAACCAAAG
>JAISHE010000040.1 GCA_031262745.1 Culturomica sp. | reverse complement strand
GATAGACCACATTTCCGCACTTTTTTGAACTGCGTCTAATAAAACGCTTTGCCAAGGATCGAATTGGGCATCTGTGCCCGGAATGAAATCATGTATGGACATAATGTTAATAGTTAATGATTTATAAATAATACACACCCATTCTTTCGGGGTGTTAAACTAACAGTTGCGTATTCCCTGAGAACATTTTCGGAGTTCCCGAACTCATTTTCGGAATTCCCGAATTCATTCTCGGAGTCCCCGAAATCATTCTCGGAGTCCCCGAAATCATTCTCGGAGTTCCCGAATTCATTCTCGGAATCCCCGAATTCATTCTCGGAGTTCCCGAATTTATTCTCGGAATCCCCGAATTCATTTTCGGAATCCCCAAATTCATTCCGGTCATGACCAAAACAATTTTCGGGATAACGGGAATGTTTGAATTGATATAATAGTTTATCTTTAATCATTGTTTTTGCAATTTAGAAGGTTGAATTATGTTTGAAAGAGGATAAAATCTCGTATCGGATGTTTCGGTCGTTGCAGAAGAGAAACGGCTTTGTGCGTATGATGTGATAAATTGTCTTGATGTTATCATAAAAGTATCTTATATTATACGTACAATTTACCTCCTTTTTTCTTCAAACCCAATTTTAGATCGATTTTTCTTTAATTTTTTAACGTTTTTTTCTTTTTTACTCAAAATATGTGGAGGATAGTAGGGCAATTATCTTCTTCTTTAAATTTTGGTACACAGCGCAATGCCGCCATAAAAAAGTGTTGGGTTACTTTAATATAGCTTACCGAAGAAGTCTGAATACGATAAATCCGTTATTCCCCGATGTGGTAATGGCGCAGAAATGCAGGAAGGTTTGGTGGATAAATTGGAGTGGAAAGTGTATTTAGAAAATTATGGCTTAATTTTTTATACTGTTTTTCTTGCCGGCAAGATATACACCGATTATGATAAATGCCGAACCTATGATGGCTAAGTATGTAATTCTTTCTTGCAACCAGAGGGCAGAACCTAATAGTGTAAACAGCGGATTAAGATAAATGTAGTTTGATGCTCTCACTGTGCCTAAATGTTTTAGAATGACATTCCATAGAGCGTAGCAGATAAGTGAAGCGATAACTCCGAGAAATAGTAGATTCAGCAAAACAGATGGCTGTATGAGCAATGAAAAATCCGTTTGCCATGGAGAAAAGATGAAAACCGGTAGGATTGTCAACAGACCGTAGAAAAATATTTTACGTGTTATGAACAAAGTATCGTAGCGGTCGGACAGTTTTCTCATTATCAAACTGTATAAAGCCCAAACGACGGCAGCTACAAGTGAAAGCAAATCACCGACAGGCGAAAGTTTTAACACAAAACTTCCGTTGTATACCACAAAAGCCATTCCCGTCAATGCAAGCAACGAACCTATTATCAAATTTCTGCCGGTACGTTCACCTTTGTAAAGCATACGCGCAAAAATTGCTGTGAACAATGGAGCAGTGCAAACGATAAACGCAACGTTGGAGGCTTGTGTGATACCTAAAGCCTGATTTTCAGCCCAGAAGTACAGAGAACCGCCGGTAATTCCTCCTAAAATAAGCCACATTTCGTCTTTCCATGAGTTTGCAAATAACTTGCGAGGAGAAAAGCACCAAATACCGACGTATGCAATTAGAAAACGAAATACAAAAATCTCTTCCGGTGATAGTCCACTAATAATTAGTACTTTAGTAGAGATAAATGTAAGTCCCCACACCATAACGACAAGTATGGCAAGCAAATTATAAAGATTAGACTTTTTCCCTTTCATTACATTTCTGATAACCGGCGAGCAAAGATACATTATTTGCTAAAATCCTCACCACAAAATTTGTAAATCAGAAAGATTATTCCATAATTTGCAGATTATAAAATTAATGCGACATGAAAAAATTTCTACTGTTTTCGTTATTGTTATGTTCTGCTTTAACTTATGCTCAGGATAGTTCTCGTTATGAACTGATTAACGACATGCCGGTTTATCTTGAAAAGATAAAAGCACGACTCAATTATCCGCTTGCTTGGGGCAATAGTGAAATCACAGATTATGCCGAATGGCGCAGTACGGCTCGTGAAAAAGTATTTGATTGTATGCTTACGCCTCCTCCTGTCGCCTCAAATTTTGATATGAAGAAAATTTCTTCGCAAAAAGGAGATGGTTACACAACTTGGAAGATTGAATTTAATATATCCGATTTCTCTCGCATTCCGGCTTATTTGTGCGTACCCGAAGGTGAGGGACCTTTTCCGGCTGTGGTTTTGTTGCATGACCACGGAGCACATTTTTCCATAGGTAAAGAAAAGATGATACGCCCTTTTGATGTGGATAGTGCCGTTATGACTGATGCCGACAAATGGGCAAAACAATGTTATGACGACCAATATTTCGGCAATTATCTTGCAGAAAACGGTTACGTCGTGCTTGCAATAGATGCGCTCTTCTGGGGAGAAAGAGGTAGGAAAGAAGGAATTAGATATGACAGTCAGCAGGCTGTTGCTTCAAATTTCTTGCAAGTTGGTATGGATTGGAGCGGCACAATCACTTATGAAGACATTTATAGTGTAGAATTTCTTGCTTCCTTACCTTTTGTAGATGCCGAGCGCATCGGTTGCAACGGTTTCTCAATGGGAGCCTATCGGGCGTGGATGCTTTCGGCTATGTCCGACAAAGTGAAAGCAGGTGCGGCGATTTGCTGGCTCACTACTACTGCCGTACAAATGCAATTGTCAAATAAACGCAATAAAGGAGGTTCCGACTTTTCAATGCAATTGCCCGGTATACGTAATTATCTTGATTATCCTCATATCGCATCTATAGCTTGTCCTAAGCCCATGTTATTTTTCAATGGCGCAAAAGATAAACTGTTCCCCGTAGCAGCCGTTGAAGATGCTTTTAAAACTATGAGACAAGTGTGGAGCAGTCAAGGGGCTGATGATAAATTGATTACCAAAGTGTGGGACGCACCTCATTTTTTCAATAAAGCCATGCAAAAAGAAGTGCTTGAATTTTTTAATAATAACCTAAGGCAAGAATAATACGGCAAGTTGGCTACTTAGATCAAAAGACTTGTATAGCTTCCTTAATGTGGTTTACCGAAAAATTTGAGCTATCCACAATGACCAAGTCGAAACGTAATTCTTTGTGCAAATGATTAGTTTTTAGAAAAGCTTCACCTGCTCGTAAAAGATTTTCTATCTTCTTTCCGTTGAGCAATTCTTCCGGATTGATTTCATTGGCTTTTGCACGGGTTTTCACTTCCACCACCACAATCATTTCCTCTCCTTCAAAGATTAGATCGACTTCCTTATGACCGGTTCGCCAATTCCTTGCGAGCAAGCGATAACCGCAATTTTCCAGATATGTCAATGCGACATCTTCTCCTTTATTGCCGGTCGATTTTTTGTTTACACGCAAATCCGAAAACTTGAATACGTATTAGATAATCACAAAATTCTGCTGATCGGTCATCTTTTCACAATAACGGCAGCGAAGAACGATAGGTGATTTATTTACAACAGTGAATTTCGTCGGTACGTATTCGTAATTGGTTACACACTTTGGATTCATACATTTAACAATCCCGTCCACATTATCCGGCACTTGTACCAACTTCTTTTCAACCACTTCATAATCCTTAATAATATTGATTTTAGCTTCCGGAGCTACTAATGCCAATTTATTTACTTCACCGTCTTCCAGAAATTTGTCCCAAATCTTAACGATAGCTTTTTTACCTTGCTGATTACTTTTCAGATTTGTTCCGAAAGTCATTGCGTTATTTTGGATTTTATCTATACACAGAACATTAATCACGTCAAATAATTTATCAGCCGGAATGTGGTCAATGACGGTTCCGTTTTCTATTGCGCTTACCTGTAATTCTTTTTTTGAAGCCATGTTCTTAAATTTTAAATTAAACGTTTTAATTTACTTAATACCAAGAGATTTACATATAATTGCCTGACGAGCAAAAACTCCATTTCGAGCCTGTTCAAAATAATAAGCCTTAGGATTATCGTCAACATCCACATCAATTTCTCCAACTCTCGGAAGCGGGTGCAATATTCTCAAATTATCTTTTGTGCCGTTCAACATGCTGTTTTTCAGTATATACACATTCTTCACCTTTTCATATTCCAATAGATCGGCAAAACGTTCTTTTTGAACTCTTGTCATATACAAAATATCGGCAATATTCATTACCTGTTCACTCAATTCCGTGTGCTCATAATAAGGTATGCCAAGTTCGTCCAAATAAATCTTATATTCATCCGGCATACGAAGTTCCTTAGGAGCAACGAAATGAAACACAGGATGAAAATGGCTCATAGCTTGCAAAAGCGAGTGAACCGTGCGACCGTATTTTAAATCGCCTACCATACAAATGTTCAGATTTTCCAGAGAGCCTTGAGTTTTGTAAATAGAATAAAGGTCAAGCATAGTTTGACTCGGATGTTGATTAGCTCCGTCGCCGGCGTTTATCACAGGATGTTTTGCCACTTCGCTTGCGTAGCGTGCAGCTCCTTCAACGGGATGACGCATTACAATAAGGTCGCAATAATTATCTACCATTTTAATAGTGTCTTTCAGAGTTTCACCCTTTTGCACACTTGACGAAGAGGCATCGGCAAATCCGATTATGCGACCTCCCAAACGGTTGATAGCAGTCTCAAAACTCAAACGGGTACGTGTGGAAGGTTCAAAAAACAAAGAAGCTACTACTTTTCCTTCAAGCAATCGTTGATTTGGATTTTTTTCAAATTCGGAAGCCGATTGCAATACTTCAATGATTTCTTCTTTTGAGTAATCCGAAATGGATACTAAGCAACGTGTTGTCATATATCTTAAATTTTTTCAATAATTTTATTCACAATATCTTCTGCAACAGATGTTTTATTCTTTAATGGATAGGCACTTATCTTTCCACCCTTTTCTATAATTGTGATTTTGTTGGTATCCGTTCCGAAACATGCTCCTTCGTCTTGTATACTGTTTAAAACGATCATGTCCAATCCTTTGGATTCAAGTTTTTTTTGCGCATTATCCATTTCGTTTTCCGCTTCGAGAGCAAATCCCACCAGAATTTGACTTGTTTTTTTGTTCCTTCCCAATTCGGCAGCTATATCTTTTGTAGATTTTAGTTTTAAAATCAAACCGTCGTTACCTCGTTTTAACTTCCCTTCTACTTGCCTTTCCGGAGCGAAATCCGCTACGGCAGCACATGACACAATTATATCATAATCGGAAGCCTTTTCTGTAACGATTTTATACATCTCATCTGCCGACGTTACGTTTATTCTTTCAACTCCAATAGGAGTATCCAAATTAACGGGACCGCTTATCAACGTAACATCAGCACCACGATCTCGAAACTTTTCGGCTAATGCAAATCCCATTTTTCCGGATGAGAAGTTACCTATGAAACGAACATCGTCAATCTTTTCGTAAGTCGGTCCTGCCGTTATCAACACTTTTCGACCTTTCAACTCCTGTTTGTCGGCAAAAAAAATCCTTACTTGTTCCAAGATTGCTTCCGGTTCCGGCATGCGTCCTTTACCGGAAAGTCCGCTTGCAAGCTCGCCATCCGTTGCTTCGAGTACAATGTTACCGTGAGAGCGCAAAGTTTGAATATTCTGTTGTACGGCAACATGTTTATACATATCCAAATCCATGGCAGGAGCAATCATGATGGGACACTTGGCAGAAAGGTAGGTGGTGAGAAGTAAATTATCGGCAATACCGTTTGCCATCTTCCCGATAGTGTTGGCGGTGGCGGGTGCAATCAAATACAGATCTGCCCAAATGCCGGCTGAAACATGAGAATTCCAATCGCCGTTTTCGGGATTGTAAAAATCCACCATTATCGGATGTTTGGATAAAACAGCAAGCGTAAGCGGCGTAATAAACTCTTTTGCTAAGGGTGTCATCACCACTTTTACATTTGCACCCTCTTTAATCAACAATCGCACCAATATAGCTGCTTTGTAGGCAGCTATACTGCCGGTTATACCTAACAAGATGTTTTTCCCTTTAAGCATGCAACGGACGATTGTATTGGTACACAGAACCTAAAAGCGGTCTGTGTTTATTGCTTATCAACCGGATTACGGAAATAAATCTTATTTTCAAGAAATTCCTGAGTAGCAATTAATACGGGTTTTGGGATCTTTTCATAAAAACGTGAAATTTCAATTTGTTCCATGTTTTCAAAAATCTCTTCCAAACTGTCGGAATATGATGCAAACTCTTGCAATTTCCTACTAAGTTCTTCCTTCATCTCAACGGCAATTTGGTTAGAACGTTTACCGATGATACTCACGGATTTATAGAGATTGCCCGACTTATCGGAAAGTACGGCAGGGTTTCTTGTAATTGTGTTGTTTGGTGCTTTGATCTTTTTAAAATCCATTTTTATATAAGTTTTAATTAATCTTCAAAATCGTAAGTTTCAAGAAATTTATTCACATCTTCATATTTCTTGTTGATCTCAGTCAAATGTTTACTTTGCGGATATTCTTCCACAAAATAGTAATATTCTTCTTTTGCATCGTTGTAACGCTCCAATTTTTTATCCTCCACGCTATTAACAGCCATTTCGTATTTAGAATTAAAAAGCATGTAAAGAATATCTTCTCTGTATTTGGATCCCGGATAATCTTTCAAACAGTTTTGTAAACTTATAACGGCAGCTTTATAGAATTCCCGATCATAATAGCCACGAGCATTAAGATAATCCTTATAAGCTAACTTGTCCTGCAATTCTTCAATGTAAGCGTTGATTTTGTCTTTACGACTCGAAGCCGGATAACGTGACAGGTACAGTTGAAAATCTTTAATTGAGTTTTGAGACACTGTTTGATCAAGACGCGGACTGGGTGAATCGAGATAATTGCAATATCCGACCATATACAGACATTCTTCTGTGTAGGCACTTTCCGGATAAGTGGCAACAAATTGGCGAAACAATTCTGCTGCGTAAGAATATTGCTTCATATTATAATTACAGAAAGCACGATAGTATGCAATACTTTGAGCGCGACTTGTACCGATGAAAACGGTTTTAATATTGTCAAAAAGGCTTAGAGCTTTAGTGTAGGAGCCACTATTATAAAATTCCACTGCCTTACGATATTTCATCTGGTAGTCATCACTCTTCATTATTTTGTGGTATTCGCCACAGGATGCGAGCATTACACCGATTAGTATGCTTATTATAATTTTTTTCATTTGTGGAAATTCACGAGGTGCAAAGATACTGCATAATCCGCAACAAACAACAAAAAATGATTTATTTTTGCAAGAATTTCACACTTCCATTTACAAGTTGAATACTTTTCGATTACCTTTGTGTGATTTTTACAATTGTTAGTCAAATTAAAAAATACTTAACTGTGGATATATTTGAAAGAGTAAAAAAACAAAAAGGGAATATCGGTCAATATGCCAAACAGGCACACGGCTATTTTGCATTCCCGAAACTTGAAGGTGAAATCGGTCCTCGGATGAGATTTCGCGGTAGAGAAGTGTTGAACTGGAGTTTGAATAACTACATCGGTTTGGCAAACGATCCCGAAGTACGCAAAGTTGATGCTGAGTCTGCTGCCAAATGGGGACTTGCTTATCCGATGGGAGCACGAATGATGAGTGGTCAAACCACGATGCACGAAAAATTGGAAGGTCAACTTGCCGATTTCGTCGGTAAACCGGATGCTTTCCTTTTGAATTTCGGTTATCAGGGGATGATTTCTATAATTGATAGCATAACGAGTAGATTTGACTGCATTGTTTACGATGCGGAATCACATGCTTGTATTATGGATGGTTTGAGACTTTCTCCGGCAAAGCGTTATGTTTATCAACACAACGATATGGAAAGTTTGAGAAAGCAATTGGAAAGAGCAACCAAATGGGTTGAAACCACCGGTGGCGGTATCCTCGTAATCACGGAAGGTGTTTTCGGAATGGCGGGTGATTTGGGTAAACTTGACGAAATAGTTGCATTAAAGAGTGAATTTGAATTTCGCTTTTTGGTAGATGATGCACACGGATTCGGTACAATGGGCAAAACCGGTGCCGGTACCGGAGAACATTTTGGTGTACAAGATAAGATTGACCTGTATTTTGCCACTTTTGCAAAAGCGATGGCAGGTTTTGGCGGTTTCATTGCTACTGATGAAGATATTTGCATGCATTTGCGTTACAATATGCGTTCGCAAACTTTTGCAAAATCTCTCACTATGCCTATGGTTGAGGGGGCAATAAAGAGGCTTGACCTTTTGAAAACGCAGCCTTGGAGACGTGAAAAAATGTGGCAAATCGTGAATGCCTTGCAATCGGGATTGAAAGAAGCCGGTTTGAATATAGGTTATACTAATTCTATGGTAACGCCTGTTTATTTATCCGGTTCTGTTGCCGAAGGAATGCAGGTTGCCACCGATTTAAGAGAGAACTACAATTTATTCTGTTCCATAGTTGTTTATCCCGTAATACCTAAGGGGCAACTTTTATTGAGATTAATACCTACTGCTATGCATACTCTTGAAGATGTGGAATATACCATAAGTGCATTCAGACATGTAGCGGAAAAACTTGAAAAAGGAGAATATAATAAGGAGACCTTAATTGATGCAAGTACGTTATAAAAATCAATTCGATTTTATATTCGTTTGATTAACTTTAAAAAACTGTTCGGAAATTTCGGGCAGTTTTTTCTTTTTATTCATAATCGTAGTTAGAGTAACATAAATCAACTAAGCCGGTTTGAAAGTAGTGTTTTTATAAAAAATTAATTACATTTGTCTTCGTCTTGTGTTGATTATTTTATGAGGAATCTTTTAGTTATCGTTTTTATCTTTCTTTTATTTCCGACGTTTGGTCAAACGGGAACATTTTATACTTCCGATAAAGATTTGTCCAGCAGTCTAATAACTTCAATATATCAAGATCGCAGAGGTTACATTTGGATTGCTACGGAAGACGGTTTGAACAAATATGACGGAGTCAGATTTACTATTTACAAAAGTGCACCGAATGACTCAACGATTATCAAAAACAATTATGTGCGTAGTCTGTATGAAGACAGTTACGGACGTTTTTGGGTGGGATGTATTAACGGTTTGATGCTTTACGACCGTTCTTCGGATACCTTTAAAGAGATACCTCTGTTTTATGACAACACCCCAATAGCAGCGCATATAACATCTATAATAGAAAGTAGGGAACATGAAATTTGGATAGCTACCTCCGGAGATGGTGTCATACGATTAAAAAACGATTCGCTAAATAAAAAGATTGTTGTTGACACAAACCTCTCGGAACAATTGAGCAGTATGCATCTCACTTGCATATTTCAAGACAGTCGCGGCATTTTTTGGATTGCTTCCGAAAATCAGGGATTGAACCGCTATAATCCTAAAACAGGTAAAGTTACCGTTTATAAAGCTCCTTCAAAGATTGGAAGTAATCAAATTACAGCTATTTGTGAAGGTAGGAAAGGAGAACTTTTTGTCGGTACATTGAATAACCTATATAGACTTAATCGCTTAACAGACACTTTTGAACCTATATCTCATAGTTCAAATCTATTACCGGTTAAAAGTTTGTTATTCAATCATAAAAAACAATTACTTGTAGGGACAGACGGTCAGGGGATTAAAATTCTCAACGAAGAAACCATGAGTTTGGAGAATTACAAAATGATCTCGGCACCTTTTGACTTTTCTACGATGAAAGTGCACGCGATTTTTCAGGATAAGGAAAATAATATTTGGACGGGACTATTTCAAAAGGGAGTATATCTTGATTATGCCAATACAAACGGATTTAAATACTGGGGATTTAAGTCATACGACCACAACGTAATAGGTTCACAATCCGTTATGTCGCTTTATAAAGATTCGGACAGAATGCTTTGGATAGGTACTGACAATGACGGTATTTATAGACTTGACGAAAACGGTAACTCTAAACATTTTGCACCTTCTTTGTCTGTTAACTCCGTTCCGCATACGGTGCTCTCAATTATAGAAGACGACAACAAAAATATTTGGATGGGGTCGTATCTACAAGGGCTTTGTCGATTGGATAAGAACACGGGTAAGTGTACTTATTATAGGCATACCGATGATAATGACAATACGGCTCGCGACAAAATTTTTTGTATTACAAAAGATCATTTCAATAAGCTTTGGATAGGTACCAACGGCGCAGGAGTATACGTTTTTGACCCGACAACAGGTCAATACATAAATCATTATTCACTTCAAGGTATTGTCAAAGGTAAAGTACCTAATGATTGGTATGTTAACACCATCCTTTGCGATCGTGACGGCTTAATTTGGATAGGTTCATATCAAGGTCTATGTAGAATAAACCCTGAAAATCAGGAAGTAAATATTTTCACAAGTGCAGACGGTGTCATACCGGGTAACATCGTATTTTCTCTTGAAGAAGATCAAGACGGCATGCTATGGATAGGAACAACGGAAGGACTTGCTCTTTTTGATAGACAACGCTTAAAATCACGATTTTTCACTGTTAACGACGGGTTACCGAGTAGTGTTATTTGTGGTATACTTGAAGATGAGGATAGAAATATATGGTTGAGTACACATTCCGGTATATCCAAATATCTGCCTGAGAGTGATAAATTTATCAATTTTTATGCTTCAGACGGTTTACAAGGTAGTGAATTCAGCATGGGTGCGGCATTTCGTTATAAAGACGGTGAAATGTTTTTCGGCGGTATGAGCGGTATCACGACTTTCTTGCCGAACGATATAAATGACCGACGTATTCCGCCTTATTTGTTTCTAACCGGTATCAGAGTTTTGGATAAACCCGTAACATCATTCACAAAATCCGGCATACAGGATATTTATACAGGTTTCGTTGCCGATGCCGATACGATTTGTCTCAAATATAGCGACAACATCTTTTCTTTGGAATTTTCTACATTCGACTTTGGTTTTGCAGAAAGAATACATTATAGATATCGGCTTGAAGGATTTAGTGATCAATGGATTAACACAGAGAAAGGCGTAAATCGCATTAATTTCACCAACATAAGTTCCGGAAAATATACCTTAAAAGTTAAGGCTTCAATATATGATGATTTCTCTGCCGAGAAAAGTATAGTTCTGATTATATCACCTCCATGGTACAACACTTGGTGGGCTAAATTATTATATCTTGGTTTTATTCTAATAATTGTCGGAGGAATTACAAAATTTATTACCGATAGATCCAAGCATCGTAATGAACTTATTCAGCACACTCATATCGAAGAGATAAATGAGGCTAAGCTACAATTCTTCATGAATATATCTCATGAGATACGCACTCCTATGAGTTTAATAATCAGTCCGCTTGAAAAATTGATTTCCGAGAATAATGATGCCGGAAAGCAAAAGGTTTATATGTTAATTTATCGTAATGCAGTACGAATACTACAACTGATAAACCAATTAATGGATGTTCGCAAGCTCGACAAAGGGCTAATGAAAGTTTCATTCAGTGAAGTTAATATTGTAAATTTTATAGAAGATATAAAGCAGACCTTTGAATATCAAGCTAAACAACGTTCAATCAACTTTAAGTTTATACATAGGGATGAGCATTTGAAAGTTTGGATTGACATGAATAATTTTGATAAGGTACTGCTTAATGTTCTTTCCAATGCCTTTAAATTTACACCTGAAAATGGAGAAATAACTATTTATTTGACAACCGGATACGATAATTTTGCTGCCGATCCTCTACGTGATTTCTTTGAAATCAGAATATCCGATTCCGGAATAGGTATTAAAGAAGATGACATAGAAAAAATCTTTGAACGATTTTATCAAATTGCAAGTATTGCGCCTATACACGGATTGGGTACCGGCATAGGTTTGCATCTTACTCGCTCCCTTGTTGAATTGCAGCACGGCATCATCTTTGCACGTAACCGCAAAGACCGTTCCGGCAGTGAATTCATTATACGCTTACCGCTTGGTAATTCACATTTATCGGCTGCCGAAATGGATAATAGCGGATTAAATGCCAACAATGTATCCACAAAAGCTATGTTTGATCCTTATTACGAAATAGAACAGGGACTTGAAATAGCAGAAAATAGAAGCAGAAGCAAAACTCGTTTACGTATTTTGATAGTGGAAGACGAAGTTGATATACGTCTTTACCTAAAAGAAGAACTTTCACAACTATATCGCATACTTGAGGCTACAAACGGCAAAGAAGCTTTTGATATTGTACTTAGTGAAAAACCCGACCTTGTGATAAGCGATGTTATGATGCCTGAGATGGATGGTATAGAGCTTACTAAAAGAATAAAATCCAATATTAATATTAATCACATTCCGGTCATTTTGCTCACGGCTAAAACATCCGACTCCGATAAGGCGGAAGGTTACGGAGTAGGTGCGGAAGCTTACGTTTCCAAGCCTTTCAATATAGATGTACTTAAAAAAAGAATAGAAGGTATTTTGAAAAACAGGCAGATACTTTCTCACAAATCCGTTATTTCCTCTGAGAATGATGAAATGACGATAGCACCTTTAATAAAACCTGTTATTCTCAAATCTTCCGATCAAGTGTTGTATGAAAAAATAATAAACATTATCAATAACAACATATCCAATCCGGAATTGAACGTAGAATATCTTGCACAAGAAGTGGGTATGAGTAGAGTTCACATGCACCGTAAATTAAAAGAAATCACTAATCTCTCAGCACGTGATTTTATTAAGACAATTCGACTTCAACAAGCCGGAGAACTGTTTTCAAAACAAAAACTAAGTATATCCGAAGTTGCTTATGCTCTCGGTTTCAACAACCTGTCTCACTTCTCAACTACTTTCCACAAGTTCTACGGAATGTCTCCAACCGAATTTGCGGAAAAACACAGCAAAGATTAAGAAATATTGATTTATGTTACGGAAACGTTTTCATTACGGAAACGTTGTAAATTACAATTGATGTAACACCAAGAAAAGTGCTTGTAACGTCATGTGAAATAATGTTACATCCGAACAAATTTCTGGAATTTTAACTTTCTTCTACTATAAAACAATATTGTAGCTTTGTTCGGGCTAAAAGCAGCCTGTTAAAAACTACTATCAGCGAAAAAGATTGTGTAAATTAGTGAATGAAGACGGAAGTTTATGTACCATTCGCAGACTAAACGGAGACCAAACGGAGACCAAACTCATCAAGGAAGACACGTTAGGATAGATGTTGACGATTTTGAAATTTTATATGTGAAACTTTATGTAGATAAGCTATGAGACAGATTTTTTTGATAATAGTAATTTTCTTATTTTCGCTTAAACCTTCCGAAGCAGAAGTTAAACTACCTGCAATGGTTGGAGACGGTATGGTTCTGCAACGAGAACAACAAGTGAAAATTTGGGGTACGGCTGACCCGAATGAATCGATTAAAGTAACTTTCTTGAAAAAAGACTATTATACGATTGCCAACCTCAAAGGTATGTGGGAAATAGAACTTCCTCCTATGAAAGCGGGTGGACCTTACACAATGAAGATTAACGAATTGGAAATTAAAGATATACTTCTGGGAGATGTGTGGTTGTGTTCCGGTCAAAGCAATATGGAGTTACAGGTTTATCGTGTTATGGATTTGTATGCTGACGAAGTGCAATCTTACACTAATAAATTCATTCGTCATATTAAATTGAATTTGGCTTATAATTTTCATGGTCCTCAAAGAGATGTAAAAACATCAGTTTGGAAGGAACTAACTCCCGAGAACGCTCTTAATTTTTCGGCAGTGGCTTACTTTTTTGCTAAAGATTTATATGAAAAATATAAGGTTCCTATCGGATTGCTGAATTCAAGCGTGGGAGGTTCTCCGGCACAGGCATGGATTAGTGCGGAAGGATTGAAAGAATTTCCGGAATATATCAGCGAAATGGAGATGTGTAAATCCGATAAATATGTGAATGATGTGCGTACCACTGATAACGAAGCACGCAATCGCTGGCATGCGGTTATGAACATGTTTGATCCGGGACTGAAAGGTGAGTGGATACGTCCTGACTTGAATGATTCTGACTGGAAAACCGTAGATCTTTTCGATCGCTCGTGGGCATGGGACGTAACATCTCCTATTAACGGCACTTTTTGGTTTCGTAAGACAGTAAATATTTCTGCCGAACAAAGTGGCAAACCTGCACTTTTGCGCATGGGATACATCATTGATGCCGATTCTGTTTTTGTGAACGGAGTTTTTGTAGGAACCACAGCCTATCAGTATCCTCCACGTAAATACCGCGTGCCTGCAAATCTTCTGAAAGAAGGTGAGAACGTGATAACGGTGCGTTTGATTAGCTACTCCGGCAAGGCAGGTTTCATTCATGACAAACCCTACAAAATTGTTTTCGATAACGGAGAGATTGATCTTAAAGGTAAATGGAAGTTTAAAGAGGGTGTGCAAATGCCTACTTCGCAGGGTGAAACGTTTTTCAATTACAAAGCAACAGGACTTTACAATTCGATGATAGCACCGATTGCAAATTATGTAATAAAAGGAGTTATATGGTATCAAGGTGAAGCTAACGCTTGGAAATACAACCAGTATTTTGGTTTGATGTCGTCGCTTATAGATAATTGGCGCAACTTGTGGGAAAAACCTCAGTTGCCTTTCTTGATGGTGCAACTTGCATCTTACATGGAGCCATCGCAATATCCTACCGATAGTCATTGGGCTAATCTTCGCTATGCGCAATTTGAACTTAGTCAAAAAGTGAGCAATACCGGTTTGGCAGTTGCCATTGATCTTGGCGAGTGGAACGATATTCATCCTCTTAACAAAAAAGATGTGAGTAAACGACTTGCACTTCAAGCACAAAAGGTAGCTTACGGTGATAAAAAAGTGGTTAGCGACGGTCCTATTTATGAAAGTATGAAAATTGACGGCAATCGCATAATCCTTTCCTTCCGTGAAGGCACAAACAAACTTGAGAAATCCGACAACCTAAATGGCTTTGCCATAGCCGGCAAGGACGGTCGTTATCTCTGGGCTAAGGCAAAAACGGAAGGCAATACTGTGGTTGTGTGGAATGATGAAATTCCAAACCCCGCTAATGTGCGTTACGCATGGGAAAACTTTCCGGAAAGTGTAAATCTTAAGAACACCGACGGATTGCCGGCATCTCCATTTAGAACTTATTAAAAAACAATAACTCAATAAACTTAATTTAATTACATGAAAACTACGCATACTATTAGCGAGTCAAAGGGTTTTTACAAACTCTCCGGTGTACAACAGGTCGGATTTGCCTCGGGAGACTTGGCTCAAAACCTGATCTATCAAACGGTCAGTATGTATTTGCTCATTTTTTATACCAATGTGTTCGGCATTTCGGCAGCTGCCGCCGCCCTGATGTTCCTGATCGTGCGGCTCGTCGACGTCTTGTGGGATCCCATCGTTGGGGCATTAGTCGACAAGCGTAATCCGAAGTGGGGTAAATACCGCAGTTACTTAGTGTTGGGGGGTATCCCGCTGACCGGCTTCGCTATCCTTTGCTTCTGGAACGGTTTTTCGGGTTCTCTGATCTACGCTTATATCACCTACGTGGGTTTGTCCATGTGTTACACATTGGTCAATGTACCTTACGGGGCGTTGAATGCTTCGTTGACGCGCGACACGAATGAGATAACCAAACTGACTTCTACCCGTATGTTCTTCGCCAACCTTGGCGGGCTTGCCGTTTCCTACGGGGTGCCGAGCCTAATCATGCTGCTCTCACCGGACGGAGAGATGAATTCCAAAGCCTCTGCTCCTGCATGGTTCACCACCATGACCATCTACGCTGTCATCGGATTAGCACTCCTGATTTTTTGTTACACTCAGACTAAAGAGCGGGTCGTTATGGACAAAAAGGATGCTGAAAATGTGAAGGTCTCCGACCTATGGACAGAATTTCTGCGAAACAAGCCGTTGCGCGTGGTGGCACTCTTCTTCATCACGGCATTTGCCATGATGGCGATCGGGAACTCCGCCGGTTCTTATTATATGATCTACAACGTGAGTGCCCCCGACATGATGCCTTACTTCATGGCTCTCGGCACGATTCCTGCATTTATTTTCATGCCGATGGTACCGGCAATCAAGCGGAAGATCGGTAAAAAACAGATGTTCTACGTCTTCCTGACCGTCGCTATCATCGGTATGGCGATGTTGTATGCAATTTCGGTTATACCGGCTCTGAAGACGCAAGTTTGGCTGGTATTCGTCGCACAGTTTGTAAAATCGACCGGAATTATAGTCGCCACAGGGTATATGTGGGTACTGATTCCCGAAGTCATCTCTTTCGGCGAGCACACCAGCGGTCGCCGTATTTCGGGGATCGTCAATGCGCTGACCGGTATCTTCTACAAAGCCGGAATGGCTCTCGGCGGTGTGGTTCCGGGATTAGTGCTGGATTTTGTCGGGTACGACGAAAAGAACACGGTTACTCAGTCGCCGTTAGCCGAACAGGGTATTTTGTGGTTAGTCGCCGTGATTCCGGCTATTTTGTTGGTGTTGGCGATGTTTATCATATCCAAATACGACTTGGAAGATCATGTGATAGACAAAATCAACATTGAGATTGAACAGAGACATTTGAACAATTAATTTAAAAATTAAAATATTATGAATCAGAAATTTTATTATTCTATCTTAGTTTCCTTAGCTTGTTTATTCTTTTATTCATGTGGAGGAAAAGCTTCGTCAGGTGAAAAAACACTGAAAGACGCATTTAAAAATAAGTTTTATATCGGTACGGCGATGAACGAGCGTCAGATTATGGGGCAAGACACTGCAGGTGTAACGCTTATCAAAGCGCAATTTGATGCCATCGTACCAGAAAACTGTATGAAGAGCATGAACATTCATCCCGAAGAAAACCGTTATGTGTGGGATATGGCGGATGCATATATGAAATTCGGTGAAGATAACAACATGTGGATTACGGGACACTGCCTTATCTGGCACTCGCAACTTCCCTTTTGGTTCTGTTGGGATGAAAATCGCAACTTAGTATCTCCCGAAGTGCTTAAAAAACACATGAAAGACCATATCTCTACTGTGGTGGGTCGCTACAAGGGACGTATCAAAGGTTGGGATGTTGTGAACGAAGCAATCATGGAAGACGGTAGCTATCGCAACAGCGCATTCTATCAGATTTTGGGTGAAGAGTTCATCGACATAGCTTTCCAATATGCACAAGAAGCCGACCCCGATTGCGAACTCTATTACAACGACTACAACGAGTGGTATCCGGCTAAACGCGCCACAGTTGTGAAACTGATTCAACGCTTGAAAAGCAAAGGTATCCGTATTGACGCTATCGGTATGCAAGGACACGTTTCAATGGACAGCCCGACGATTGCCGAATACGAAGCCACTATCAACGAATACAAAGCTGCTGGCGTGAAGGTGATGGTAACCGAACTTGATATGAGCGCGCTGCCTGAACCCAAAGGACGTCCGCAGTCTGCTGACATTAGTGCTATGGCAGAATATGAAGCATCAGTGAACCCTTATCCTAACGGACTGCCTGACGATGTTTCCGCCAAATGGAATCAGAAAATGGGCGAATTCTTCGCACTCTTCCTGAAACATCAGGATGTGATTACCCGTGTAACAGCATGGGGAGACTGCGATGCCAATTCGTGGAAGAACGGCTTTCCGGTGCGCGGACGCGTGGATTATGCATTGCTCTTCGATCGCAATCATCAACCGAAACCTGTTGTAGAAGCTTTAATTAACGGTACTATTAAATAAAGGTATGGCAAATAAAGCAAGATATTTAGTGCCGGGCGACTATATGGCTGACCCTGCCGTGCACGTGTTTGAAGATAAATTGTTTATTTATCCGTCTCACGACTGGGAAAGCGGTATTCCTGAGAATGATAATGGAGACCATTTCAACATGAAAGACTATCATGTGTTTTCTATGGATGATCCGGAAGGTAGTGTAACCGATCACGGAGTTGTTCTTGATGTAAAGGATATACCTTGGGCAGGAAGACAACTTTGGGATTGCGATGTTGCTTACCGTAACGGCAAGTATTACATGTATTTCCCATTGAAAGATCGTAATGATATATTTCGTATAGGTGTTGCTGTGAGCGACCGTCCGGAAGGACCGTTTACACCGGAAGCTAATCCGATGTGGGGCAGTTATAGTATTGATCCGGCTGTATTGGATGACGGCGACGGTAATTTTTATATGTACTTCGGCGGATTATGGGGCGGTCAATTGCAGCGTTACAGAAACAATAAAGCTTTGGAAAGTGCAGTACTTCCTGAGGGTGATGAGCCGGCATTATGTGGGAAAGTTGTTCGTTTGCGTGATGACATGATGCAATTTGCGGAAGAACCGAGAGATGTCGTGATACTCGATGAAAACGGTAAACCTCTCACGGCTGCCGACGATAAGAAACGCTTCTTTGAAGCATCTTGGATACATAAATACAACGATAAATATTATTTTTCCTACTCTACAGGTGATACACATTTGCTTTGTTATGCTGTGGGCGACAAGCCTTACGGACCTTTCACCTACAAAGGAGTTATTCTCACACCGGTGGTTGGTTGGACAACACACCATGCTATTGTGGAATTTAAAAATAAGTGGTACCTTTTCCACCACGATAGCGTGCCTTCCGGTGGTAGAACATGGTTGAGAAGTTTGAAGGTTGTGGAACTTGAATACACAGCTGACGGATTGATCAAAACCATAGAGGGAATTTAAAAATAGTATGAAGCATTTAATCGTTACACTGTTATTTATATCCTTGTGTCCGTTGTCGGTATTTGCCGGCAACGGACATGAATTATGGTTGCGTTATGTTGGCGTAGGTAAAGCCGAAGTTAGTGTTAATAAAAAAGGTGAAACACTTAAAATATCCAAAACCGAATTACTGAACTTTTGGCAAGGAGGTAAAGTAAAATTGCAGGTAAAACGCAGCAATGCTCATCCGGACTCTTACACAATTACGGGTAATACGACTTCGGGAATAGTGATTACCTCACCTTCGGAGCAAGGTGTATTGTATGGAACTTATCATCTTTTACGTTTGCAATCAACTAACTCCGTTGATGGGGAATTAAATATAACTGAGGCTCCGAGCTATGATTTGCGCATATTGAACCACTGGGACAATCTTGATCGCACGGTGGAGCGAGGTTATGCAGGTCATTCCATTTGGATGTGGGATGAACTTCCCGAAAAGATTTCGCCCCGCTATCATGAGTACGCTCGTGCAAATGCATCTATCGGTATTAATGCAACGGTGCTTAATAATGTGAATGCAACTCCACAGGTTCTCTCTCACAGCATGCTTGAAAAAGTTAAAGTGATTGCCGATGAATTGCGTCCCTATCATGTAAAGGTGTTTCTTTCTATTAATTTTTCATCTCCTGCAGAACTTGGCAAATTACCTACGTCCGACCCATTAAACAAGCAAGTTGCCGAATGGTGGCAAAAAAAGGCAGACGAGATCTACAAGTTGATTCCGGACTTTGGTGGTTTTCTTGTGAAAGCCAATTCGGAAGGACTTCCGGGACCGCAGGATTTCGGTCGCACGCATGCCGACGGAGCCAATATGCTTGCCGATGCTTTAAAACCTCATGGAGGTATTGTTATGTGGCGAGCGTTTGTATACAATCCAAGTAAAGAAGACCGTGCAAAGCAAGCATATAACGAATTTATGCCTTTGGACGGAAAATTTCGTGATAATGTAATAATTCAGGTTAAAAACGGTCCTATTGATTTTCAACCTCGTGAACCGTTTAATCCGCTTTTCGGTGGTATGCAAAAGACTGCTGTGATGCCGGAACTGCAAATAACTCAGGAATATCTCGGTTTCTCCAATCATTTGGTGTTTCTTGCGTCAATGTGGCACGAATTTCTGACAAGTGACACTTATTGTAGCGGTGAAGGCAGTACCGTTGCGAAAACTACTGACGGTTCTCTTTTTCCACATAGCGTTGGTAGTGCAATTGCCGGAGTTGCAAACATCGGTGAGGACGAGAATTGGACAGGGCACCATTTTGCACAAGCTAATTGGTACTCATTCGGTAGACTTGCATGGGATGCTACACTAACACCCGATGAAATTGCCGACGAATGGATACGTCAAACTTTCGGCAATAGTGAAGAACTTGTGAAACCGGTCAAAAAGTTAATGCTTGAGTCTTATGAAACTCTTGTGAGTTATATGATGCCACTTGGTTTGCACCACATTTTTGCATGGAACCATCATTACGGACCTGAACCTTGGACTGCGATTGAAGGTGCACGTCCCGATTGGTTGCCGTCTTATTACCATAACGCCGACTCCGTAGGTTTGGGCTTTGACAGAACGGAAACCGGTAGTGATGCCGTTGTACAATACTTTTCTCCCTTGAAAGAAATATTTAATAATATTTCTACGTGTCCCGAAAAATTTATACTTTGGTTCCACCATGTTAATTGGACGTATAAAATGAAAAACGGCAGAACAATGTGGAACGAACTTTGCTATCAATATGACAGCGGAGTGAAGGACATGAGAGAATTGCAAAAAATATGGGACAGTTGTGAGAGCTATGTAGATGCGGAAAGATTTAGGCAAGTTCAATCGCTTTTGAAGATTCAAATGCGTGATGCTGTGTGGTGGAAAGATGCTTGCTTATTGTATTTTCAAACATTCTCAAAAATGCCTATACCATACGATATAGAACGTCCTATTCACGAATTGGATGATTTGAAAAAAATAAAACTTGACTTAAAACACCATAATTAACCTACAATCAATTGATATATGGAAAAAACTTGGAGATGGTTTGGGAAAAAAGATAAAATCACACTTAGCATGCTTAGGCAGATAGGAGTTGAAGGCATTGTTACGGCTTTACATGATGTGCCTAACGGAGAAGTGTGGACACTTGAAGCGATTAATGACCTTAAAACTTACATTGAAGCTGCCGGATTGCGTTGGTCGGTGGTTGAAAGTTTACCCGTTAGTGAAAGCATCAAATATGCAGGTGATGACCGCGACAGTTTGATTGAAAATTATAAAATAAGCCTTGCCAATTTGGGACGTGCGGGCGTGAAGACGGTGTGTTACAATTTTATGCCCGTTATTGACTGGATTCGCACGGATCTTCAGCATCTAAATGCAGACGGAACGTATTCGCTTTATTTCGACAAGATTCGATTTGCTTATTTTGATTGCTACATACTTGATAGAAAAGATGCCGAAAAAGACTACACCGCAGAAGAGATGAAACAAGTTGAAGAACTTGCGAATAACATCACCGAAGCCGAGAAAAACGAACTGATAAACAATATTATAGTTAAAACACAAGGATTTGTTAACGGTAATATAAAAGAAGGTGATAAACATCCTGTAATACTCTTCAAAAAACTTTTATCTTTGTACGCCGGTATTGACAAAAACCGATTGAGAGAAAATATGAAGTATTTTCTTGAAAAGGTGATACCGACGGCGGAAGAATGGGGTGTTAATTTGTGTGTACATCCTGATGATCCTCCGTTTGCAGTGTTCGGTTTACCGAGGATTGTTACTTCGGCAGACGACATTGAATGGTTTTTGAAAGCAGTTGACAGTCCGAATAACGGATTGACGTTTTGTGCAGGTTCTTTGAGTGCAGGCATACACAATGATGTGCCGGTTTTGGCAAAGCGTTTAGCAGGACGTACTCACTTTGTGCATTTAAGGAGTACGGACGTGAAAAACGGGAACTTCGTTGAGGCGTCTCACTTAGCAGGCAGGGGACATTTGATTGAACTTGTCCGGATTTTTGAAAAAGCAAATCCTGCTTTGCCGATGAGGGTAGACCACGGAAAGTTGATGTTGGACGATGTGGATAAAGAGTATAATCCGGGGTATTCGTTTTTGGGACGAATGTACGCACTTGCACAAGTGGAAGGGATTATGGCAACGGTGAATGATGAGATGCAAAGAAATATGTTGAATAATTAAAAAGAGAGATATAAAATTATGTATTTATTAGGATATGATTTGGGTAGTTCTTCGGTGAAAGCAAGTCTTGTTGATGCAGAAACAGGAGAGGTTATTGCCGGTGAATTTTTCCCTAAACGTGAAATGGCAATAAAAGCCTTAAATACCGGTTGGGCGGAGCAATCTCCGGATATGTGGTGGGAAAATTTGAAACTTGTAACCCGTTCCGTACTTGAAAATTCCGGTGTCAGTGCATCCGAAATAGCTGCGATAGGTATATCATATCAGATGCACGGTTTGGTGCTTCTGGATAAAGATTTGAATGTCGTCAGAGATTCGATAATATGGTGCGACAGCAGGGCTGTGGCTTACGGAGAAAAGGCAGCCGATGCTATAGGTAACGATAAATGTTTAAATAGGCTTTTGAACCTGCCGGGTAATTTCACTATGGCAAAATTGGCATGGGTTAAAGAAAATGAACCGGAAAACTATGCAAAAGCTCGCTACTATATGTTGCCGGGTGATTACATTGCTATGCGCCTCACCGGGGTGCCTGCCACAACACAATCCGGCTTGTCCGAAGGAATTTCGTGGGATTTCACGGAAAACCGACCGGCAAAATTTCTTTACGACTATTTCGGTTTCGATATGGATTTGATACCTTCGATTGTACCTACGTTTGGAGTTCAAGGAAATGTTACTTGCGCTGCTGCTGAGGAATTGGGACTTGTGGCGGGGATACCGGTAACATATCGTGCAGGCGATCAACCTAACAATGCACTTTCACTTAACGTTCTTAATCCGGGTGAAGTGGCAGCTACCGGAGGTACTTCCGGTGTTGTCTACGGTGTGAACGACACGCCCAAATGCGATCCGGATTCAAGAGTCAATTCTTTTGTTCATGTGAACCACAGCAAGGAAGCTGCACGTATCGGAGTGTTGCTTTGTATAAATGGTACTGCTATATTAAATGCATGGATTCGCAATAATATTGCACCTCAGGGAATTAGTTATGCCGAAATGAATGAGGCAGCAGCACAGGTGCCGGCAGGAAGCGACGGTATTTCGATTATACCTTTCGGAAACGGAGCCGAAAGAGTTTTGTGCAATGATAACCCCGGTTGTTCTATTCACGGCATAAATTTTTTGCGCCATGGCAAATCGCATCTGATAAGAGCTGCACAGGAAGGTATTGCATTTTCGTTTAAATACGGTATGGAAATCATGAACGACATGGGTATTGTTACCAAGACCATTCGTGCCGGTCATGCCAATTTGTTTTTAAGTCCGCTTTTCCGTCAAACGCTGGCGGACATAACCGATGCCACAATTGAATTATATAATACGGATGGTTCTGTGGGTGCGGCAAGAGGTGCCGGCATAGGTGTCGGTATCTACAAAGATGCCGCAGAAGCTTTCGGGACCCTTAGAAAAGTGATAGTTGTTGAGCCTCAGAAAGCAAATCGTTCTGCTTTGCAGGAGGCATATAATAAATGGTATAACCATTTGAAACATTGATTTATTTAAATTTAATTATAACTTATTATGAGTACTACTAAAATCTATTTCCCTACGGTGGAAAAAATCAAATTTGAAGGAAAAGAAAGTAAAAATCCTTTTGCATTTCGTTACTACAATCCCGAAAAGGTTGTGTACGGAAAGAAAATGAAAGACTGGTTCAGATTTTCAATGGCTTGGTGGCACACACTTTGTGCCGAAGGTGGAGACCAATTCGGCGGTGGCACCAAAACTTTCCCATGGACACAAGGCGCATCCGCTTTGGAAGTTGCAAAACATCGCATGGATGCAGGTTTTGAGTTTATGCAAAAGATGGGCATAGAGTTTTATTGCTTTCATGATGTGGATTTGATTGATGAAGGTTCATCAATCGAAGAATATGAAGCAAACCTGAAAGCGATTGTGGCTTATGCAAAACAAAAACAAGCCGAAACGGGTATCAAACTGCTTTGGGGAACGGCTAACGTGTTCGGTAACAAGAGATACATGAATGGTGCCGCAACAAATCCGGATTTTAACGTAGTGGCTCGTGCTGCTGTTCAGATCAAAAATGCTATTGATGCAACGATTGAACTTGGCGGTGAAAATTACGTATTCTGGGGAGGTCGTGAAGGTTATATGTCTCTTTTGAACACCGATATGAAACGTGAAAAGGAACATCTTGCAATGATGTTAACAAAAGCACGTGATTATGCTCGTTCAAAAGGTTTCAAAGGCACATTCCTTATCGAACCTAAACCGATGGAACCGACCAAGCATCAATATGACGTGGATACGGAAACAGTTATAGGTTTCTTGAAAGCTCACGGTTTGGATAAGGATTTCAAGGTGAACATTGAAGTTAACCACGCTACTTTGGCAGGTCATACTTTTGAGCATGAATTGCAATGTGCTGTTGATGCCGGCATGCTCGGTTCTATTGACGCCAACAGGGGTGATTACCAGAACGGTTGGGATACAGACCAGTTCCCGATTGATGTTTATGAACTCACTCAGGCTATGATGGTTATTTTGAAAGGTGGTGGTTTGAACACCGGAGGTACGAACTTCGATGCTCACACCAGAAGAAATTCTACCGATTTGGAAGATCTTTTCATTGCTCACATTTCCGGAATGGATGTTTTTGCAAGAGCATTGGAAAGTGCTGCCGAAATTCTTGAAAAGTCTCCTTATCAAAATATGCTCAAAGAAAGATATGCTTCTTTCGACGGCGGTAAAGGTAAAGATTTTGAAAGCGGCAACCTTTCAATCGAAGAATTGGTGAAATATGCCAAAGAAAAGGGTGAACCTGCTCAAACAAGCGGTAAACAAGAATTATATGAAGCTATTGTAAACATGTATATTTAATCTCAGCAAGAGATGAACGAAATGTTTAGCATAGCAGGTAAAGTAGCTGTCATCACGGGTGCAGGCGGGGTTCTTGGCGGAAGTATAGCCAAGAGCTTCGTGAGTGCCGGTGCAAAAGTTGCCGCACTTGACATACGAAAAGAAAACTTAGACAAGCGTGTTGAAGAATTACGTGCGCTTGGTGGAGATGTTATCGGCTTCACGGGTAATGTTTTGGATATTGAAAGTTTGAAGAAAGTTGCACAAGAGATTGTAGACAAATTCGGACATATTGACATCCTTCTTAACATTGCAGGTGGAAATATGCCGGGAGCAACTCTTGATCCTGAGCAGAGTTTTTTTGAAATGAAAATCGAAAATTGGGATAAGGTTACTCAGTTGAACATGAATGGCACGGTGTATCCGAGTTACGTTTTCGGTGATATTATGGCAAAACAGGGTAAAGGCAGCATCATTAATATTTCTTCTATGGCTGCTTATTCCGCAATTACGAGGGTACCCGGTTATTCTGCCGCTAAGTCGGCAGTAACCAACTTCACTCAGTGGTTGGCAACGGAAATGGCTTTGAAATTCGGCGATAAAATCAGGGTGAACGCCATTGCTCCGGGTTTCTTTATCGGAGACCAAAACAGAGCGGTGTTGATAAATCCCGATGGAAGTTTAACCGACAGAAGCCTAAAAGTTATGGCAAAAACTCCGATGAAACGTTTCGGTGATATCACTGAACTCAACGGTGCGGTGCAATTTCTTTGTTCCGACGCTGCGAGTTTCATAACCGGTGCATTACTGCCTATAGACGGTGGTTTCAGTGCATTCAGCGGAGTATAAACTTGATATAAGTTAGGAATTTATTATGTAGGGGTTTAATTAATTTTGAACCCCTACAATTTTTATGTGCATGTTCGTCGGGCAGCACTTTCCCCTAAGGCACGTTTAGGGATTGTATTTCACCGAAATTTCCTATTTCACCGCGCGTGGTTTGCCATGCGAGAACGAAGTAAACCGTTTTATTACGCTCGCTTTCGGCGAAACGCAGTATAAATGGCGACTTGGTGTGGAGCACCGAATGTTTGAAATCGTCGATACCGGTGGGACGGGTGTCGCTAATCGTGTATCTCACCAACACCCCCTGCACACCTGTGGGTTTTGCGCGGTGTCTGTTTTCGGAATTGCAGAAATGGACAATCACGCAGCGGACGGTATTGCGGTCGATAGCCGTTATTTCCGGAATTGAGTCCGGCACACTTACCGTTGTGCGTGTTTTTTTGTAAACCGGTAGTCCCATTTCTACACGTTCTTTGTCGCTAATTAACGGATTATAGGCAATGTAGGCTTTTATCAAAATGCGCAGTTGTGCTTCATAGTCTTTTCGGGCTAATTGTTTCGATTGAACGGTGATTGTGGTTCTTGTTGCGGGATTTTCAACTAATGCAAATGCTCCCGTCCATTTCTTTTGGTATGCGGTAACAGCTGAAATTGTCTCGGCAGGTATTTTCCATTTTTCCGCATTGGTTTGAACCGACCTAAAACAGATTTCTTGAAAAAGGTCGAACAGATTGTCTTTTCTTGGAATTAAATCGGGATTACTCATGGTTTTTGGTTTTAAATATTAATAATAAGTATAAGATTATCATATAGTTTAGTAGAATTGTACGAGCGTTTTGCGGTACACCACAAATCATTCGTGGTATACCGCAAAATGTTTGTGGTGTACCGCAAGGCTTTTGGGGTATATCTAAATAGGTTTGTCGTATACATGAAGATAGTCGTGGTATAGCTAATAACCATTGTTGTATACCGATAACCATTTTTAGTATAGAATATAACGCAAATCGTGTAGCGAAATATTTTTGCGGTACACCGCAAATCATTTGTGGTGTACCGCAAAAGGTTCGTAGAGCACAACAAAGCTTTATTTGTATACCACAAACCCACCGTAGTAAGCCACGAGCATCTCGTGGTCAACCGCAAGTCTTTCGTATTGCACAACGGGGTCTTCGTGCCGGGTGGCACGCATATCTTAGTGCTTATTTCCTGTTCGGATGCCGTTGTTTTATCTGATGTATTATCAACTTTTGATTTTACGGCTAACGTTATCATATCGGGCATGATTGTTTGTAATTGTTTTCACAAACAATTTAGCTCTTTTTTATATTAAAACGAACAATCAGGGCATAAAATTTAAAAAAATGCACAAAAAAATTGCCCAGCAAAAGCAGGGCAGCCTATATGATACACTTTATATATTATTATCCGATATTCTGCATATCTGCGTTTTTTATTTCTCCGGGGCATAAATCTTTTTGCGTCCTCCTATTTGTTCAATTTTCAAAACCCCATCTTTCGGATAGATTTTGTATTTATTGTTATCCTCCGGAATAACAGCTTGCACACTATAAGATTCATCTATCTTCTCAGAAATAAAAATAGAATGATCTTTTAAGCTTATATCGTTTAGATAAAACATTTTATTAAAAACCAAAGTTGCTGTGTTTTGATGCAAAACTACAATGGTAATTGCTTGTGGATCGCTTGCATAAGTATGTCCTAGAAATAATAATGCTTTTGCATCTTCTTGCAGCGGTATTTCAAAAAAACATCCGTCAATCGAATCATATTGAAATTGTCTACACGACCATGAGGAATTCCCGTCATCCTTTAATTCAAAAATCATTGAGTTTGGGGCATTATATACTCTAATAATATCTGCATCCCCTGCTTCAGTTTCCCAACCATTATATCGTAAGAATTTGACAATATATTTATTCTTGTCCGTAGTATAAACGTCAAACGATTTATTAAGTTTATAAGGAGTTAAATCATCTCTGTTTAAGACGGGTATTGTATTAATGAATTTTTCTTTTGTTTTTATCTGTCCGTTTTCGTATGTAAAGACATCTTCCACACCGGATAAACTCACATTCTGACCCATGCTCCAAAGCGGTAGCATAATCAACATAATTAACACTAACTTTCTCATAAAACGCTTACAAAATTATTAAGGATTTTGTACTTCTACGTTTTTATCTCTTTGGCTCATCTTTAACGTTCGAGTTTACGTGTCAGAACAACATCGGTAGGGAAAGAAAATCCTTCAATATCCTCTTCTCCCTCTTCTAAGATAACGACACCTTCTCCTTCTCCTACTTCCAAACGTATCTGAGCATCTGAAATATAAGTTATAAAACCTTCCGATCCTTTACCGTTAAAACGTTTATCATATATATGTATCCTTAATCTCAAAGGATCTACATATTGTTTATATATAGATCCATTGCTGGCATCTATCGGAGGAGATGCAACAACTTGTCTATTTTTTATATTTGGAATATCTTCTTCATTATATTGATCTAACACGACACCTCCTTTCTTATAATAATAATCTCCTATAAGAATTTCTCCGTAATGAGTTTTAATAAAATGTATCTCTTCCGGTACTTTTTTAAGAAAGATTCTGAACACCTCATCTCCATTTTTGTATTCCCAAGTGCCTGCGTAGAAGTCAAGATTTTCTGTGTATACCGGTACCCTTGACACATCTTGTGCTAAACTATCTTTAAGTTCAGGCTTGTATCTTATTGTTGACTGCCCAAAAACAACATTTGCAAATATTGCAAATAATACGATGCAATATAAATTTCTTTTTCT
>JAISHE010000066.1 GCA_031262745.1 Culturomica sp. | reverse complement strand
GTGGGGTAGAGTATTGCATTGGAAACAGCCACCAAATCAACGGAAGTGCCGGCAGCAGGAACCCGATAGGGCACATTCACGCTTTCCGGTGAGTAGGTTGAGAAATCGGCGGTGTCGGTGTCGGTTGCCATTGCCGGCACCATATAAATACCAACTTCATCGTCTGCAGCCCAAACATCGTTTGTTGCACGAGAAGTAATCAAATCGGCAACTGAAACCGAAAAATTGACTGCATTCGTTTCCTGCATACTGTTCCGCTGTTCTTCATCTGCGCAAGAAGCACAAATCAAGAGGATAAACAAATATTTGATGTTTTTTAGTAAACTCATATCATTTTATTTTTTCTATTCCTTTACGCAACGCACAGACAAACCGTTTGCTTTGTACGTGTGGGCGGCAACACGAACATCGCCGGTATCGAAGAAAACCATTCCGCCCGCACGGGTAGTAAAGCCTTCTTTGGGCGAAGCCGACCAGTAGTAACCATAGGAGTCGTAGGGTCCACCTTGCTTGTCCACTGTTCCATCAATGTGCGAGCGATAGCCTGCAGCCGGATATTTGGCATTTTCGCCCCAAGTAATTCCGCCAATAGACGCATCACCCCAATAGACAGCCCCGGCAGACGCTCCCGCACCACCACCGGCATCACTAAAGCCCTTCCACGGAGAGTTATCGCGAATAATATTACCATTGAAAGCAGGCACTCGCCAACCGGCAGGACAGGGGTCATATACGGTTTTACAGCCGTCTGTATCATTCCATAAGTTTGGGTTAGAGACAGAAAGCCAATCCTGAGCCGTAGCCGGATCACCACTGCTCTGCACTCCCGTGTAGAACACATCCGGATTACGAATAGCATCGGAAATAGAAACAGGACCGGGTAACGTCCGCACACCATAATAACTCGGAGAAGGGAAGGGGTCTTTCCTGCCCCATTGGTAAAATAAGCCGTAAGAATCCTCACTTCTGTCCGTATTCTTAGCACCCAAGTTACGATCCATAAACACGAAGTTTGCACCATTGTTGTTTGTGTTCCACGTGTTGGTGAAGGTGGCACCATCGGTATTCGGGTCATAACCTGTTACCCATATATGGTAAGACCAACGAATGACACTATCCTCATCTATGACGGCAACCACTGCATTACCTTCATAAAGAGAAGGAGTTACCTTTAACCTTGCATCTTCACCTACACCCGAAATGGTAGGTTTTCCGGAAAGAGCATCATTATCATCCCATATTATTTGGGTATCAAACCTCGCATTTCCCGATGCTCCGCCATAGTAGACCGCGCGAGCTACGGGAATTTCAATACCCGCAGATCCGGGAGCCAAGATATAGCTATTAGCTCCGATTGCCCCTTGCTCCACTTTGATAACGGTAATTGTTTCTCCGTCTAAGATTAAATGTATATATCCCGTGCGGACGGAGGATGTTTCGTTGACTGTAGTTCCGAAAGTCAATACGTAATTAGTCCAACCGTTTGCCGCATTACCTGTTGATGAAATACTTAGGTCGGTTATCCAGTCAGGCTTACTAACGGTTACACTGTCGGGAGAATTTGATAAAGCTATTGTGGGTACGGAAGGAGAATTGGAGGAAACCTTACATTTGTTAACTTCGGAAGCAGTTCCGGGCAAATGTAACGAATCTTTTTCGACGGTGATTAAATAATCATCACGATTAACACCGGCACTATCCCATTCGTCAATAGTGTTTTGGGTGAATTCCACTTCCACTTCGCCGCTATTAATTGTTATCGTGTACACATATTTCTTTGCTGACGATAGGTGAGGAATACTCTCGGTAATGTACCAAAAGTATGTAGTGTCTCTAAGTGTAAACACAACAGCTGCCTCACCCAGAGTGTCCGGCAAAAGAATTGCTTCATAAACGCCGTTCTTGACGGAAGCAGTGGGCGTAGTGATTTCTTTGGCAACAATATAGTCAACACTATCCTTATTACCGACGACACCCGTAGCCAAGTTTACATCGGCAGAGGTGTTCATACCTATGAATTTCACCGATAACCCCGTAAGGCTGTCAATAAGATAACCGGGTTTCACCGTCATAACCATTTTAGACAACACATGAGAAAACGACAATGGAACTGCCGTAGAGGATTTGCCGACGTCCGTCGCATTGTTGCTGTACAAGAAATCAATATCTTCCTGCACGGCTTGGTTTACAATATTGATGTGGTTATTCCCGAAAGTTTGTCCGCTTTTGTAGGGATAGTAGGCAATGAAATCTATTCTTTCACCCGGATCCACGGGATAGTAAATGGCATCGTTCTCGGACGCATGAGTAAATTTACCGTCGCCGGCGATGGTTACGTAAGCCTTATTCGTGTCGACAACATTGTTTGTACCGGCGGAAAGAGTGAACACCCCTATGCCGTCTCCACGTGCCCAAATCGTGTCGGATGCCCTTGTGGATATGGCATCCGCATCAAAAACAGCATTAAAAGCAACAATATCATTGTTTTGATCATCATTGTGATTGAAGCCGTCTTCATTGCATGCAATCATGCACATAAGGCTTATGAATATCACAATACTAAGGGTTGAAAGGTAGAATATCGGAGATTGTTTCATTAGATTTTTTATTTGTCTGCATTACTTCTTATATGTGAACACGCTACAAATGTAAGATATTTGTTATACATATACAAAAAGATGTATTTATTTTTCTTTGGGGTATACGATATTTCCAATCAGGTATACGATATTTCCAATCCGGTATACGATATTCCCAATCCGGTGGACAATCTTTGTAATGCTGTCGACAATTTTTGAAATGCTGTCGACAATCTTTGAAATGCTGTCGACAATCCGTCGGGGCATTTTCAAACCGTGACAATTCGTCACGGTTTGATTTCCCTCCCCCAAAAAGAAAAACACCCGCTTCACACTTATTGGGTGTAAAAACGGGTGTAATTTTTGTAATTTATTGAAAAATCCAATGTTTCTTGGCGGAAAGAGGGGGATTCGAACCCCCGAAACCCTTTTGGGGTTTACCCGCTTTCCAGGCGAGCCAGTTCAGCCACTCCTGCATCTTTCCTTTTTGGCGTGCCAAAGATATAACAAAAATCAGACTTAGCTCCTAAATGGGATGAATAATTACTTAAAGTAATCGTCCAACAATTCAAAAGCCGCCGTGAAAGAGCTGATTTCGTTGTTTATAACTCTTTGTTCTTCCACCTTAATACGTTCCTTTTGTTTGGAGTAGAAGCGGTCGCGCAATTGTTCGTTAATGGTTTCATACATCCAATATTTCGATTGTTCGCCTCTTTTACTTTCAAAGTAACCGTTTTGCTGCGTTTTATTGCAGTATTCCAAAATGTTATCCCATATTTCTTTAATACCCTTTTTCTCGTAGGCGGAAGCGGTGAGCACCTTCGGTTCCACTCCCGACTCATGAGGCGGAAAAAAGTGGAGAGCCGTTTGAAGTTGGGATTTCGACAATTCGGCTCTTTGAACGTTTGAGCCGTCGGCTTTGTTAATGACAATGGTGTCCGCCATTTCCATAATGCCGCGTTTGATGCCCTGTAATTCATCGCCTGCGCCGGCAATTTGTATTAAAAGGAAAAAGTCGACCATAGAATGTACGGCGATTTCGCTTTGTCCGACGCCTACGGTTTCGATTAAAATGATGTCATAACCGGCAGCCTCGCACAGAAACATTGCCTCACGGGTTTTGCGTGCCACGCCACCGAGCGAACCGGCGGATGGGGAAGGGCGAATGTAGGCATTCGGATCGGATGCCAATTCTTCCATGCGGGTTTTGTCTCCGAGAATGCTCCCTTTTGAACGCTCGCTACTCGGATCAATCGCTAATACCGCAATTTTATGTCCCTGAGAGGTTAGAAATTTACCGAAACTTTCGATGAATGTGCTTTTGCCTGCACCGGGTACGCCCGTAATGCCTATTCGTACAGATCTTCCCGTAGACGGAAGACAGCGGTTAATAACATCCTGCGCCATGCCTTTGTGTTCATCTTTCGCACTTTCTACAAGCGTGATGGCTTGACTTAGAATGTTTATATCGGCTTTCAGAATACCTTCAACGTAGTCGTCAACCGTGAGTACCCGCCTCTTGATGCGGTGAATCCGATCGAAAACGTCGGGACTCATCGCATCAGGTTGGGGAATACCTTTATTAACTTTTAATCCTTCGTATTCCGGAGAATTTTCGGGATGATCAAGCGTCATTTCCTGTTTATTTGCCGGCGTGCATAATTGCAGCCTGTGCAGCTGCCAAACGAGCAATAGGTACACGGAAAGGAGAACATGAAACGTAATCCATGCCCACCAAGTCGCAGAATATCACAGATGACGGTTCGCCGCCATGTTCGCCGCATATTCCGAGTTTCAATTTCGGATTAGCTTTGCGACCCAAAGAAGCACCCATTTCAATCAATTTGCCTACACCTACTTGGTCTAATACGGCAAACGGATCTACTTTCAAGATACCTTTCTTTAAATATGCCGGCAGGAACTTTCCGGCATCATCACGTGAGTAGCCGAAAGTCATCTGAGTTAGGTCGTTAGTGCCGAATGAGAAGAACTCCGCAATTTCACCTATCTGGTCAGCCGTTAGAGCAGCGCGCGGTATTTCAATCATTGTACCTACCATATATTCTACTTTCACGCCCACTTCCGAGAAAACCAAGTCGGCAGTACGACGGATGATTTCGGTCTGCATCTTCAATTCTTTCACTTCGCCGACAAGCGGTACCATGATTTCCGGTTTCGGGTTTAAACCTTTTAACTTCAAATTGCAAGCAGCTTCAATGATTGCTCTTGCCTGCATTTCGGTGATTTCCGGATAGGTGATGCCCAAACGGCAACCGCGATGACCGAGCATAGGATTGAATTCGTGCAAGGCATCCACTTTGCGTTTCACTTCTTCTACAGGTATGCCCAATTTCTTAGCCATATCCTGCTGTGAAGCCGGTTCGTTGGGTGTAAATTCGTGCAAAGGCGGGTCGAGCAAACGTATTGTAACTCCAAGTCCGTCCATGGCTTCGAGAATGCCTTCAAAATCGCTTCTCTGCATAGGAAGAATTTTTGATAGAGCGGCTCTGCGACCTTCTTCGGTGTCGGAAAGTATCATTTCACGCATTGCATCAATGCGGTTACCTTCAAAGAACATGTGTTCCGTGCGGCACAAGCCTACACCTCTGGCACCGAATTCGCGAGCGGTTTTTGCATCATTCGGAGTGTCGGCATTGGTGCGCACATACATGCGTGTATATTTGTTTGCCAAGTCCATGATTGCTTTAAAGTCGTCGTTCAAAGATGCGGCAACCGTGGCAACTTTACCGAGATAAACTTCGCCTGTGGAACCGTTTAATGAAATCCAATCGCCTTCTTTTATGCAAACGCCTTTTACGGTGAATTGACGCTTGTGGTAGTCAACGCTTAGTTCTCCTGCTCCGGATACGCAGCATTTACCCATACCGCGAGCCACAACGGCTGCGTGGGATGTCATACCGCCTCTTGCCGTCAATATACCTTCGGCAACGTTCATACCTCTTAAATCTTCGGGAGATGTTTCCAAACGTACAAGTACGATTTTTTCGCCCCTTTCTTTCCATTCTTCGGCTTCATCGGCGAAGAACACAACGCGACCTGTGGCAGCACCGGGGGATGCCGGCAAACCTTTGGTCAATACTTTTGCTTTTGATTGAGCTTCTTTTTCAAATACGGGGTGGAGGAGTTCATCCAATTTTCCGGCTTCCTGACGCAATAGGGCGGTTTTTTCGTCAATCATGCCTTGATTTAGCATGTCAACAGCCATTTTGACCATTGCAGCACCGGTACGTTTTCCGCTACGGGTTTGCAACATCCAAAGTTTGCCGTCCTGTATGGTAAATTCAATGTCTTGCATATCACGGAAGTGGTCTTCCAATTTTTCTTGCACCGCATTTAACTGTGCATAAGCACCGGGCATTGATTCTTCCAAAGAGGGATATTTATTTTTTCTGTCGTCTTCGGAAACTCCTTGCAGTTTAGCCCAACGAAGTGAGCCTTCTATTGTAATTTCCTGAGGGGTACGAATACCTGCCACCACGTCTTCGCCTTGTGCATTTATAAGGTATTCTCCGTTGAAAATGTCTTCGCCTGTTGCGGCATCACGAGTGAAAGCAACTCCGGTGGCAGAATTGTTGCCCATATTTCCGTAGACCATTGCCTGCACGTTTACGGCAGTACCCCATTCTTCGGGTATCTGGTTCAACTGACGGTAGAGCACGGCTCTTTCCGTGTTCCATGAGTCAAAAACGGCGCAAACAGCTCCCCACAATTGTTCCCAAGGATTGGTGGGGAATTCTTTACCTGCTTTTTCGAGCACCACTCTTTTGAAACTTACTACGAGTTCTTTGAGGTCAGCGACACTAAATTCTGTATCTTGTGTGATGTTTTTAGCTGCTTTTAGTTTTTCGATTTCAACTTCAAAGGGATTGTGTTCGCCTTTGCCGGCTTCAACACCCATAACTACGTCGCCGTACATTTGAATGAAACGACGATAGGAATCCCATGCAAAGCGCGGGTTACCTGATTTTTCAGCTAACAATTCAACGGCATCATCGTTCAAACCGAGATTTAAAACGGTGTTCATCATGCCGGGCATTGAAACTCTTGCGCCGGAACGCACAGAAACCATTAGCGGGAAACTTCCGCCTTTTGTACCGAATTTGGCATTCATCAACTTTTCAGCGTGAGCAATGCCTTCTTTCACTTGGTCTTCAATTAGTTTTACAACAACTTCACGACCTTCTTTGTTATATAAAGTACAAGCTTCGGTGGTGATAGTGAAACCTGCGGGAACAGGTAATCCGATTAAATTCATTTCGGCAAGATTGGCACCTTTGCCGCCTAACAGATTTTTCATATCTGCGCGTCCTTCGGCTTTACCGTCTCCGAATGTATAGACATACTTTGTGTTCATAAAAACTTCAATTAATTAATTATAAATTTTCTCATTTAGGGGTGCAAATATAAAGTATTATCTTGAAAGACGAAAATTTTATTTTTGATAGTTTTGTTTTTGAGATAATTTACTGCTTATATTTGTGGTGGAAAAATCCTTTAAGAAGTGAGTGAAAGTAGAAGATACCGTTATTTGCCCGATTATTTCAAATCGAGGTTTGGTGAAAGAGTTCAAAAATTATCAATAGACGGCGGGTTCACTTGTCCCAATCGAGACGGTAGAGTAGGAAAGGAAGGATGTATCTTTTGTAATAATGAAAGTTTCACTCCGGCATATTGCCGATTGGAAAAAGACGTTACTTCGCAGATAGAAGCAGGTGTGCGTTTTTTCGACCATAAATATAGCGGTCAAAAATATTTGGCTTATTTTCAATCTTACTCCGGAACGTATGCACCTTTGCCACGATTGAAACAACTCTACGAAGAAGCACTTTCTCATCCTAAGATTGTGGGTATAGTGGTTGCCACACGTCCCGATGCCGTTTCCGATGAAGTACTTGATTACCTCCAACAACTTGCCGAAAGTTATTATGTTTGCGTGGAATACGGCGTGGAGTCGGCTAATGATGAAGTGTTGGAAACAATAAATCGCGGTCATAACTTCGCGTCATCCGAAAATACCATACGAGCCACTGCCGGAAGGGGTATACATATCGGTGCTCACTTGATTTTCGGTTTACCTCATGAATCATCCGCATCTATGCTTGAAGGAATTGAAAAATTAAGTGCCCTACCTATTGACATATTAAAGCTGCATCAATTACAGATAGTCAAGAATACGCATTTGGCTAAGATGTTTGAAGAATCGCCGAAAGATATACCTCTTTATACGGCTGACGAGTATCTGAATTTCGTGGTGGAAAGCATAAGAAGGATGCGACCGGATGTTTATTTGGAGCGTTTTGTGAACCAGTCGCCTCCGGATTATTTAATTGCACCGGATTGGGGTATAAAGAATTATGAATTTACTAATAAACTCGATAAAATTCTGAAAGAAAGAAACGTAATGCAAGGAGAACTATGGTTGGACAGGAAATAGTGTATAAAACTTTGGAAAATTTAGGTATAACTTTTGATTATATCGAACATCCGCCGACACCGACGGTTGAAATTGCCAAACAGTATTGGTCGGCGTTGGAAGGAAAGAAATGCAAGAATTTGTTTTTTAGAAATCACAAGGGCAACAGACATTATTTAGTGGTGGTGGACTGTGATAAGGAATTAGCTATAAAAGATTTGGAACAGATGCTAAAGCAAGGTAAACTGTCATTTGCTTCCGAGCAACGAATGTTGAAGTATTTGGGATTATATCCGGGTTCTGTTAGTCCCTTCGGATTACTTAACGATACCGATAATCACGTTTATCTGTTTTTGGATGAAAATCTGAAACATGCCGACAAACTTTCGTTTCATCCGAATGATAATAGAGCTTCAATATCCTTGAAAACAGAGGACTTTGTGAAATTTCTCGATTTCACGGGTAATGATTACGAATGGATTAAACTTTATTAAATGTAATTAAGAAGGCATAGGATAGAAATTCAAAATTAAGTTCTATCTTTGTAATCCTTTTTAAAGTAGTAATAATATGAGCGATGCAATAAAACATGAGTGTGGAATAGCAATGGTTCGATTGCTGAAACCACTTGAATATTACAAAGAAAAGTACGGAACATCATACTATGGTTTAAACACACTTTATTTGCTTATGGAAAAGCAACATAATCGCGGGCAGGAAGGAGCCGGCGTTGCTTGTGTTAAGCTTGAAGCAAATCCGGGTGAAGAATACATTTTTAGAGAAAGAGCACTCGGCAGCAAGGCTATCAGTGATGTTTTTGAAGAAATCAATCATACGATAACGGAAAATCCCGAATCCGAACCTTATAAGGGAGAACTTTATCTCGGACATTTGCGCTACAGCACCACCGGTCGTTCCGGTGTTTCTTATTTACACCCGTTTTTGAGGCGTAACAATTGGAGAAGTCGCAATCTCTGTTTGGCAGGTAATTTCAATCTTTCAAATGTGGATGAAATTTTGGAAGATCTTGTGAATGACGGCGGTCAACATCCGCGCCACAATGCCGATGCTTTTATTATTTTGGAGCAATTGGGGCATTTGTTGGATATGCAGGTTGAAAAATTGTATGCCAAGCATCGTTCCGAAGGTGTGTCGGGTCCGGAAACCAATCGTTTGATTGAAGAAGAACTTGATTTGGCGGAAATCTTACGCACGGCTTCCAAAAATTGGGACGGCGGCTACGTGATTTGCGGTTTGACAGGTTCCGGCGATTCTTTTGTTTTCAGAGATAAGTGGGGAATACGTCCTGCTTTTTATTATAAGGATGATGAAATAATTGTTGTTGCATCGGAACGTCCCGTTATTCAGACAATTCTTAACAAGCGGATAGAAGAAGTGCATGAACTGCTTCCGGGTCAGGGTTTGATCGTCAAACAAAACGGTGAGAGTTCTTTGCAACAGATTAATGAAACCGGCAAAATAACTCCCTGTTCTTTTGAAAGAATTTATTTTTCAAGAGGTAGCGACAGAGATATTTACAGAGAACGTAAAACTCTCGGTAAACTGCTGACGGAAAGGATTCTGGAAGCTGTTGGCAATGACACCGATCACACTGTTTTCTCTTATATTCCCAATACTGCCGAAATCGCTTACTACGGAATGATGGAGGGTTTGGATAATTATCTTGATAATTTGAAATTAAAAGCCTTAACCGATAAGAACATTTCTGCGTCTGATGTTGAGAAGATTCTTGCACGCAAGATACGTACCGAAAAGCTTGCAATCAAAGATATAAAACTGCGCACTTTTATAGCAGAAAATAACAGTCGCAACGATTTGGCAGCGCATGTTTACGACATCACCTACGGAACTATTGAAGAGGGGGTTGATAATATTGTTGTGATAGACGACAGTATCGTAAGAGGCACCACCTTGAAGCAGAGTATTATAAAAATCCTTTGCCGCCTTAATCCTAAGAAAATAGTTATAGTTTCTTCTGCTCCCCAAATTCGTTACCCCGATTGCTACGGCATAGATATGTCTAAGATGGAAGAATTTATTGCGTTCCATGCAGCTATTGAATTGTTGAAAGACAGGGGAATGGTGGATTTGATAATTGACACTTATTATAAATGTAAGGAACAACAATCGAAACCGAAAGAAGAGATCATAAACTACGTGAAGAATATTTACGCACCGTTTACGGATGAAGAGATTTCAAATAAGATTGTAGAGTTGATACGCCCCAAAGACAGCAAAGTTGAAATAGAGGTCGTTTATCAAACTATCGAAAACCTCCATATCGCATGTAAAGAACACAGCGGTGATTGGTATTTTTCCGGTGATTACCCGACTCCGGGAGGAAATCGTTTGGTGAATAATGCCTTTGTGTATTACATTGAAAAAACCGATATGTTCAATTCAAATTTGAGATTACCGATTTACAAATAGGCGTGTAACTTTCTTGATTTTGTTTGCGTACTTTCCAAGTGTTTAACATAAATAAAATATTTGCGAGTATGATAAAATTCTTATTTTCACTATTCCAACCTTTGAAAAAAGGAGGCTACGATGTTCTCTTGCTTTTAGTTAGATTGTTCATAGGTTTTTTGATGTTGGTACACGGTCTTCCCAAACTCTTGAATTTTTCCGAATTAGTTGCATCTTTTCCGGATCCGATAGGTTTCGGTTCGGAGTTTGCTTTAATTTTGGTGTTAATGGCAGAAGTGGCTTGTTCCGTATTTTTGATTTTGGGTTTATTGACCCGATTGACGTCCTTTGTATTGGTTGTAAACATGTTGGTGGCAGCATTTATTGTGCATGGAGCCGATCCGTTTTCCGCTAAGGAATTGGCAATACTTTACCTTGCTTTCTATGTTATATTATTGATTTCCGGAGGAGGCAAATATTCCTTAGATTCTTGGATTTACAATAAATACATCAAGAAAAATTAGTATTTTCTACTATTTAAGGTTTTGATTTTGCGTTCAGATCTTCTTTTTTCGCCAGTCGGCAAATCGGAGATATAGTAACGAACCTACACCAAGTCCTAAGCCGTAGAAAATTTCTACCGTCCACACTAATGCAGTGCTTGTACCGATGTAGGAAGCGAAAAACCATGTTCCGAAGGTGTAGAAAACCAATACCAATGTTTCAATGACGAGTGCGGCAGATGTATTTCCTGTTCCCGAAACGCTTTCAAAGTAGATAATTCCGAATCCCATAGCTATAGTGGCTGTACAAACCACATATAAAGAAGGTATGGAAGCATTAATAAGGTCTACATCGTTTGTGTATATGCTTAAAATGGAGGAAGGAATAATTAGACATACGGTAACAATCGGCAGTATCCATGCAAAACATAGTTTTTCGATTTTAAACAGTAACGATTTCACGGAATCGGCTTCGTTGCTGCCGATTAGTCGACTTGTTAGAGTATTTGCCGTTGCCCCTAATGCGAAGATTGGCATGTTTACAAACATATAAACACTTCTCACAACTCCCGACACAGCAATTGGTATTTCGCCCATGTGTTCCACAAGTACAAAGAATATTAACCATGTTCCGAATGAAATCAGTTTTTGCAACATAGTGGGCAATGAGAGTCGGAGAATTGCCTTTATCAGCCATGCTTCAAACCGGTGAATAGTATTGAGAGCATATTCTTTCAACGGTAGTTTGATGATAGTGTAGACGACAAAGAAAACTGTTGCGGAAAATTCGGCAAACACCGAAGCCAATGCAGCTCCGCTTATTCCCATTTCCGGAAAGAACCGGTTGCCGAATATCAGAGTATAGTCTAAAAATATGTTGACAACCGCCATTAAGACGGTTGAATATGTGAGTGAGCGAGTATTGGAAAGTCCGATGTATAAAGAGCGAAATAAGAAATTAAAACATGCGAAAAATATACCGTAATGTCGCCATTCCATAAATTCAACGGCAGATTCCAACACGTTTGACGAACTGATAATGCCGGACAGTATGTAGTCGGTGAAGAAATGCTGAACAGAAAACAGCAGTAGGGAAAGCAATGCCACGAAAGCAAGTCCGTGTTGAAAAATTACGCCTATTCTTTTTAAGTTACCCTCACCGAGACGCCTTGCTACTATAATTTGTATCCCGATACCGAATCCCCACGCTATTGTGGAGAAGACAAAATAGTACATGCCTGCAATCATGGATGCGCCCAGCGCAACGGGATTAAGATGTCCCAGAAAAGCCGTGTCGGTAATTATAATAAGCGTTTGTGCGAGGTTACCGAGTACGATAGGGTATGCAATGTTCCATATATTTTTGTTGCTGATTTTTGTCATCCCCTCCGCTTCATTTTTTACTCCCTTTTTTATCTACTATCTTTTGGATAGACTTTATTTTAGGTAGTTCATGGCTGTGTTGTTCAATTTTCTTTTCTTCCGAAGCTACTCGACGTTCCAATTTCTTAATATCTTCTGAAGGAGGAAGTTCTTCCGGCTTGATACCTCTTTTACCCAACATGTCTCGCACAGACTTATTGTTCTGTATATGCTCGTTTGTAATAGGCATTTCTCCGTAGAGGTCTTTTGCATCTACGTTATAGTTCGTCATTTCAGTTGCCAAATTCTTTGCGGCAATGGTTAAAGTCGGTAAGAAATCGGCTAATGGTCGGTTAGTCTTAACACCCAAGCGTTTTTTCATATCGTCTGTGGTATGACCTCCGAACAAAACGGTATCACCTTTTGAACGTATTCGCCCAAAGCCTTTGTCGTCAACGCCTCGTTCATAAATATTTTGGGAAAGTTGCTTTTCAGCTGCTCGCAACTTCTCTCGTGTTTCAAGTCGTGAAAAAAGATTCAGTCGCTCTTCTATCAATTCTGCTTTACGTGTTTGCAAAGCAAAGTAACTCTGAGCAAAAGCAATCTCTTCTTTCTTGGGATCACCGTTTTGTGCAATCAGGTAGCAGGCATAGCGGGTGAGAATATAATCACTAACTTCGCGCTTGGAGCCACTACCAAGTTCGACCATTTTCGTGACCTCACGAAAATGGTCATCTACGTTGATTCCCTGCGATTTACATGACTCTACGGCTCGACCTATGGCAACCTGAAAATTCTCCCAGCGGGCATAACCCAAGACCGGCATTAATTCTCTGGCGAACCAAATTTCAAGTTCTTGACTATTCTCGTTGTCATATATATGATGTACCGTTTCGTCAAACAGAGACATCAGTTGTGTAATGCGAAGTTTATCCATAAGGTTTTAGTTTTTATTGTTTTATATGTATTGCATTCATAGTTATTATATCTGTTTAAAGAGTCTGGTCATACGTTCTTCTCCTGCACAAAAATAACGAATTATATCCGATAATAAACATAGTTTGTTTACGTTATTGGTAACTGATATATAGATAATAAATATAGGATTTTTAGTACCTTTGTGTGAATTGAAAAATTAATTTAATCATAAATCAAATGACGTTAGAAGAACAAGTTAACAAAGGAATACCCGAAGCGATGAAATCGCAAGATAAGGTAAAGCTCAACACTTTAAGAAACATAAAGAAAGTATTTCTCGAAGCAAAGACAAAGCCGGGGAGCAATGGTGTTTTGACAGATGAAGAAGCTGTTGCAATCATTCAAAAGTTGGCAAAACAAGGTAGCGAATCAGCAAATATCTACAAGGAACAGGGTCGCACAGATCTTTACGAAGAAGAAAATGCACAGGTGGCAGTGTTGCAAACTTTTTTGCCCAAACAGTTGTCTGACGAACAACTGACGAAAGCCTTGAAAGAAATCATTGCGGAAGTCGGCGCAACGTCGGCAAAGGATATGGGTAAAGTGATGGGGGTAGCCACGAAACAATTAGCCGGCAAGTCGGACGGCAAAGCAATTTCGGCAAAAGTAAAGGAATTGTTGGCTTAAAACAGCAAGTTTCAACTTATTTCAGGCACTTCAATGCCTTTAATCTTGCGATAAAGATTGAGGGCGTAAGAATCGGTCATGCCGGAAACGTAGTCGATTACGGTTTGAACCTTTGTGTACATTGAAGCGTCGCTACTCACTTGGTATTGCTCCGGCATAATCGAAAGCAAATTACGGGCATAATAGGTTTCGGGCTTTAAAATGGCATCGGAGTACTCTTTTAGAAGGGTGGCAAGAATCTTGAAACCTGCAATTTGTATTTGTGTAACGATGCTTGAATGATAAATCTTTCTGTATGCCAATTCCGAGCATGCTTCGTATGCGGTTTTATTGACACCGGTTAATCTTTTAATAAGTGTGCTGTCAAACTTACCTTCCATTATTGCTTCGTAGTTGTTGAAAAACACTTCGGAACAGGCGTTAATGAGTTTATTGATTATGCCGGCACGTAGGAAAGCGATACGCTCGTTAATATCCGTAACCACTTTGAAAGTGCGGTTGATAATCTTTAAATCCTCCTTATCGTCGTTTTTATCATAGAAGTTTTCTAAAATATCAACGGTTTCATCGTAGGAAAGGATTTTCATCTTGTGGGAATCCTCAATGTCCATAATCTGGTAGCAAATATCGTCGGCAGCTTCCACAAGGTAAACAAGCGGATGCCGACAATAGCGCATAGGTTTTTCGCTAACCTTTATCAAACCGAGAATGTCTGCAATCTCGATGAAAGTAGGTTTTTCGCTTTGAAAGAATCCGTACTTATGATTGTTGTGAGATGCGAGCGACTCGTAAGGATACTTGACTACAGAAGCAAGTGTTGTGTAGGTCATTGTGTATCCTCCCGGTCTTCTACCGTTGAAATTGTGGGTGAGCAGCCGGAAAGCGTTGGCATTTCCCTCAAAGTGGCTCAAATCTGCCCATTCTTCATCCGTGAGCAGTTTTTTTAAATACAAACCTTCACCTTCGCTGAAAAAAGTTGAAATAGCTTCTTCTCCCGAATGTCCGAAAGGCGGGTTACCCAAATCATGGGCGAGACAGGCAGTACTGACAATAGTGCCTATCTCTTCCAATAATTCGGGGTTATCCAATTCCGTCTTTTGTTTAAGAAATTGGGCAACCTTATTACCAAGTGATCTGCCTACGGATGCCACTTCCAAACTATGTGTAAGTCGATTGTGAACAAAAATATTACGCGGCAATGGAAATACTTGGGTTTTGTTTTGCAACCGTCTAAACGGAGAGGAAAATATTAGCCTGTCATAATCCCTTTGGAAAAGAGATCTGTCGTTGGTATGAAACAACGATGTATGATTTCCGGGATGATAACGTTTTGCTAATAAAAGTTTGTTCCAATTCATTCGGTTGCGGTTTGTACGTATTTATTTATTTACAAAGTGGAAATGACTGCCGAACCTTTCAAAAGCGGCTTTGTCCAATTCTTCCTGATGGTCGGGGTGGGAGATACGAATCATTTCCTTTGCACGTGCTTGAAGCGTTTTACCGTAAAGGTCGGCAACACCGAATTCGGTAACCACGTAATGAACGTCGAAACGTGTTGTAACAACTCCTGCACCGTTTAGCAGTGTGGGAGATATTTTACTTACGCCTTTATTGGTAACTGCGGGTAATGCAATTATAGGTTTACCGCCTTCGCTGGCTGCCGCACCGCGTATGAAGTCTAATTGACCGCCGCTACCGCTGTAAAACTTGCAACCGAGAGAGTCCGCATTCACTTGTCCCGTGATGTCAACCGACAAAGCTGAGTTGATAGCCGTCATTTTAGGTTGCTGAGCGATTATAAACGGATCGTTTGTGTAGCCCACATCCATCATTGCCACTGCCGGATTATCATCAATGAAGTCGTAGACTTCTTTTGAACCCATAAGGAAGGTGGAAACGATTTTACCTTTATCAAGCTTTTTATTCATGTTGTTGATAACACCTTTGTAATAGAGCGGCAACACTCCGTCGGCAAACATTTCGGTGTGGATACCGAGATTTTTGTGATTACCGAGTTGCGAGAGCACAGCATTAGGAATTGAACCGATGCCCATTTGCAACGTTGCACCGTCTTCAATCAATGATGCACAGTTTTTACCTATTTGTACATCTTGTTCGGACAGCACGGAAGTGTGAGCTTCAAGAAGCGGAGTGTTGTCTTCACAGAAGATATCAATATCGGAAAGTTTAATCATTGCATCACCCCAAGCTCGCGGTACATTAGGATTGATTACCGCTATAACTGTTTTTGCAGTTTGCACGGCGGCTAATGTGGTGTCAACGGAGGTTCCCATTGAAACGTAACCGTGTTTATCCGGAGGACAAACTTGTATCATAGCCACGTCAACGGGTAGGATACCACTTCTAATTAATTTTTGGGTTTCACTTAGATGGACAGGGATATAGTCAGCCCAACCTTCCTGAGTGTCTTTTCTTACGTTTGAACCTACAAAAAAAGATTCAAGAAAGAAGATCCCTTCAAATTCTTTACCTGCGTAAGGTGCCGGTCCTTCTGTGTGAAGGTGTTGCAGTTTTACGTCTTTTAATTCGCCTTTCCTTCCTCTTTCACAAAGAGCTTGGATAAGACCTTGAGGTGCGCATGCCACGCTATGAATGTGGATACGGTCGCCGGATTTTACAATTTTCACGGCTTCTTCAAAAGAAACAGTTTTAATTCCTTGATACATGATATTATATATGATTACATTATTTATTATAAAAAAAGACGTGCGAAGATACTAAAATAAATTACCTTTTCATTGCTCTATCCATGTCTTTTTTAGCGTCTTTACTTTTGAGGGTTTCGCGTTTATCGTAAACCTTTTTACCTTTTGCAAGTGCGATACGTACTTTTGCCCAACCTTTTTCGTTTATGAACATGCGAACCGGTATGATAGTTAAGCCGCTTTCTTTGACGTTTCGCTCCAAGCGTTGTAGTTCCTTGTGTGTTAGTAACAGTTTACGTTCGCGCTTTTCTTCGTGGTTATAGTAAGTCCCAAGTCGATATTCGGCTATATGAATACCTCTGCTCCAAAGTTCCCCTTTATGAAAATAACAAAACGAATCTACAAGGCTTGCTTTCCCTGCTCTAAGGGATTTTATTTCCGTGCCTGTGAGCACAATACCTGCCGTATATTCTTCTATGAATTCGTAGTCGAAGGAAGCGCGTTTGTTACGTATGTTGATATTTTGTTGTACCATATTTTATAGGTTTATTGCGGGTAGATGAAGAACAATCATTAAAAGTCTTTTAATAATTAAAGGTAGACAAATTATAGTGAGAGCGGAAATGATAAAAAGATTGGTTTTATTCACCGATGTTTTAATTGCTTTTATACCGAAGTAGAGTGTTCGCAAAGATGCAATACTGATCAATGTAAGCACTTGACTTAGAAAATACAGTTCTGTGGCGGAACCCAAGATGTTGAATACTACGAATATTAATGAGCTGTAATAAATTAGTTTCCGTTCAGTGTCCTGAGAGTGTTTTATGTTGCCGGAAAGATATTCTTTTACACAGATGAATGCAATATATGTTCCTCCGATAGATGCGGTAAGTTCACACAAGGAGTTAAGTAAGGTATAAAGCAAAGTATGTGAAATAAGATTAATCGGAAATGTTAAAATGGTTGTTGCAACACTAAATGGAATGACGTAGCTTTTAAAAATATTCTCCGTATTTGTTTCCGGAAATATATTTTGCCACTCCATTCGAGGATGTAACAACAACGCAATCAGGCGTTTTAGTTTAAAATTTATATATTCGATTATAATCACGGAGCAAAAGTACAAAAAAATGAGATAATAGTTTGAAATACCATTTTGTCAAGTTATGAGAATGAGAATAATTTTGTATTTTTACATGTTTTTTACGGTAGAAATATGGAATATCACGTGCCTGTGTTGCTTAACGAAGTTGTTGACGGATTAAATATAAATCCCGATGGGGTTTATTTGGATCTCACCTTTGGCGGTGGCGGACATTCGAGGGCAATTTTGAAGCATTTGAAAGGCGGTCGTTTGATTGGTTTTGATCAAGACGAAGATGCTTTGCGTAATGTGCCGGATGATGAACATTTTATATTTGTGAACCATAATTTTAAGTATTTGCGTAATTTTTTGCGGTACTACGGATTTGACAAAGTGGACGGGATTTTGGCGGATTTGGGTGTTTCTTCCCATGAGTTTGACGAAGCCGACAGAGGATTTTCATTTCGTTTTGATTCGGAGCTTGATATGAGGATGAACAGACGTAGCAAATTAAACGCAGCGGATGTGCTTAACACTTATTCGGAAGCCGACTTGGTGAGGATTTTTAGGGATTACGGCGAACTTGAAAATGCCGGACGAACAGCAGCAATGATTGTAAAAGCAAGAGAGAGCCAAAAAATAGTTACTTCTACGGACTTGAACGATGCAATAGCGGTAGTGATTCCTAAAATAAAGGTAAATAAATACTTGGCACGTCTTTATCAGGCTTTGAGAATTGAAGTTAACGGAGAGTTGGATGCTTTGCAAGAAATGTTGGAAAGAGGTAGAGATGTATTGAAATCGGGTGGTCGTATGGTGGTGATAACGTATCATTCTCTTGAAGACAGAATTGTGAAAAACTTTTTTAAAAGCGGTAACTTTGAAGGTAAAGTGGAGAAGGATCCGATATTTGGGGATGTGAGGAGAGATTTTTTAGAAATAAATAGGAAAGTTATAACACCGTCGGAAGAAGAGATTAACGTAAATCCTCGTTCACGCAGTGCAAAGTTGAGAATTGCGGAAAAAATTTGAGAAGAGATGAAAATGTCATGGTTTAATAAAAGCAAAGATTTCATTACGCCCACAGAGGAGGTGAGAGAAAGTGTAAATGCTTCCGTGAAAGGACTTTTGGACGGTGATACGCTTGTTTCCAAAGGTATGCGTAAACATCTGAAATTTATTCTATTTCTTGTGTGTTTGGCTATGTTGTATATTTATAATAATTATAGAGCAGAAAATTTATACATAACTAAGCGTCAATTGGAAAAAGATGTAAAGATGTTTAGATTCAAATCTGCCACCTACTCTTCGGAATTGATGAAAATCAGTAAACAATCGGAAGTTAAAGAGCGGATAGAAGAAGCGGGTTTGGAATTGCAGGAGAGTAAAGTTCCTCCGGTGAAATTGTATAAATAGTAAAGTGATTGCAGGATGTCGATGAAGAATGAAATGATATGGCGTATAGCATTGATATATATATTAATGTTGTTGGTTGCCGGTGCCATTTTATTTCAGATTATACGTTTACAGTTTTTTGAAAGTGAAAAGTGGATAAATAAATCTACTCCAAGAAAATTTACTTCTTTTGAAGTACCTTCAAACAGAGGCAATATATGTGCTGCCGACGGCAGAATTCTTGCCACGACGATGTCTTATTACCATATTTATTTTGATGCGAAAGTTGATTCCGTGCAAAGTGAAACTTGTTTTAAGAACGATATAGACAGTTTATCTCTTTGTCTTTCCAAGTTTTTCAAGGATGCTTCACAGGCTCATTATAAACAACTTTTGAAAGATGCAAGAAATAAAGGCAGACGTTATTTTAGAATTAACAAGAGGAAGGTGAATTTTGCCGAAATGGAGGAAATACGTAAGTTCCCGATTTTTCGATACGGACCTAATTTGGGCGGTTTGATAGCTGAAGAAACAAGTGAGCGTAATTTACCTCACGGCGAGCTTGCTAAATCGATGCTTGGATCATTAAAAGCGTCGCAAGAGGATGATAAGGAAGGTCTTAGAGGCATTGAAGCGGCTTTTGAGAACGAATTGAAGGGAGTTTCCGGCAAAAGTGTAATGCGTATGATGTCGGGTATACAAGTGCCGGTGCCTTTGACTGATCCGGAGGACGGTTATGATGTTATCACCACTATTGATGTGGACTATCAGGATATTGTTCATAATGCTTTGTTGAAACAGTTGGAGAAGTTTGAAGCCGAAAGCGGTACTGCTATATTGATGGATGTTAAAACGGGCGATGTTAAGGCGATAAGCAATTTATCTCGTACCTCTTCCGGCAGCTACACCGAACAATTAAATATTGCCATTCGCAATTCTATTGTTTTCGGTTCGGTGATGAAAACGGCGACTATGATTGCTGTTTTGGAGGACGGTGTTTATGATTTGAATGATACAGTGGATTTGGGTGGCAAAGGTAGTTACACCTTTTATGAGGCTACTATGACCGAATCCGACAACAAAAAGATAGGTCGTGAAAGTATAAGGCATATTTTTGAAATCTCCTCAAACGGTCTCACAAAATTAATCAACGATAAATATAAAGATAAACCTTCCCGTTTTGTTGACAGACTCTACGGAATGGGTTTAAATAAACCTACGGGGATACCTTTTAAGGGTGAAGGTTTACCGTTCATAAAACGTCCGGGAGGTAAAGGCTGGTCGGGAATTTCATTACCTTGGATGAGTGTCGGTTATGAAATAGAACTCACTCCTTTGCAATTACTTGCTTTCTACAATGCCATAGCGAATGACGGTCAGCGTATGCGTCCGCGTATTGTGAAAGAAATCAGACAAAACGGCGAATTGATAAAGAGTTATCCTACGGAAGAGGTGGGTGGAATGATATGCAGTCGCAGCACCTTGAGAAAAGTAAGGGAACTGCTTGTGGGAGTTGTTGAAAACGGTACGGCAAAAAATATTTACACTCCTAACTACGCTTTGGCAGGTAAAACGGGTACGGCAATCACATCATCCATGAAAAGTGCAAGGGAATATCGTGCAAGTTTTGTGGGTTATTTTCCTGCCGATAGACCGTTGTTTTCGTGCCTTGTAGTTATTGATAAACCTTCACGTGCAATCGGTTATTATGCAAGTCAGGTTTCAAGTCCGGTTTTCAGAGAGATTGCGGACAAAGTGCATGCGATGTCATACCTTGAAATAGATGAAGAGGAGCAAGAGCCTCAAAAAACGATACCTGTAAGTAAAAACGGTTATAAACAGGATTTTGAAAATATTTTTAATGAGTTAAACATTGATTGTGAAGAAGAAGGTGTGGATCAGACGGATTGGGTGCTTACATTTTCGGATGAAACGGAAGATATGCTTTTGAAGCCTCGAAAGTTGCACAACAATCTTGTTCCGAATGTTATAGGAATGGGGTTACGTGATGCGCTCTACATTTTGGAGAATGCCGGACTGATCGTTACGTTTCACGGTAGCGGAATGGTTGCTTCTCAGTCTTTGCGAGCGGGCACAAAAATAGGTGAAGAAGGAAAAAGAATAGAAATCGAATTAAGATAAATACAAGTAATAAAAAGAAATTATACTATCATGCAACTAAAAGAATTAATCAAGGGTGTTAATTATGAAGATATTATCGGTGATGCTGATGTTGAAATAAATTCCGTACAATTTGACTCGCGCAAAGTCGGCAAGGGTGATTTATTTGTTGCCCAAAGGGGAGTGAAAACAGACGGTCATGACTATATTGCTAAGGCATTGGAACAGGGTACTGCGGCAGTGGTTTGCGAAACTTTGCCGACCGAAACGAATAATGCGGTTTATGTGAAAGTTAATGATTCTTCCGAAGCTTTGGGCAAAATTGCTTCCAATTATTATGGTAATCCGTCGGAGCAATTGCGATTGGTCGGAGTAACCGGAACAAACGGTAAAACAACGACGGCTACCTTACTTTATAATGTTGCACGTTTATTCGGTCATAAAGCCGGTCTACTTTCTACGGTTTGCAATTATGTTGACGACCTTCCGGTTTATGCCACTCACACAACTCCGGATGCTTTGGAAATAAACAAATTACTTCATCAAATGTCGGAAGCCGGTTGCGACTACGCTTTTATGGAAGTGAGTTCCCATGCGGTTGACCAGAAACGTATAGCCGGTTTGAAATTTACCGGCGGAATTTTTTCCAATATAACTCATGATCATTTGGATTACCATAAGACGTTCAAAGCATATATAGAAGCTAAAAAAGGTTTTTTTGACGGTTTGAATGCAGAAGCGTTTGCATTGTCGAATGCAGACGATAAAAACGGTGCGGTCATGTTGCAGAACACAAAGGCAAGCAAGTATTTATACTCCTGTCGCGGTGCGGGTGATTTTAACGCAAAAATAATCGAGAAACATTTGGACGGGATGTTGTTGTCGATTGACGGCAAAGAAGTGTGGACAAAGTTCACAGGTGATTTCAATGCCTACAATCTTTTGGCGGTTTATGCTGCAGCTGTTCTGCTTGGTTTTGATAAGGATGAAGTGTTGCGACATTTGAGCACGTTGACACCTGTTGCGGGACGTTTTGAAACTATTATTTCCAACGATGGAGTTTTGGCAATTGTTGATTATGCTCACACACCGGATGCTTTGGAAAACGTTCTTTCAACGATAAAAAATCTTAGAAAGGGTTCTAACGTTATCATCACCGTTGTAGGTGCAGGCGGCGACAGAGATAAGACGAAACGTCCGGAAATGGCAGAAGTTTCATGTCGTTTGAGTGATCGCGTAATACTCACGTCCGACAATCCTCGCAGTGAAGATCCGGAAATGATAATCAACGATATGAAAGCCGGAGTTGCCGACGAATATAAAAAGAATGTGCTTGCGATAACGGATAGGAGGGAAGCCATAAGAACTGCTCTCACTTTGGCATCAAAAGGCGATATGGTTTTGATTGCGGGCAAGGGGCATGAGGATTATCAGGAGATTAAGGGTGTGAAGCATCATTTTGACGATAGAGAAATTGTTCGTGAGTTTTTTGACATAAAGTAAGAGCCATGTTATATCATCTTTTTAAATATTTGAACACAATAGATTTCCCCGGAGCAGGACTTTTCCAATACATCACATTCCGTTCCGGTTGTGCCGTTATACTTTCTTTGGTTTTGTCTACCATAATCGGCAAGCGTGTCATTCGGATGCTGCAAAAACAGCAGGTCGGAGAGATTGTGCGCGATTTGGGTTTGGAGGGACAAATGCAGAAAAAAGGAACTCCTACTATGGGAGGTGTTATAATACTTCTTTCTATTTTGATACCGGTGCTTTTGTTTGCAAGATTGGATAACATTTACATTTATTTGATGCTTATAACCACCGTTTGGCTTGGTGTGATAGGATTTGCCGATGACTACATCAAAGTTTTCAAGAAAGATAAGGAAGGATTAAAAGGCAGATTTAAAGTAATCGGTCAAATAGGTTTGGGGTTGATTGTCGGGTTGACATTATATTTGAGCGACGATGTGGTGATTAGGGAAAGAGTGTCGATTGCAGATATTGGTATTGAACAAACCATTGCCGACGAGGGGTTTAGTAAAGAAGACACCCAAATAGCTCTTACTAAAGATATAAAATCTACCAAAACGACTATACCTTTCTTTAAGAATAACGAATTTGATTATGCTTGGCTCACTTCTTGGGCAGGTCAATACGCCGACGATTTGGGTTGGGTGCTTTTTGTCTTGGTTACGATTTTGATTGTTACGGCAGTGTCAAACGGAGCAAATCTTACAGACGGTTTGGACGGGCTTGCCACAGGTACGTCGGCAATAGCGGGTATAGCTTTGATGATATTGGCTTATGTTTCGGGTAATATGCTTTATGCCGACTACCTTAATATTATGTACATTCCTTATTCGGGAGAATTGGTAGTGTTCGGTGCGGCATTTTTGGGAGCCACAATCGGTTTCCTGTGGTACAATTCTTATCCGGCACAGGTTTTTATGGGTGATACCGGCAGTTTAACGCTTGGTGGTATCATTGCTGTTTTTGCAATAATCATACACAAGGAATTGTTGATACCGATTTTGTGCGGAGTATTTCTGATGGAAAACCTTTCTGTTGTCATGCAAGTTTCCTACTTCAAATATACTAAACGCAGAACGGGAGTGGGGCAGAGAATTTTTCTAATGTCGCCTTTGCATCATCATTATCAAAAGAAAGGCATACCGGAAGCGAAAATCGTAACTCGTTTTTGGATTGTTGCAATTATGCTTGCAATTTTGACTATTGTTACATTGAAAATGCGTTAATGCTATGAAATTAGTTATACTCGGAGCAAAGGAAAGCGGTGTGGGAGCGGCAGCATTAGGCAAGAAATTAGGTTATGACGTGTTTCTTTCCGATAGCGGCAAAATAGAGGGAAAGTATAAACAAGTACTTGATGAGAAAGCGATAACTTATGAAGAGGGAGGACACACCGAAGAAAAAGTGCTCGCGGCTGATTTGGTGGTGAAAAGTCCGGGTATACCTGATACGGCACCTTTGGTAAAAACTCTCAGGCAGCATGGAATTGAGGTTATTTCCGAAATCGAATTGGCAGGTCGCAACAGTGGTGCAAAGATGATTTGCATCACCGGTAGTAACGGTAAAACCACCACAACTTTGCTTACTCATCACCTTTTGAGCACGAGTGGCATGGACGTGGGACTTGCCGGCAATGTCGGTTACAGTCTTGCTGCGCAGGTGGCAGAGGATGCTCATCCTGCTTATGTTGTGGAACTTTCAAGTTTTCAGTTGGACGGCATGACGAAGTTTAAAGCTGATATAGCAGTGATAACCAACATAACTCCCGACCATCTTGATCGCTATGACCATAAGTTTGAAAATTATGCCGCATCAAAGTTTCGTATACTTCAAAACATGGATGCCGACGGTCTTTTTATCTACGGTGCTGACTGTCCGATGACATCAAAACTTGCGGCATCATCCGAAATTGTTCCTCCGACGGCATGTTTCACATATTCCGATGCTGAGAATATTCCGGTAGCAACGCAAAATCTCAGCGGATACGCTTATATGGAAGGCAATGTGCTCACGGCAAAACTCGGTGAAAAAACATTTACAATAGACAAGAATAAAATCAGTATCAAAGGTCGCCACAATGTTTACAATGCAATGGCAGCCGTGATTACGGCTATGAAAGTCGGAATTGACAACGAAAAAATCGCAGAAGGTTTGCAGTCGTTTCCGCAGGTGCCGCATCGCATGGAAACGGTTGGCGAGCATAACGGCATCATTTATATCAACGACTCCAAAGCCACCAACGTAGATTCCTCTTGGTATGCACTCGACAGCATGACTACACCGGTGGTGTGGATAGCCGGCGGCACAGATAAAGGTAACGACTATTCGCCGCTTTTCGGATTTGCGAAAGAAAAGGTGAAAGTCTTGATTTGTATGGGATTGGATAATGCGAAGTTGATAAACAGCTTCGGCGGGTTGTGTCCGGTGGTGAGCACCGCATCGCTGGCAGATGCCATGCGTGAAGTTGAAAAGTATGCAACTTCCGGCGACACGGTTCTACTATCTCCGTGCTGCGCAAGTTTCGACCTTTTCAAGAACTATGAAGACAGAGGCGATAAATTTCGCCAAGCAGTGAAAGAACTAATAAACAGATAATGTTAAGCAATCTACAAAATAAAAAGATTTTTAAAGGCGACACCATACTTTGGTATGTAGTGATAGCTTTGATGCTTGTTTCGGTCATGGTAGTTTATTCATCCACAGGTAAATTAGCTTACGAACAGCAGGACGGCAACACCATGTTCTACTTAATCAAGCAATTCGTACTGCTGATTGCCGGCGTGGGTATAATGATATTTTTGCAATCCTTACATTATAAATATATACTTTCTCTTTCAAAAATCCTGATAGCAGCGTCGTTTATATTGCTGATTTTGGTGAGCATTGTCGGAGAAGAAAGAAATGAAACAACCCGTGTTTTGCCCATACCTTTTATAGGTTACACATTTCAACCGGCGGAATTAGCTAAGTTGGCACTGATTGTGTGGACTGCGCGAGCAATTTCCTTTAATCAGGGTGATGATAAGATAATACTTTGGGAAGTTTTGACCGTTACCGGTATTTTGAGTTTTATAATTTTCCTTGAAAACTTTTCCACATCAGTATTAATATGGGTGGTGTGTATGATGATGCTCTTTATCGGAAATCTTAAAATGAAGAACATACTTCTTATCATTAGTGCTTTCGTAGTGTTGATAGGTTTGATACTGCTTATAGCTTTCACTGTGCCGGCTGCAAGCGAAATAGGTCGCATATCCACAATCAGAAATCGTGTAACCGATTTCTTTTCCGATAACAAAGTTAAGGAAGGTTATTCCTATCAATCGGAACAAACGAGAATTGCCGTTGCGAGGGGCGGTCTTTTCGGCGTGGGACCGGGCAATAGCGTGCAACGTAATTATTTGCCTCAACCTTATATGGACTGTATCTACGCAATTATAATCGAAGAATACGGTTCGATAGGCGGCGGAATAATATTACTGCTCTACTTGGTGATATTTTTCAGAGTCGGTGTAATTGTCCGACGGTGCACCCGAACTTTTCCGGCACTGCTGGTTGCGGGTTTGGGGTTGAGTATAGTGGTACAGGCATTTGTCAACATGGCAGTGAGCGTTGGTGTGATGCCGATAACGGGTCAAACCTTGCCTTTGGTTAGTATGGGTGGCACGTCTATTTTGTTCACTTGTGCGGCTTTCGGGATGATTTTGAGCATTGCCCACACATTCGACGGTGATAATGAAGATGTACTTGAAGAAAGCGAAGTTGAAGAGGAAGATGTTTATGAAGATGTTGAAGAAGAGGATGAAATATCTGTTGTAGAATCATAATATAAAATATATATGAGTAAAAGAGTAATTATTAGCGGAGGTGGCACAGGAGGACATATTTTTCCGGCACTTTCGATTGCAAATGCTTTGAAACGTTTGGAACCCGACATTGAAATCCTTTTTGTGGGTGCTGAGGGTAAAATGGAGATGGAGAAAGTGCCGGAAGCCGGTTACGATATTGTAGGTTTACCGGTGCAGGGATTGCTCCGCAAGATCACCTTTAAAAATATAAAAGTATTAATCAATCTTCTGAAAAGTTTGAGAAAAGCCAAATCAATAATTCGGACATTTAAGCCGGATGCTGTGGTTGGGGTGGGTGGTTATGCGAGCGGTCCTGTCGGTATTGCTGCAAAAAAGATGAAAGTTCCGCTTGTTTTGCAGGAGCAGAATTCTTATGCCGGCATAACAAACCGCTACCTTGCCAAGTATGCGGAGGTGATATGCGTTGCATACGAAAACATGCAGAAGTTCTTTAAGCCTGAAAAGACGATACTAACCGGTAATCCCGTGCGCAAAAATTTGCTTGATGCACGTTTATCGAAAGCCGAAGCATACAAATTTTACGGTTTGGATCCCGATAGAAAGACAATTCTCGTTACGGGCGGAAGTCTTGGTGCACGCACTTTAAATAGAATGATGAAAAGGGCTTTGGATGAAATTGCGGATATGAACGATGTGCAAGTGTTGTGGCAATGCGGTGGGTATTATTACAAGCAACTTGCCGAGCAGCTGCAAGATCGTCTGCCGGAAAACGTGAAGCTCACGGCATTTCTGAAGCGTATGGATTTGGCTTATGCGTGTGCCGACATTGTTGTGGCTCGTGCGGGTGCCGGTACTATTTCGGAGCTTTGCCTTTTGGGTAAAGTGTCGATACTTGTGCCTTCGCCCAATGTTGCCGAAGATCATCAAACCCACAATGCGATGGCTCTTGTTGATAAAGATGCGGCTATTATGATGAAAGACGATGAGGCGGAAGACGAATTTATGGAGGTTGTTTCTAAACTTGTGGATAATGCTGCCGCAAGACATAAACTTTCCGAAAATATAACCAAGTTGGGAATAAAGGATTCCGATGAGTTGATTGCTAAGGAAATATTGAAAATAATAAACGGATGAACATTTCGGAAAATATAAAAAACATTTACCTGCTTGGGATAGGCGGCATCGGTATGAGTGCATTGGCACGTTATTTCAAGGCAAATGCCTATAATGTTGCCGGCTATGACCGCAGTACGTCTCCGCTCACCTTGCAACTTGAAGAGGAAGGAATTGCGGTGAACTACACGGATGAGGCTTCGCAGATAGGTAGCGAGTTTCTTGATAAGGAAACGACTTTGCTCATTTATACGCCTGCAATTCCTGCCGACAATGCTCAGCGGGCACGTTTTACGGAAGCCGGTTTCACCCTGTATAAACGCTCGGAAGTGCTCGGCGCACTGTCGAGAAAAGGCAAAGCCTTGTGTGTTGCAGGCACTCACGGAAAGACAACGATTACCACCATGTTGGCATATCTGCTCAAAATGTCTTCCGTAGGTTGCAATGCTTTTTTGGGCGGTATCTCCGTGAACTTCGGCACCAACTTGCTTTTAGACACTGCTTCGCCCTACATTGTGATTGAAGCCGACGAGTTCGACCGTTCTTTTTTGCAGTTGCATCCTGAAATTGCCGTCATCACTGCTATGGATGCCGACCATTTGGATATTTACGGCGATTTATCTCATCTTCGTCAGGCTTTTGCACAATTTGCATCTCAGGTTGTTGAGGGCGGTAAACTGTTTGTGCATGACGGATTGCAGCTTGAAGAGCGTAAGCCCGATGCCTACTACGGAATTGAAAAGGGTGATTGCTATGCTTATAATCTTCGCAAGCGCGATGGTAGATACTTGTTTGATTATCACGGAGAGAAAGGTGATATTCACGACATCTTGCTCGGCACGCCGGGTCGTGTGAACGTAGATAATGCCGTTGCTGCCATTGCGGTGGCTTTGTCGGTGGGTGTAACGGCAGAAGAAATTCGCCGGTCGCTACCGGATTTCAAGGGTGTGCAGAGGCGTTTCAACATTCATAGTGAGGGTAAGGTGATTTATATAGACGATTATGCCCATCATCCCCAAGAAATAGAGGCAACTTTGAAATCAGTGCGTGAAATGTGTGGCGATAAACATCTAACCGTTGCATTTCAGCCTCATCTTTATTCGCGTACCGCCGATTTTCACCTTGAATTTGCCCAAGCTCTGAGCCTTGCCGATGAGGTGATTTTGCTTGAAATTTACCCTGCACGGGAATTGCCTGTGGAGGGTGTGGATTCGGAATTGATAGGTAAAGACATCAGTGTACCTTATATTATAGTTTCAAAGGAAGAATTTCCGGAATATGTTTACACCCACGTTAAAGACGGCGTGTTCATGACCTTAGGTGCAGGCGATATAGACCGTTTTGTGCCTGTCTTTAAATCGGAGTTTAGCGAATAGAGCGTAAAATCTTATAATCGTTAAAAATTTATAGACGTATATAGTGAAACTTGCAGATTTATTAAATTAATTTCTAAAAATCTATGTAAATTTTATTTCTATTATTTTTTTAATTACTTTTGCAATCGAAGAGGTCGGAGGGTCTCTTTGAATATTATAGACTAATTAATAACAAAACACTTACAAATATGTTTAGATTAGGAGTTTATTGCACAACAATTCTAAGGAAGTTGTGCAAAGTCGGCAACCTTTCAGTTGTTGCCTTTTTTGTCCTTTTATTTTGTAATCTCAGTGTTTTCGGTAATAATGTAAGGTTTAACGATAAGCCTTCTGTTAGTATTTCCGGAGATACAGTGATAATCACGTTTTCATTGTCTTGGGATCATTCGTGGCGCGATAACTTTAATTGGGACGCAGTGTGGGTTTTTGGGAAGTGGAGCAAGGGTGTTACCGACAGTTGGCACCACTTAAAGCTTTCACCCACAGGGCATATAATGCCTCCGGACTTCACTTATGACGTGGGAAAGATAGATGCTAACAATGCGGGCGGAATTTTCATTATGCGTGCCAAAGATTCTCACGGAAACGTTAATAATAAAACGGTTACAATCAAAACTTTGCGTTCAAATGTCGGTAATATAACCGAGCAGGATATTAATCAAAATGATGTTTTCATTTCGCTTTCTGCCGTTGAAATGGTCTACATCCCTTACGGGGGCTACTATTTGGGTGATGGCTCAACGGCTAATCGTCTCGGCAGCAACAACGGCAGCATGATAGCCGTGAATAACGAAGATGCTCTGAGTGTTTACCCCGTTACAGCCGGCAGTACCGGTGCAGCGAAAAGTTTGCCTGCCACGTATCCCAAAGGGTATAAGAGCTTCTACTGCATGAAATATGAGGTAAGTCAGGAACAATATGTAGGTTTTCTTAACAGCCTTACCCGTGCTCAACAAAAGGTACGAATAGGCAATAATCTTGATGAATTAAAGGTAGGAGAGTACGTTTTCGGCGATAAATCCCGTCCGAGTTATAGAAACGGTATTTGCGTTCTTTCCAATACTTCGGGTAAGCCTGCGATTTTCGGTTGTAATCTTAATCCTGCGGAACCTTATTTTGGAGAGGACGACGGCAAATGTATTGCTTGCAATTATTTGACTTTGTCGGATATGCTTGCTTATTGCGATTGGGCTTGTCTTCGTCCGATGAGTGAGTTAGAGTATGAAAAGGCTTGCCGCAGACCTTATCCTCAACCGGCACTGGGAGGAGAGTTCGTTTGGAACTCTGCAAGCGGCGTGAACGGTTTGAGCGGAGCGGGTTCCTTGCTCAACGCCGGCAGAGTCAATGAGCAGCCATCTTCAGCTGCAACTAACGTTAATTACAACAATGGCAGTTTGGGACCTGTTCGCAGTGCGAGTTTCGGTACTTCGAGTACGACACAGGCTCAGGCAGGAGCAACGTTTTGGGGTTTGATGGAGATGAGCGGCAACATTGCGGAGCTTTGCTATTCCGTTGATGCCGGCAGCTATTTTAATACTTCCGATATTTACAATTCTCATGGCAACGGAGAGATAAACACAAACACTTCTTCGGGAGTTAGCGATGTTTCCACATCTATTTGGCATACTGCCAATACTTCTTTTATCGCTAAAGGCGGCAGTTTTGCAAGTGGAAACACCACCGAGTTAGCAATTTCGGACAGAACCCGCAGTAGAGTTACAGATACGAGAGATAGCACAATGGGTTTTCGCGCTGTGCACACCTTCGGAGGAAACGTAACGGTTGATGCGGGGACGATAAGTGTTCCTGCTATAGGTTGTGCAGATGGTGTAATTCTTTCCGAAACCAAACCGGCAGGCGTAACGTGGAATGGAGTGGCAATGGACACGAGGATAACCTACGTTTGGTATGTTCAGAAAGCCTCTGCTGCTTGGGAATTGATTCCCGATGCCGAAGCGGCATCTTTGACCTACGTTCAGGAAAGTTTTAGCGGAGCGAGTTTGGCATTGAAATTTAAGCGCAAAGCTATCACGACTTTGGGCGAAGCTACAACGACTGTGGTTTCCACAACAGTTCCTAACTTGACAATTTCGTTTAGTCCCGTGAGCACTGTATTTAGTCCTTGTAATAATAGTAGTGGTAACCTAACCGTAACAGCAAGTGTTCCTTATACTACAAAACCTACATTCACTTGGACAACTCAAACGGGCACCAAAACGGGAGCAAGTTACACTCCTGAATCCGCAGATTTCCATAGTGGCAGTTCCGGTAGTAATGTTTTGGTTAGCTGTACGGCAGAGTTATCGGGTTGCAGCGGTAGTGCTGATTTAACGGTTGCAGTAAGTCTTCCTACGACACAACCTAAGATTTCTTTCGATTGCGGATATGATTTTGTCGATAGTCGCGGCGGTCAACTTTATCCTACCTTTCAAATCGGCACTCAATGTTGGATGACAAAAAATATGAATATAGGTGAACGTGTAGCCAGCACGGATTACTCTACTCATCAACGAGCCGGCATTCAAAAGATATGTTATAGTAATAATGAAAGCTATTGTGATACTTACGGTGGACTTTACAGTTGGGCGGAGGCGGTAAATGGTGAAAATGTGGCTTTGGGGGCAATCAATACTGCAACCGGCAATAATAAGAAATGTATTTTGGATCTTAAAGGTAATGCTGTTACTCAGGGTATTTGTCCCGATGGTTGGCATATTCCGAGCGAATTGGAGTGGCAAAAGTTAGAAAGTTTTTTAGGCATGGATTCCACTGTTGCTGCTAACTATATCGGTTTTCGTGGTAGTGATCAGGGCACTAAATTAAAAACTACTACTTGGGGTGGCTCTAATAGTAGCGGTTGGGACGGGCTTCCGGGTGGCTACCGGAATGACTCCGGTGGTGGGTTCAGCTACGTTGGCGCGGACGGAGTCTGGTGGTCGTCTTCAGAGTACAGTTCTTCCTATGCGTGGAGCCGGCATATGCATTCCAGCACCGGTACAGGCCGCCGTAACGACCTCGGTAAGTCGTACGGCTTCTCTATCCGTTGTCTGCTTAATTAGCAGGGGGGAGGAGAATTAACAATAACAATGGGGCATGCCCCATTGTCAAACTAACAACAATGCCAAATTAATTTCTAAAAATCTATGTATATTTTGACCATTAGACCACTAATTAATAACAAAATACTTACAAATATGTTTAAATTAGGAATTTATTGCATAACAATTCTAAGAAGGTTGTGCAAAAGTGGCAGCCTATCTGTTTCTGCCTTTCTTATTCTTTTCTTCTTTAATCTCAGTGTTTTCGGTAATAATGTAAGGTTTAACGATAAGCCTTCTGTTAGTATTTCCGGAGATACGGTGATGATCACGTTTTCACTGTCTTGGGATCACTCATGGCGAGATGACTTTAATTGGGACGCAGTTTGGGTTTTTGGGAAGTGGAGCAAGGGTACTACCGACACTTGGCACCACTTAAAGCTCTCACCCACAGGGCATTTGATGCCCAGAAGTTTCACTTATGATTCCGGAAATATCGATGCTAACAATGCTGGCGGAATTTTCCTTATGCGTACCGAACAAGGCAGTGGGAATGTTAATAATCAGACATTTACAATCAAAACTATGCGTTCAAATATAGGCAACATAACCGAGCAAGATATTAATCAAAATAATGTTTTCATTTCTCTTTCTGCCGTTGAAATGGTCTACATCCCCTACGGGGGCTACTATTTGGGCGATGGAGCCACTGCAAATCGTCTCGGCAGCAACAACGGCGGCATGATTGCCGTCAACAGCGAAGATGCTCTGAGTGTTTACCCCGTTGCTTCAGGCAATGTCGGCTCGGTGAAAAGTTTGCCTGCCACGTATCCCAAAGGGTATAAGGGTTTCTATTGCATGAAATATGAAGTGAGCCAAGAGCAGTATGTAAGTTTTCTCAACAATCTTACCCGTGCTCAACAAAAAGCCCGTATAGGTAACAATCTCGACGAATTAAAGGTAGGAGAGTACGTTTTCGGTGATAAATCACGTCCGAGTTATAGAAACGGTATTTGTGTTATTTCCAATCCTGCGGGTAAACCTGCTATTTTCGGCTGCAATCTTAATCCTGCTACACCTTACTTCGGCGAAGATGACGGCAAGTGCATAGCTTGCAATTATCTGTCTCTTTCGGATATGTTGGCTTATTGCGATTATGCCTGCCTTCGCCCGATGAGCGAATTGGAATATGAAAAGGCTTGCAGAAAGCCTTACCCACAAGCAGCTGTTGCCGGTGAGTTTGTTTGGAATTCTGCAAGCGGCGTTAGTAAATTGGATGCAACGAGCGGTCTTGTGGGAGCAGGTACCGTTGGAGAAAATCCGTCTTCGGCAGCGATTAATGTTAATTACAACAACGGCAGTTTCGGACCTGTTCGCAGTGCGAGTTTCGGCACTTCGAGTTCCACGCAGGCTCAGGCTGGCGCAACGTTTTGGGGCTTGATGGAGATGAGTGGCAACGTTGCGGAACTTTGCTATTCCGTTGATGCCGGCAGCTATTTCAACACTTCTAATGTTTATAATTCTCATGGCAATGGCGAGATAAACACTTCGGGAGTTAGCGACGTTTCCACGTCGATTTGGCACACTGCCAATACATCATTTATCGCTAAAGGCGGCAGTTTTGCAAGTGGAAACACGGATGAGTTAAAAATTTCGGACAGAACCCGCAGCAGTGTTACAGATACGAGAGATAGCACAATGGGTTTTCGAGCAGTGCACACTTTTGGCGGAAACGTTGCAGTTGATGCGGGGACGATAAGTGTTCCTTCTACGGGTTGCGCAGATGGAGTTATTCTTTCCGAAACCAAACCTGCGGGCGTAATGTGGAACGGTGTTGCAATGGACACGAGGATAAGTTACGTTTGGTATGTTCAAAAAGGGGCGGCTGCTTGGGAATTGATTCCCGATGCTGTTTCGGAAACGTTGACCTACGTTCAGGAAGATTTTAGCGGAGCGAGTTTGGCTTTTAGGTTTAAACGCAAAGCTATCACAACTTTGGGCGAAGCTACAACGGCTGAGGTTTCCACAACAGTTCCTAACTTGACTATTTCATTTAGTCCGGTGAGCGCAAGTCTTAATTGTAGTATTACCACAACCGTAACGGCGAGTGTTCCTTACACTTCAACCACACCTACTTTTACTTGGATAACTCAAACGGGCACAAAAACAGGGGCAAAGTACACGACTTCTTACAGTGATTTCACGGATGGAACAGATGGTACCGTAACTGTGGAATGTGAAGTGGCAGTAGCAGGTTGTGTGAACACAGCTGATTTGAGTGTTTACGTAGCAAATCTCAAAAAATCATTTGCTACGTGTGGCGATTGTTTTAAAGATTCTCGCGACGGTCAATCTTATCCTACCGTTCAAATCGGTGAGCAATGTTGGATGACGAAGAATATGAATATAGGTGAACGTGTAGCCAGCACGGATTACTCTACTCATCAACGAGCCGGCATTCAAAAGATATGTTATAGTAATAATGAAAGCTATTGTGATACTTACGGCGGTCTTTATTCTTGGGCAGAGGCAGTTAACGGCGAAAATGTAGCTTCGGGCGCGATCAATACGGCAACCGCCAATAATATAAAATATGCCATAGACGGTAGCGATCATGTTCAGGGCATCTGTCCCGACGGTTGGCATATTCCGAACAAAGAGGAGTTACTACAATTGCGAGATTTTAGTAGTTGGAAACCGCTTTCGGGTAGCTTCCGGAGTAGAACCGGTGGGGGGTTTGAATACTTTGGTGCGAGCGGTTACTGGTGGACGTCATCAGAGTATGGTTCTTCCAATGCGTGGCACTGGGACTCGGGCTCGACGGTTATGACCGTCCGTGATAGCGAAGGTAAGTCGTTTGGCATGTCCGTCCGTTGTTTGCTGAATTAAGACAACGAGAGTCTCGCTTAGGACAACGAGGTAACCCCGTAGGCAACGCTTCGCTCGCCTGCGGTTACGAAAATTTCGCCTTTCAGGCGAAGAATATGTAGGGGCGTTGCATGCAACGCCCTCAAAAAGAAAAAGGTAGGAATCGGGCGTATGCCATACGCCCGTACATGCGTGATACAAAAATAAATCTTAAAAATTATTTGGCTGTTGTAAAAAAGGTTGTACATCTGTCGTCTGAAATACAGTGCCGAGGCTAACGAGCATAGTTCTCCACACTTAAAAAGGGAAAGAACCCTGTTACTTGAAAGAGGCAACAGGGTTCGTTATTTTTATTATATATCTTCTTTCTTTCAGCCGGTGGCAGCCATGTAGAGTATAGTAAACCAACGATATAACTCAATAGTTTAGTTTGAATCACGGGAATAATTGCGAATAAACTTTCCCGCACTGCTTGCAATCCTAAGGATTATCTTTATTTTTGTACGCATAATCATACTATTGGTATGGATACAAGAGAAGAAATAAAGAAAGGCAAGATAAACAAGCTCATGCAGGAAGTGCCTAAAGGGCTTGTGTTACTCTCCACGTGGTTACGCTCGGAGGGCTATTCGTATGAACTGCAACAGCGTTACCGCAATAGCGGCTGGTTGAAATCCATCGGGACAGGGGCTATGCTTAAGAATGGAGATGAACTGAATCTATTTGGTGCGTTGGCGGCTTTGCAAAGTCAAGCCGGCATAAATATCCATGTGGGCGGTCGCTCTGCCTTGGAGCTTCAAGGCGTTTCCCATTACCTGCAATTAGGCGAACAAGAGGTTACTGTCTTCACCGAAAGCAAGGCAACTCTGCCTGCATGGTTTACTCGTAATGAATGGATGCCGAAGTCCAAAGTCTTTCGTACAACCTTATACAATAAGGATGAGGTCGGGATGACGGACTATCAAGACGGTGAACTCACTATGAGAATATCTTCTTCCGCACGTGCTATAATGGAGTGCCTATATTTATGCCCTAATCAGTTCTCGTTGCAAGAGGCTTACGAGTTGATGGAAGGGCTGCTAACACTTCGCCCCACACTGGTGCAATCGTTGCTCGAAGAATGTAAGTCCGTCAAAGTGAAGCGGCTGTTCCTTTATTTCGCCGAGCGGGCAAATCATGCTTGGCTGAAGCATATAGATGTCAGTCGTATCGACTTAGGCAGGGGCGACCGCAGCTTAGCTACAGACGGGGCTTATGTGCCTAAATATCATTTAGTAATACCAAAAGAACTTGTATGAACAATGCTTATAAAAAGCAGGTCGCACTGTTGCTGGATATACTACCGACCATTGCCGAAGAGAAGAACTTCGCCCTACATGGCGGAACGGCTATTAATCTGTTTCATTCGGATATGCCGCGACTCTCGGTTGATGCGGATTTGACATTCATTCCATTTACGGATGAACGCAATCGGGACTTGGAAGCTATTCGCACCTCCTTACAGAACATCAAGACAAAGTTGTCTAAGCGGATGCCAAAGATACGCTTTGAAGACCAACAACGGGCTAATGAAGACCTCAAGCTGATTTGCTCCACACAAGAAGCTACAGTGAAAATTGAAGTCAATCAAATCAATAGAGGACTGATAGCAGAACCTTGTGTTTGTGTGCTATGCAACCGCGCTCAAGAAGAGTTCGACCGCTTTTGCGAAGTTACCACCGTTTCAGTCGGGCAGCTATGGGGCGGAAAGATAGCGGCTGCCTTAGACCGACAGCATCCGAGAGACTTGTTTGACGTTCGTAATTTATTGGATAGTAATGGGTACACCGATGAAGTAAAAGACGGCTTTATCTTCTTCTTAATTTGTGGTAAACGACCTTTTCATGAGATGTTGAACCCGCAGCATATAGACCAGCAGACAGTATTGGACAGCCAGTTCAACGGAATGACAGACCAACCATTCACGTATGAGGATTACGAAACTACACGAAAACGCCTTATCCAAATAGTCAAGCAATCCTTGACCGCCGAAGACAAGGCGTTCATCAAAGCTTTTACCCAAAGCGAACCTATATGGGGAAAGACGGATTACAGCAAATATCCGGCTATCCGATGGAAGTTACTCAATATTCGGACGTTGAAGACGGAGAATCCCGAAAAGTTCCGGCAGCAAGTAGAGTTGTTGGAAACGGTCTTGTCCGTTTGAAACATCTATTTTCCCATCATCTTTTCCACTCCTGTAGAAGACATTACGGGTATTCTCAAACATAAATAAAAAAAAGCTGCCACGATGTGCGACAGCCTTTTATAATCATGCGACTAACTTAAAACTAAAATTTCAGTTCGGAATTTATTTTGATTTCGCTTACTTTCATTTCTATGGGCATGCCTTGCATAGTGGTTTTGTTGATGAAGTTGTAGGAAATACCGTAGTCGGTCATTCTATAATCCTCTAAATACACTTCGGTAGATTGACCGTTTTCTGTGCCTACCTGTTTAACCTTTAATCCCGTTTCAACGTCGTAGAAAGAGTAGGTAACGGCATTGTTGAGAGTTATTTTAATCTTATAAGCGTCTTTGCCGTTCACTTTTTCGATGCCTTCCAAAGAAGGTGTGATATTCACTTGCGGATAGTAGGCTTCCAAAATAGGGTAGGCTTGTGAAGCGAGTGCGGCAGCCTGTTCGCCTTCAAGCACTTGTTCCTGTCCCATTGACGATACGGTTGCTTTTTCGCCGTCGAATAGCATTTTGGTCATAATGTTGCCAGCCATTGACATTTCCATTTTGTAGGCAGGTTTCTTTCCCGAAAGGATGTATTGGCTTACGGTTTTTATGGTCATGCCTTGCACGGACATTTCCATTGTAACGCTCATATCTTTTATTGCTAACACTTTGTCTTTACCTCCTATGGCTTTTAAATAGTTGTCGATAACGCTTTCGGCGGTAACATTGCTTGCAACTTTCGGACTTTCTTTAACGGGTTGACCGTAGTTGTCCAATTCAACGACTTTACCGTTGGTAGCCAATTTTTGTAATTTTTCTTTCTGACTGCGGTCGGTTACTGCGAAAATATAAGCATTGTCGGGATGCAGATATTTCTTTGAAGCCGCAATGACATCTTCTTTCGTAACTTTTGCTAATTTTTGCAGGTAGGTTTCATAGAAATCTTTCGGCAAATTGTAGCGTTCGATATAGTAGGCAAATGTGGCAACGGTGTTTGGAGATTCGAGACTTCTTGAGAAGTCGCCGGCATTGGTTTTCTTGATATTTTCAAGAGTTTCCGTCGTGAAATCGCCGTTGATCATGTTCTTCATTTCTTTCAATATTTCCATAGCGGCACTGTCCACAACTTCGGCTTTAACCTTTGACGAAGCAAAGAATTGTCCCGAACCTTTCAGAGTGTTGGAATACATTCTGCAATAGGCACCGTAGGTGTAGCCTTTGGATTCGCGAAGATTTTGCATAAGTTTCGATTCAAATCCGCCGCTACCCAAGATTTGGATTGCCATTTGTGCAGCGAATTGGTCGGGCTGACCGATGTGGTAGTCAAGAGGATATGCAATACTTAATTCTGCTTGATTTGCAGCGTCTTTGTTTGAGAAAACAACGTTTAAACCTTTGGGTTCCACAGGCACGGCATAGTTAAATGCAGGTGCTTCACCTTTTTGCCATTTTGCGAAATATTTGTTTACAAGTTTTTCCACATTTTTCATGTCGATATCTCCAACTACGACTATTACGGAATTGTTGGGATGTATGAACGTTTTGTAATAGTTGCGACAGTCGTCAACCGTGATATTTGCCAAAGAAGCTTCCGTCATTACGTCGCTTAACGGATGTCCGGCAGGAAACATGGTAGTTTTTTTGATATTATCCAAGATGCTTTCAGGATCGACGGAATTAGCTTTAAGAGCACTTTGGTTTTGTAGTACAAGTTTATCAAACTCGTCTTGCGGGAAAGCAGGATTGAGGACAACATCGGCAAAAAGTTCCATCATTTTGTCGGTGTATTTGGAAAGTCCCGAAATACTTGCGCCGGAAGAAGATGTACTAAGGTTTGAACCGATGAAATCAATTTCTGCGTTGAGTACTTTTGTGTCTCTGTTTGTGGTGGCTTTTCCCCACAATTCGCCTGTCATAGACAGGTAACCTGCTTTTTTGCCTTCTTCAATGGGGTCAAGTTTAACATTTAAACTTATGTTCACTTTAGGGTAATTGTGGTTCTCCACAACGAGTACTTTCAATCCGTTTTTGAGGGTGAAACTCTGAACATCACCCATTTGAACTTTCGGAGCCGGACCGGCTAACGGTGCTTTAGTTCTGTCGATTTGAGCGTTGAGCGCAACACAGCAGAAAAGCGTACTTAAAATCAGTAAAAATTTTCTCATTATATTTCTTTATTAGTATGTTTTACTTATTTGTTTTTTCCGAGTTGGGAAGATAATAGAGAACGGTGCGGTTGCTCTTTGCAAGATATTTGCGAGCAGCGTTTCTAATGTCTTCTTTTGTTACGGCAAGATATTTATCTAATGTTTCATTCACCAAATTAGTGTTCTTATAGTAGGTATAAGCATCAGCTAAGTTTTGGGCTTTTCCTGAGATTGTCGAAAAAGAATTAACTATATCGAGTTCCACTTTGTTTTGCAGTTTCCGGAATTCTTCGTCGGAAATAAGGTCGGTTTGAACTTTTGCGATCTCCGTATCGATAGATTTTTCAAGATCTTCAAGTGATTTACCGTTATTAGGCAATCCGAGAATAATCATAAGTCCGGGATGTTCCATAGGCAGAGGGATACTTGCCAATTGCAATGCCAACTGCTGGTCGCTAACTATTGCGGAATAAAGTCGAGAACTTTCACCGTCGGACAGCAAAGTGCTTAACATTTGCACAGCGTAGGAATCGGGAGACGTCATTGCGGGAGTGTGGAAACCATAGAGCAAAGCGGGCAATTGAATATTGTCGTAGGCAACGGCACGCACTTCGCCGGTTTTGGCGGGTTCGTTCATGGGCGGTTGTTGAACCGGTGCACCTTTCGGAATGTCATTGAAATAGTCGTGAATCATTTGCTTTGCGGAAGCTACTTCAAAATCTCCAACCACTGTCAGGACGGCATTGTTGGGCACGTAGAATTTATCGTGGAAGTCGATAAAATCCTGATCGGAAGCACTGCGAATATGTTCTTCCGAACCGAGCACATCATGTTTGTAGGGATGTACGGTGTAGGAATTTTTCAACATTTCGGTTAATATTCTTCCGTAAGGTTGGTTGTCCCTTGTTTGCTGCATTTCCTGACAAACCACATCTTTCTGTGTTTTGATGCCGATGGGCTGAATTGTGGGGTGGAGCATACGTTCCGATTCCAACCATAATCCCAATGCCAATTCGTTTGAAGGCAACATTTCAAAATAGTAGGTACGGTCGAAAGCCGTGTTTGCGTTCAGACGACCGCCGGCTTGGGTTACGTAGTTAGGGTATTCGCCTCGTTTAATGTTGTCGGAACCTTCAAACATAAGGTGTTCAAAGAAGTGTGCGAAACCCGTTAATTGCGGATTTTCATTCTTTGAGCCTACGTGGTACATAACCGACACAATCACGTTGGGCGTGGTGTGGTCTTGTTGCAGTATAACATGCAACCCATTGTCCAAATCGTATTCGATGAAATGGATCTTACCGGCGTTTTCTCCGGTTTTTGCTCCTGCCAGCAACGGCAGACAGAGAGCAATAATTAGAAGTAGTTTTTTCATAAAATGGTTAAGTTAAATTATATTATTTATTAGTAGTAATTCTTATTAAAATCTCACATGTCTACTTCGGAGAATACTCCATTATATCTCCGGGTTGACACTCTAAAACTCTGCATATAGCTTCCAAAGTGGAAAATCTGATAGCCTTTGCTTTACCTGTTTTCAGTATTGACAGGTTAGCAGGTGTTATATCGACCTTTTCAGCCAATTCGGTAAGCGAAATCTTGCGCTTCGCCATCATCACGTCAATATTTATGACAATTGCCATCAGATTGTAAATTTTTGTTCTTCCGTTACCGTGTAACCGATGTTGAAAATCTCGGCAATCACTAAAATAAGTATGCCTATAAGAATGTCGTTAAGACTAATTGATGCAGGATTTATAACAATACCTGTTCCCTTTGTGATTTCAATCATATAGTTGATTTCTATGTACCTCGCCCAATCAAATAATAGAGAAGATGCGATAAAGAGTACTCCTATAATCCTGATTAGTTTTATATTATTCATGTTGAATACATCATTTGTCTTGATGCTTTTACGTATTGAAAGCATTATCACAAAAAGTAAAATGAAGACCGTTAAATAGCATAGAACACTGACGGTAGCTAAAAGGTTGGCATTACTACTGATTTTAGGGCTTTGTACTTTGAAATTCATCACTGTCGTTTGCGCACTAATAGTGGTGTTGGTGAACTCATTATTAGATTCGATTTGATGAAATTCGTTGTTGGGAGTTTCAACCGGAATTGATGCATAGAAATAAGTGATCTTCTTTTTATCTAACATTTCTTCTATACCTTGTTGAAAACCTGCATTAAATCCTTTTTTGAAGTCGGAATTAAAAAGAACTTTGGAAACACCCAAACACAGAATGATGAAAAAGGCGATGTAGAGTAAGTTTAGTCTTGATATAACCTGTCTTTTTTGCATAAATAAAAATAGAGTTGTGTTTTTAATGTCCGCAAAGGTAGGATTAATTTTTAGAGAAACAATAAATCTTTATCGTTTTTCGATAAAAACTTTCTTTAAAACGAAAAATATTTTAGAATGCCGGATATTTTAATCGGTTTGTTTTTTGACGTAAGCTATAATCTTGTTGTTTTACGCACTATGCCTCGTCCGTTAGAAAAGTTTATTTATCTTTGCGGGGATGAAAAAATTTTTCTACATAAGTCTGATTTTCATACTACATTTCACGGCTAATGCACAGCAGGCTCTCAATGTTAATGACGACAATACGGAGCGCACGAGTACGTCGCCAAGCAGTGATGTTGACACCGTGCCGCACTACAGAATGATGTGGCAATGGAAGCGAGGAGGGGTTTACAAGAAATTTATACCGATAGATACTACGATTGATAAGAACCATATTTTTAATCCCATTTTTCAAAAAAGCATAGCAAACAGTTATTTGGGTAATCTCGGTTCACCTTATGAATCGGATGTTTTTATGAATAGAGCTACTACGGAAGATTTCTACATGATAACTAATGTTAGGGCTTATCTTTACAGAATTCCGGACGTTTTGGAATTTAATACCACCACGCCTTTCACTCAACTGACTTATTTCACCGGAGGCGGCAAGGGGAAAGCAGAGAATTATCTTAATGTGTGGCACACTCAGAATATCCGTCCCAATTGGAATATGGGTATTCGCTATCTTTTGCAAAACGGCGACGGAAGGTATATGAACCAGAAAACGAAGACCTACAACCTGTCTCTGTTCACCTCCTACGAAAAGGAACGTTGGGTGTTGTCGGCTTTCATCAACCAGAACAATGCCCACATAAATGAGAACGGCGGTATCACCGATAAATCACTTCTAACCGATTCGGAGTATGATCCGGAAAGCGTGCCTACTTTCCTTGCCGGTGTGAAAAACACTTATCGCAATTTCAATTTTAATACTACCGTTCAATATAATATAGGTAAGCTTAGGCAAAGAGATAACAGTAGAAGAAAAGATAACGCAGTAAACGATACTATTGCTTCCGACAGTGTGCATATAGCGACGGATTCGCTTGCTGCCGTCGTTGATGATGTTTCGCAACAATCTGTCGCTACCGGCAGCATGGGTGAATGGATTTATCCGTTTAAAGCAACCGTATCGCTTTCGATCGAAGACAATTCTCGCCGTTTTAAGGAAACAAGCGTTACAACGACGTTTTTCCCTTATTCATATTTCGACAGCACCGAATACGGTATGGACATGTCGGGAGTGAGGATGTATGACCTTGATGCGAAACTTGTTGTGAACGAACATCCGAAATACAAGTATTTACCCGGCTTGTATGCGGGTTTGGATTTTAAAACTTTGCGCTATCAAGACCGTAATGACAACTTTGCGGATACCGTTAACGGTTTCACATACACAAACTATCGCAGCACTTGGCTGACGGGCGGTATTTTCAATGTTGATACCGCTGCGCTGTTTCATTATGATTTGAATGCCCGACTGTCTGTTTTGGGTGATTATCTCGGAGATTTCGTTATAGACGGTTTTTTACGTCAATACCTGAGTAAAAACCGTAATTCCTATGTCAATGTAAGTGGCGAAATATCTTCCCTTGCACCAAATCACTTTTTTAATCGCTACACAGGTAATCACAACATTTGGAGAAACGATTTCAACAACGTAAAACACCTTAACATAAAAGGTAAATACGTGAATAAGAAGTTGCGAACAGAACTCGGAGTGGGTATTAACAACACGGTCGACTACCTTTATCTGGATTCACTTATCACTCCTTCGCAATCATCCAAAAACGTAGTGATTGCAACGGCATGGGTGGAACAGATTTTCCGTCTGGGACTGTTTTACTTTAACCAAAGCGTGTATTTCCAGAAAAGTACGGACGAAGATATAATTGCGCTTCCTGCAATTTCTTTACTGTCTCACAATTATTATCAAAATCGGCTTTTCCAAGTTTTGGATTTCTGTGTAGGTTTTGATTTGTATTACAATTCGGAGTTTTATGCTGATAAATATGATCCTTCAACGATGGCATTCTACCAACAAAGACAAGTGAAAACCGGAAACTATCCGAAACTTGATGTCTTTCTTGACATGCAATTGAAAAGAGCGATATTGTTTCTGAAATACGAACATCTCAACTATCATTTTTCCAACGGCAATTATTTTACGGCTGTTAATTATCCGATTAATCCCGCAATGCTTAAATTCGGTATTCGTTGGAATTTTTTCGATTGATTATAGAAAATGTTTGATTTTTGTAAGCGAATGTTGCGGTATCTGAATATTTATATTATCTTCGCAGTCGCAATCATTGAAGATTATATAAATAATTACGAAGTTATAAAGAAAAATTTGTACTTATGCCGTACAGAAGACTACCTAATACGGATGCTGCAAGGATCCGAGCATTGAAAACCGCCTTAAAAAAGAGTAGGGATGTTGATGATATAAATACAATGGCTTACCCTTTATCTTTGAGGCAAAGGGTTGACATTTTTCTCCCCAAATTTGAAACTGCCATTGTAAATTCCAAAAGTGCTCGCGATAAACAAATTCAGAACAGTAAAGTATTTGCCGAATCAATAAGAAAAGCAAGACTTTATATATCTCATTTTATTCAGGTTTTAAATTTCACCATTGCCAGAGGTGAATTGAAATCAACGGCACGTGTCTTTTACGGTTTGGATGAAAACGAAACCAAATTACCTTCGCTTCAAACGGAAACGGAATTACTTAATTGGGGTGAGAAAGTTATTAACGGCGAACAGGACAGGTTAAACAGTCGTGTAGGTAACCCTATATATAGCCCTAACATTGCAATAGTTAAGGTTAATTTTGAGAATTTCAAGCAAAATTACGAGTATCAAAAACGACTTCAAGCTAATTCAGCACGATATAGTCAGGAAGTGGCTCAATTTCGTGCAGAGGCAGATTCATTGATCACTGAGGTTTGGAATGACGTTGAACTTCATTTTGAAAATGTTAAAGACGAGGAGCAAAAGCGTTATATGTGTGAAGAATACGGCTTAGTCTACGTTTTCCGTAGAGGAGAAAAAGAACGCATCAAACGCCTCAAAGAAGCGGAAGAAATAACTTTGAAGTTCAGTTTTTAGGCGATTTGCATATATCTTTTAGCTTGCAATCTCCACAATTATCATTTGACGGCGACGGACAATTTAAACGGCGATAGCGTTTCGTTATACGCACGGCAACGGTTATTACCACCGTCGTTATAATCAGACCGACAGCAATTGACTGTATCAAAATAATTTTCCTATTTGGTGAAAGCAAAATGCCACGAGCCAAGCGATCGAAGTGGTGTATAAAACGGTGAATACCGCCCATTTTCGTCCTGCTTCTTTTCGTATTGCCGCTATCGTGGCTACGCAGGGGAAATAAATCAGCACAAAAAGCATAAAGCCGTAGGCAACTAAGGGTGTGAACGACGGCATTCCTTCCGCATTTTTATCTTGTTTTAATTTTTCCGAAAGTTTTGTGATGTTATCATCGGCTTTCTCTTCCGGAGAGTTATATAACACTCCCATTGTGCTGACGACAACTTCTTTGGCAGCCAATCCGGAAACTATGCTTATTCCCATTTTCCAGTCGAAGCCCAAAGGTTCTATTACCGGTTCAATGCTTTTGCCTATTTTGCCGATGTAAGAATTTTCCAATTGTTCCGGCGTACCTTTTTCATAAGTAGAATCTGAGGGATAGTAACCGAGAGCCCAGATCAAAATAGAAGCAAAAAGTATGACGGTGCTCATTTTGTGCAAATATTGCGATCCTTTGTTCCAACCGTGAATCAGTGTGTTGCGCACGGTGGGCATACGATAGGGAGGAAGTTCCATAACAAAAGGTGCGGATTCCTTTGCAAACCAAATATTTTTTAACAGTAATGCGCTTAATATTCCTATTAAAATTCCTGCTACATAAATCGACAGTAGTACCAACCCCTGATTTTTCTCAAAAAATGCGGAAACGAGAAGAATGTACACCGGCAGTCGTGCACTGCATGACATAAAAGGTATGATAAGCATTGTCAAAATTCTGTCGCGTCGGCTTTCCAAAGTGCGGGTTGCCATAACAGCCGGAACGTTGCAACCGAAACCTATTAATAAAGGTATGAACGATTTGCCGTGCAAGCCGATTTTGTGCATAAGTTTATCCATAATGAAAGCCGCACGAGCCATATAGCCGGTGTCTTCCAAAAGTGATATGAAAAAGAAAAGTATTAATATATTCGGTAAAAAAACAAGCACACCGCCGACTCCGGCAATCACTCCGTTAATAATTAAGTCTTTCAATGGACCGGCTGTCATGATTTTTTCCGTCCATTCACTCAATATAGCCACACCGCTTTCTATCCATTGCACGGGATAATCACCGATATAGAAGACTGCAGTAAACATAAACCAAATAAAGAAAAGAAGCACCGGAAAACCAAACCAATGGTGGGTGAGAACGGTGTCAATTGCTGCCGAAAGTTGGTGCTTTTCGGCTTCGCCATTGGTGAACGTTTCTTGTAGCGCACCTTTTATAAAACCATATTTTGCATTGGTAATTATAGTGCGTACATCGTCCTTATATTCTTTTGTGAGTTCATTAATGCAATTTTCTGCGGTGGTTTTGATTTCCGAATAATTCTTTGCCGATTGTAAAACCGTGTTGACAAGTTTATCGGATTCCAATGTTTTTATAGACAAATAGCGTGGAGAATAACGATCAACGATGAATTTATTAGGCAAAATAGTTTTCTTTACTTCTCTTATCGACTGTTCGATTTCATTGCCGTAGTTGATATGGATATGGCGAGTTTGTTCGCTTTGTCCTTCGTAGACCTCTATAATTTTTTCAATGACATCATTCACACCCTTTCCTGCGGATGCTTTCGTCGGTACAATCGGGAAACCGAGCAAATTACCGAGTTGCTCATAATCAAGCGAAGAACCGTTCTTTTTGAGTTCGTCATACATGTTTAGAGCCATCACAATGTTGACGTTCATGTCAATCAGTTGGGTCGTGAGAAAAAGGTTGCGTTCCAAATTACTGCTGTCCACAATATTCAGAACAATATCCGGATGTTCTTCGGTTATAAATATGCGCACGTAAACTTCTTCGGGGGAGTATTCGGTTACGGAATAAGTGCCCGGAAGATCAATGAGATTAATGGTATAATCTTTGTATTTCAGAACGGCTTTCTTGGCATCAACGGTAACACCGCTATAATTTCCGACCCGTTCTTTCATTCCCGTTGCACGGTTGAAAAAAGAAGTCTTACCGCTGTTGGGATTACCGACCAAAGCAACGTTTATTGTTTTGGCTTTTTCTTTTATGATGTTTACGGCACTGTTGTCGAGAAATGTGCCGTTATATTCGTTTTCAATGTTTACACTATCGCTAACAGCCATTACGTCAATCAATTCCGCTTCGCTTCGACGTAGAGAGATGTGGCTATCCATGATTTCATATTCAATGGGGTCATTCAGAGGAGCATTTCTTATTACTTTCACTTTTTTACCTCTCACAAATCCCATTTCCATAATGCGATTCTTGAATGTGCCGTAGCCGTTCACTTTAACTACGATACATTCGTTGCCCGTAGGCACGTCGGATAATTTTAGAAATTTTTCTTCCATTAAGCCCACAAAGATACAATTTTCGGTACAAGACTGAAATCCCTAATTTTAGGTATTATTTGAGCAACAAGGATGAACTACTGCCGAAATGTTTCGGCAGTTAATACGGTTTCTGAAATGAGTAAGCGTGGAAGATCTTCAAAAGTATTACTCCTTACGGGGCGGATGTCAATGCCTCCGCGCATTGCGTAGATGCAGCAAACGGTAAGTAATTCGGGAGTGAAAATATCGAATATTCTTTTGTAAATCAATTCACACACATCTTCGTGAAACAGATTTTCATTGCGGAGAGAAACTACATATTTTAAAAGTGCTTCGTTTGAAGGTAATTGCTTACCTTTTATATGAAAGAACACACTTCCCCAGTCAGGTTGGTTGGTTATTCTACAGTTGCTACGCAGCAAATGAGTGCACACCTCCATTTCACCGCCGGTTTTATCAATTCCCACTTCCAGATAAGACGGATGCTCATTGTAAATGTCGAAATGCCATTCATCCGCACCGTCGGTTCTTTCCAAAAGGGCAGGGTATCTTTTGCAGTTGTGGGTGAAATCATTAGATTTTACGATAGGGAAATCGGTATGCAGATACACTTTAACTTCGCATTCGAGAACTTCTTCCAAATCGCGTTTTATAATATCGGTGAAAGCCTGTACACCGGTAATTTCCCATTTTTCGCCAAGTTTTTCCATATTAAAAGAGGCGAGATAGAGTTTTAAAGATTTACTTTCTATAATATATTCACTGTTAGACGGATATACTATTTTCAAAACACCCACTACGGGCATACCGTTAGATGTGAGGAAGCTGACTTCGTGGGCATACCAGCAATCAAAACCGTATGGAGCTTCACTCGTGCCACGCTTCATTTTTCTTAGAATGTCCTTACAGTATCGTTGTGGGAAAGCAATGTTTTTACCGAGTAGAACGTCGTTGTTCATGGACTAAAAATTTTGCATTTTACACAGTTTGGAGTAAAAACCGTCAACTTCCATCAGTTCCTTATGATTGCCGCGTTCTACGATTTCCCCTTCATGAAAAACTAAAATAGTGTCTGCATTCTTAATTGTGGACAATCGGTGAGCAATAACGATGGATGTTCGATTTTTCATCAGATTATCTAAAGCTTCCTGTACTTGTTTTTCCGATTCCGTATCCAAAGCAGAAGTGGCTTCGTCGAGTATCATAATAGGCGGATTTTTGAGCACGGCACGCGCAATACTCAGTCGTTGACGCTGTCCACCGCTAAGTTTGCTACCTCTATCACCTATAACGGTTTCGTAGGCATGCTCCGTTTGCATTATAAAATCGTGAGCATTGGCAATTACGGCTGCATTCATCACATCTTCGAGCGTGGCGTGTTCCACACCAAAAGCAATGTTATTATAAATTGTATCATTGAACAAGATCGGATCTTGATTGACGTTGCCCATCAATTCACGCAAATCATGCAGGCAAACATTACGAATATCAACACCGTCAATTGTAATGCTACCATCGTTTACATCGTAAAATCTCGGCAACAGATCTACAAATGTTGTTTTACCCGAACCGGATTGACCTACCAATGCAACGGTTTTGCCGACCGGTATAGAAACGTTGATATTTTTCAATACCGGTTTATTTTCCGTGTAGGAGAAATCAACGTTCTTATATTCGATAGTGTTATTGAAATCGGTTACGTTGACCGGATTTGTCGGCTCTTTTATAGTTGATTCCGCATCCAGAATAACGTCAATTCTTTCCATCGCAGCCAAGCCCTTTTGAATATCGTAATAGGCTTTTGTGAAATTCTTTGCGGGATTTATAATAGAATAAAACAGAGCGATGTAGGCAATAAATTCCGGAGCAGAAAGAGAACCTGAGTTACTAAGTATCAGAGTACCACCGAACCAAAGTATGATTACAATAACGATTGTGCCCAGAAATTCGCTCATAGGGTGGGCGAGAGAACGTCTGCGCATCAGTCTATTTTGGATGCGACGATAAGCCTCATTTTCGTTATTAAACTTTTTATTGACCTTATCTTCCGCATTAAAGGCTTTTATTATTCGCAGTCCGGAAAGGGTTTCCTCCATGATTGACAGAAGAACACCCATTTTCACCTGACCTTCCATAGAGCGTTTTTTGAGACTTTTACCGACCCTGCCGATTAAAAATCCCATAATAGGCAAAAGTATGAAAACAAAAAGCGTCAATTCCCAACTCATAATGAGCATAGCAGTTAGATACACAATGATTAGTATGGGACTTTGAAAAAACATTTCCAATGAACTCATCACAGATGCTTCCACTTCCTGCACATCACCGGTCATACGTGAAATGATGTCGCCTTTGCGCTCTTCGGAGAAAAACGGTAGCGGAAGGCTCAATATCTTTACAAAGATTTTTTTGCGAATATCACGCACAACGCCATTGCGTATGTAAATCGTTTCATAAGCAGCCAAATAGGCAAAACCGGTCTTCAACATAGCTGTGGAAATTGCGATACAGCCAACAAAAAGCAATGTACTCGCGGGACCGAAAGAAACTTTAAATTGTGTTATGTAATAGTAGAACCAATTTTTCACGCCCTCCATGTCAAAAGAAAAAGCAGTCTTTTCTACAACATCCGGCTGAGTACCGAAAAGTATACCAAGCACCGGTGTTAGCATCACTAATGAAAGTGTGCCGAATATTGCATGCGAAAGGTTGAAAACAATACTTTTTGTAAGTCGCCACGAATATGGTGGTATAAATCTCCTTAATATAAGGATAAAATCGCGCATAACTATTTGTTTACTTGTTTATATTCCCGTGTATGTGTCAGGACTTATTTGTTTCAATTCGTTCTTTAATTCATCGGAAATATCTAATGTATCAATAAATTCTGCGATAGTGTGCTTGGTTATCTTTTCATTCTTGCGGGTCAGTGCTTTGAGCGTTTCATAAGGATTAGGGTAAGCCTCACGACGTAGAATAGTTTGTATGGCTTCTGCCACCACAGCCCAATTGTTTTCAAGATCTTTGTCTATATTCTCCTTATTAAGTATTAACTTATTAAGACCTTTAAGAGTGGATTTCAGCGCAATGATCGAATGGGCTAAAGGCACACCGACGTTTCTCAATACTGTGGAATCAGTTAAATCTCTTTGCAAGCGTGAAATCGGAAGTTTACCGCTCAAATGCTCAAAAACGGCATTGGCAATTCCCAAATTACCCTCGGAATTTTCAAAATCTATCGGATTAACTTTGTGAGGCATAGCAGAAGAACCGACTTCACCGGCTTTTATCTTTTGGTTGAAATATCCCATTGAGATGTATAACCAGATGTCTCTATCCAAGTCAATAAGAATGGTATTAATTCTTCTTAAACCGTCAAACAGTGCTGCAATATTGTCATAATTAGATATTTGAGTGGTTACTTCTTCACGGTTTAATTTCAATTTTTCTCTAAGAAAATCGTCGGCAAACTGTTTCCAATCAACGTTAGGATATGCAACATTATGGGCATTGAAATTACCTGTGGCACCACCGAATTTAGCGGAAATCGGCGTAGATTTCAGTAGCATTAATTGTTGTTGTATTCTATAAATAAATACGTTGATTTCTTTTCCAAGTCGGGTAGGAGATGCCGGCTGACCGTGTGTTTTTGCCAACATAGCCACATCTTTCCATTCTTCCGCCAAGTCTCCCAATTTTACAATAATTTCAATGATGGCAGGATAATAAACATTGTCCAAAGCATCTCTTAAAGAGCAGGGTATAGCGGTATTGTTTATATCCTGAGACGTTAAACCGAAATGGATAAATTCTTTAAAGGATTGCAAATTCAATTCGTCGAATTTCTCTTTTATAAAATATTCGACAGCTTTAACATCATGGTTGGTAACTTTTTCGGTGTCTTTTATTTTTTGTGCGTCTTCCAAATCGAAATTATTGTAAATGTCGCGCAGTTGAGCGAAAAGATTCGGATCGAAATTTTTCAATTGCGGTAAAGGGAGTTCACATAGAGCAATGAAATACTCAACTTCCACAATAACTCTATATTTAATGAGAGCAGCTTCCGAAAAGAAATCGGCTAAGGCTTCAACTTTGTCTCTGTAACGTCCGTCAATGGGCGAAATTGCATTTAATGCTTGCATATTCCAACTATTTTTAAAAATTAAAGATCACAAAAATACGAAAAATAATGATTAACACTAAACGATTAATGGCTAATGATGAATAGGGAAACTCATCATTAACCATTAATCTACGAAAACGAAAGTATTATTTTTTCTTAACGGTGGCAGCAACGGCTTTCCAATCGTAGTTACGAATTAAACCGGTTATAGTGCTGTAAAGCATCAAGAAACATGACACAACACAAATAACGAATAAAGCTGCGATCAACAAGCCAATTTTCAGAGCAATTCTTACTCCGCCGGTACCGTCGTCTTCACGGGTGGTGGAACCGTCGCTCCATTTTGTAACCACATCAACAAATCCGATGCTTCCTGCCCATGCAACGAGTGCACCGGCAAGTGCCAAACCACCTTTTTTAATGCCTTTCAGCACTTTTGCTTCGGTGCGATATTTACTGATAGAGTAACCGTAGGGACGTTCCGCAAATATGTAAACCGGTATTAATATCAAGAAAAACATATTCCAGAAGTAAATCCAGCGTGCCGAACTTTTAGCACGACTCAAATATTCTTCCACTTCGTCCAATGCCATTTCATGAACATCTTCAAAAGAGGCTTTGTTTAATTTGTCATATTCCTTTTTATATTTTTCGGCAGCTTCAACAGAGTTTTCAGCATGTTTTATGTAACTTTCCTTTCTTTCGGAGGTGGTTGCTGTGTCGGCTCTGTGTCGATAGTTATCGGCGGTTTTCAAAGAGCTATAATGGAAATAAGCCGTCTTTTGAAGTTGCGCTGCTTTATAGAGGTTTGCACTTCTGTAATCCAAGCTGTAGGAATGAGAATATTCGTCGAATTTTTTAATACTGATAGTAGTGTCGACTGCCGGTTGTTTCCAATTTTCAACTGTAGCTACATAGGCTTCGTATTTACGAACATTTTCTTCTTCGCTACCCGAACATTTACTCAAAACAAATACTGAAATCAGTACACCTATAATAACCATCCATTGAAAATTCCAATGACGTTTCTTAGACCATTCTACAATGTTTCTAAGTTCGTTAAGACGTCCTTTGAAATCGGGATCATTGGGATTGTTTGCCGCTGCTTCCGCCTTATCAAGCAAATCTTCCATGTCTTGAGTTTCGGCAGCAGTGATAGGATAGACGTCGTCAACATCTACGGAGCCTCGTTTTTTATCATTAATGGAAACATGCGAAGATGTGGTCATTGCTTCATCAAGCAGTTCGTACGCTTTACCGTTAGGGGCATCATTGACAGCTTGTTGCTTCAAGTCTTCCGGTGAAAATGAAACGTATCCATCCTTAAAAGATTTCTTTTGTTTGTCCTTTTTTGCCATAGTTTTAGTCATTAAATGAGTGTAAATATTAAAAAACGTGTAAATGTAGTAAAAAATTCAGATACTTTGCAAGGGAATTAAGGGCTAAAAAGGTTTGCAGGATAGAAATTTTAGATTACTTTTGCGGGGTGAAAAACAAAAAGCGGGCGTGGCGGAATTGGTAGACGCGCTAGACTTAGGATCTAGTGTCTTTGACGTGGGGGTTCGAGTCCCTTCGCCCGTACAAGTTAGGTTGCTTTATAATGGCTTTAACGAGACAGTAAGGTAACCTTTTTTTAAGATATTAAAATAACATTAAAATATAGGTACATGAATATTACTAAGATCCAAAACGATGAACTCAATGCCAGCATTACAGTTCAGTTGAGCAAAGATGATTATTCTTTTCAAGTTGAAAAAGCATTGAAAGATTATCAGAAAAAAGTTGCAATAGACGGTTTTCGTATAGGCAAGGCTCCTATGACTATAGTAAAGAAAATGTATGGCAAGGGAATACTTGTAGATGAAGTTAACAAAGTTTTAAACAAGGCTTTGACAGACTACATGAAAGAAAATGACAATATTATCGGCGAGCCTCTTCCTAATGAAACATTGCAAAAAAGTATAGATTTCGATAAGGATGAAGAATTTGAATTTGTTTACGACGTAGCTTTTGCTCCGGTGTTTGATGTGAAGTTGACGGACAAGGATGTGTTGCCTCGCTACACAATTGCTCTCACCGATGAAATGATAGATGAACGTGTTAATAAGTTGAGAAGTGATTACGGCGATTTGAAACCTGCCGACTTAATAGAAGAAGGTTCGGAATATTTGAAAGGTTCATTTGCGGAAATAGATGCAGATGATAATGTCAAAGAAGGTGGAGTGGCAAAGGATGATGCTTCGTTTTCACTTGCATTTGTTAGAGACAAAGAAGAAGGTGAGCTATTCAAAGGCAAAAAAGTCGGTGATACCGTTGTGATAGATGTGTTTAAAGTTTTCCCTAATCAAACGGATCTTTCGGCTATGCTCGGCATCAGTAAAGAAGAACTTGCAAATATTAATAATCTCTTTCAGGTAACCATATCGGAGATTAAACACTTTGTGAAATCGGATTTCACTCAGGAATTTTTCGACAGAGTTTACGGTGCAGGCGTGGTGAAGAGCGAAGAGGAAATGAAATCCAAAGTAAAGGAAGAACTTGAAGTGCAACTTGAAGAATCTTCCAAATACCGCCTTACGATGGACGTAAAAGCATTTTTAGTCAATAAAAATGAAAACGTTCAAATGCCGGTTGAATTTTTGAAGAGGTGGCTTATTGTCGTTGATGAAAATTTGACGGAAGAAAACATTGATCAAAACATAGACGAGTATATAAAAGGTATTAAATGGCAGCTTATTAGAAATGCCGTCATGAAAGAGTATTCACTTGACTTGACGGATGAAGATATTAAAGCAACAGCCCGTAAGGTGGCAGCATCTCAGTTGCAACAATACGGACTATTCGGTTTGACCGATGAACAGTTGGACGGTTTTGCAGAAACTTTGTTGAAAAGCCAAAAGCGCAGAGAACTTCTCGACTGGACGATGGAAACCAAAGTGTTGGACGAACTTTCCAAGCATGCAACGGTTGAAGACAAGACAATAACAATGGAAGAATACCAAAATCTGCTTTACAAACAACAAGAAATTTAATAGTGGATTCGGCTGTTTATCAGACCCATGAGTTGTCTAACGGACTGAAAATCATTCATCAGTACAATGATAACAAGGCAGCATATTGTGGGCTGATTATCGGTGTGGGGAGTAGAGATGAGAGTGAGGATGAAAGGGGTATCACTCATTTCATTGAGCACGTCATATTTAAAGGTACACACAAGAGAAAAGCCTACCATATATTAAGCCGTTTGGAAGATGTCGGCGGTGAATTGAATGCCTATACCACCAAAGAAGACACTTGTATTTACGCATCTTTTTTGCCGGAAGATTATGAACGTGCACTCGAACTGTTTTCCGACATTGTTTTTAATTCTATTTTCCCTGAAAAAGAAGTAGAAAAAGAGAAAGATGTCGTCATTGACGAGATAAACTCCTATAAAGACAGTCCGAGCGAGTTGATTTACGATGAATTCGAGGAATTAGTATTTGAAAATGATGCTTTAGGTTGGAACATACTTGGAACGGAAGCATCTGTCAAATCCTTTGATCGTAGTAAGATACTTGATTTCGTAGCCAAAAATTATAATCCTTCTCGGATGGTAATCAGTTCGATAGGCAATATTAAGTTTGAGAAATTGGTTGCGATTGTTGAGAAATATTTCGGTGGCATAAAAAATGATTCCGTATCAACTCAAAGGGAAATGCCTAAAATGTATGTTCCGCGTATCAAGCAACTGCGCATGGACACGTATCAAACACATTGTATACTCGGTAATCGTGCTTACGGCTATAATGAAGATAAGCGCATACCGCTTTCGATTTTGATAGAATTTCTCGGCGGAAGCGGAATGAACTCACGGCTTAATCTGAGCATTCGTGAAAAATACGGTTTGGCTTACAACATAGAAGCGTCCTACACATCCTATTCCGACACCGGTATTTTTTCAGTGTATTTCGGTTGCGATAAGGAAGATTTGAAAAAATGTATCAAATTAAGCAAGCATGAATTGGAAAAGTTGTACACTCAACCTTTGGGCGAAGGTCAGTTGCGCAAAATAAAGCGTCAAACGATAGGGCGAATGTTGCTTGCTTCTGAGAATTATGAAAATCAGATGCTTGCGATAGGTAAGAGTTTTCTTATTTTCGGTAAAGTTGATTCTTCGGAAGTTTTCAAGGAAAAGATTATGGACATTGATGCCAAACTTTTGCAGGAAATAGCGGCGGAAATCTTTAATGTGGAAAACCTTTCCGTCTTAATTTATCAATAACTTAATTGATGAATAAGGAGTTGGAACGATATATAGAAGCGCATACCAACGAAGAACCGTCGGTGCTGGCGGATTTGCAGCGTCGCACGCATTTGCAAAACTTGCGACCTCGCATGCTTTCCGGTAATTTGCAGGGACAGTTTCTCAGGATGCTTTGCAGTTTGCTCGGTGCTCGCAGGGTTTTGGAAATCGGTACCTACACCGGTTATGCTGCAATCAGTATGGCGGCGGCTTTGCCTGATGACGGCTTACTTTATACGATTGATATTAATGATGAATTGGAAGACACTGTCAACGAATATATTACCAAAAGCGGTTACGGTGATAAAATTAAATTTATTCAAGGTGATGCTCTGACGGTGGTGCCTACTTTGCAGGAAACCTTTGACCTTGTTTTTATTGATGCCGACAAAAGACAGTATGCGGATTATTATCGTTTGGTATTTGACAAAGTTCGTAGGGGCGGTTTAATTGTTGCCGACGATGTTTTATGGGATGATAAAGTGTTGAAAGATGATGAGCGCAAGGATGTACAAACTATCGGTATCTTAGATTTTAATGAAATGGTGAAACGGGACGAAAGGGTAGAAAAAGTTATGTTACCTTTGCGTCATGGCTTATATTTGATACGAAAGAAATAAAATCAAAAATAATGAAGCAATATTTAGATTTATTAGACAGAGTTTTGAAAGAGGGAACAACAAAAACTGACCGCACCGGTACCGGCACGATAAGTGTTTTCGGTCATCAAATGCGTTTCGATTTGGCTAATGGTTTTCCGCTTCTGACAACCAAAAAATTACATTTGAAATCAATAGTTTATGAACTTTTATGGTTTCTTAAAGGAGACACAAACATCAAATATTTGAATGAACACGGTGTGAAAATATGGGACGAATGGGCAGATGCAAACGGTGATTTGGGACATATATACGGTTATCAATGGCGTTCATGGCAGCGTCCGGACGGTAGCAGTTTAGACCAAATCACGCAACTCATTAACAGTATTAAGACTAATCCCGATTCGCGGCGTTTGATTGTGAGTGCATGGAATGCCGGCGATATTGAAAACATGGCTTTGCCTCCTTGTCATGCAATGTTTCAATTTTATGTTGCCGACGGCAAACTTTCGTGCCAACTTTATCAGAGAAGTGCCGACATTTTTCTTGGAGTGCCTTTCAACATTGCGTCTTATGCTTTGCTTACCATGATGGTGGCACAAGTTTGCGAATTGCAAGCCGGTGAATTTGTACATTCTTTCGGCGATGCTCACATTTATCTTAACCACGTGGAGCAGGTGAAATTGCAGTTGGAAAGAGAGCCGCGACAACTTCCGAAAATGCAAATCAATCCGAAAGTGAAAGATATATTTGAATTTGAATATGAAGATTTTCAACTTGTCGACTATAATCCTCACCCGCATATTAAAGGTGCAATTTCGGTTTAATGGCTAATTATGAAGATTTCGGTTGTTATAAATACATATAATGCAGAGCAATTCTTGCGTAGAGTGTTGGAATCCGTAAAGGGTTTTGATGAAATTGTGGTTTGCGATATGCACAGCACCGACAGCACTGTTGAAATTGCAGAGGAATACAATTGCAAGGTAGTTTATTTTGAAAAACACAATGTTGTGGAGCCTGCAAGAAATTTTGCAATTCAATCGGCTTCCTACGAGTGGGTGTTGGTTGTGGATGCCGATGAACTCGTTACGCCGGCTTTGAGGGATTACCTTTATAAATGTATAGAGGAACCTTTTTCTGCTTCCGGTATTTTTATTCCGCGTAAAAACTACCGTATGGGACGCTTTATGCATGGTGCTTATCCGGATTATGTGCTTAGATTTTTCCGTAGAGCCGGTGTTTATTGGTCGCCGGAAATTCATTCGGTGCCGCGCATTGAAGGTGAAATCATAACCATTCCTGCAAAACGTAAAGATTTGGCATTCATTCATTTGGTCAACAATCCGTTGGAATTGGAGATACGTAAAACCAACATTTATACCGATGACGAATTGAAAAAACGCAAAGGGCAAAAGTTTTCTTATTGCAAGATGATATATGCGCCTGCTTTTCGTTTTTTGAAATCTTTTATTTTTAAGGGCGGTTTTCGTGACGGTAAAGCCGGTTTGGTGAATGCCAAATTAAATGCTTTCTACAAGTTTCTTACTATTGCCAAAGTATGGGAACAAGAAGTTGACCCCGATAAAATCGACAAAGAGCTGAAAAAATGATGCTAAGTTAATGATCCTTAACTAAAAAACTTAAACATTCCTTGTCGATATTAAAGATTATTTTTTACATTTGCATTGCAATAGTTTCTTTGTAAAACCATGGTTAATTTCGCCTCTTTTTTTCCCTTTTTCGGTCTTTTCCGTTTTCATCTTTGACATAGTGTAATTCTTTAAAAATGTAGCAGTTAGTCTCTTTTTGCAAACAACCCTATTTCATTGATTTTCACCGATTTTGAGGCGTAAAAAATACATGGTTTTTCGAGGATCTTAATTTGTGCCTGTATTTTATTGAGTACAAATGTTTTAGCTAATAATGTGAGATTTAACACAAAACCGTCTGTTTTTTTAAGCGGCGACACTGTAATGATTTCATTCTCATTGTCTTGGGATAATTCGTGGCGAGATGACTTTAATTGGGATGCGGTGTGGATTTTCGGAAAGTATAGTAGAGGACTTGC
>JAISHE010000056.1 GCA_031262745.1 Culturomica sp. | reverse complement strand
CTATTCACGCTGCCGTTTAAGCCCTCCTCAGTTTGACTATCCGCACATATATGATGTAGGGGCGTATGGCATACGCCCGAAAACATACACCGACATTGTCGTCGGGCGTATGCCATACGCCCGTACATCACAGGTATTGCGCACATTACATGTATGCTCTGAAAAATATTCTAACATTATTTTGCGGATATTCAGAATTATTTTTTACATTTGCATCGCAATAGTTTCTTTGCAAAAACCATGGGTTTTTTAGCCTCAAAAATCGGTGAAAATCAATGAAATAGGGTTGTTTGCAAAAAGAGGATAACTGCAACATTTTTAAACAATTACATCATATCAAAATGAAAACGGAAGAGACCGAAAAAGGGAAAAAAAGAGGCGAAATATACCATGGTTTTTGCAAAGAAACTATTGCGATGCAAATGTAAAAAATAATTCTGAATATCCGCAAAATAATGTTAGAATATTTTTCAGAGCATACTTTTATTGTGCGCAATACCTGTTATGTAGGGGCGTTTGGCATCCGCCCGACGACAATGTCGGTGTATGTTTTCGGGCGTATGCCATACGCCCCTACATCATATATGTGCGGATAGTCAAACTGAGGAGGGCTTAAACGGCAGCGTGAATAGAAATTCCAAACCTTTGGGTGTACGCTTTTTAACGGTGATTGTGCCACCATGAAAAAGTATGATGTTTTTCACAATGGAAAGTCCTAAACCCGACCCGCCGGTGTCTCTTGTTCTGCCTTTGTTCACACGATAGAAACGGTCGAAAATTCGATTAAGGTGGCTTTCGTCTTCAATGCCTTCGCCGTTGTCGGCAAATGAAAGATATGCAATGTTGTCTTTAATCTCATACATTTTTGCAACTATATTCACGTTTTCACCTGCATAACGTATGGCATTTTCCGTGAGATTGCGAAAAACGGAGTATAAAAGATTGACGTTACCTTTGATGGTGAGATTTGCCGGTATTTCAATGACAAATATCATGTTTTTTTGAGCCAAATCCGTTTCAAAATCCTGTTTCACTTTATTCACCACCGAAAGCAGGTTGACACTTTCAAATCGGAATGAATCGGATTTCTCATTAATGCGGGTTAGCATAGTCATATCGGAGATAAGTTCCGACAAACTTTTGGCTTGATTATAGGCTCTTTGCAGGTATTCATTCACCTGCTCGGCAGGCAATTCATTATTTAAAAGAATTTCCAAAAATCCGCGAATGCCGGTAACAGGTGTGCGAAGTTCATGCGCAATGTTACCGGTCATTTCCTGTTTCAATTGTTTTGTTTGTTCTTGTGTGGTTACGTCTGTGAGAATTATTTCAAAGCTTTCGTTTTCAAATATATTCAATCTCAAAAGGAATTCCTTACCCTGTTTGAAAACATGATTTTCAAAATAATTATCGTTGTTACGATTATTCAGAAATGCGGAAATTTCATGGAATGTGTCCTCTTCCAAAATCTTCCTCCCAATGGCAATAGGATAGTTGCTGATAACATTAAAATATTGCATGAAAAGTCCGTTGTAGAAAGTAACTTTTCTTTCCGCATCAAAAAAGCATACACCTTCTCCTGATGCCTGAATGTGGAGAAGAAAGCGTTCACGCTCTTGGTGCAACTGTTCGCCGGTTTCTTTAAGTTTATGATTTGTTACAACGAATTCTTCTGCAATATCAGCGAGTTCGTCCTTTATGATTTTATGATTATAAATAGAATTATCTTTGAAATTCAGGATAAAATCTTTCAGGTACCTAATTTGTTTACCGGAAAACTTACTTATTTTCATCTTACACTACATTAAAACGATAACCGTAGCCGGCACGACTTGAAATCAACATTCCGCTTTCTTTCATCTTCTTGCGCAAGCGAGTTATGTGGACGTCCACAGTGCGCTCCGTTACGTAAGTGTTGTCATCTTTCCAAACGGTGTCGATGATTTCATTTCTCGTGAAAACTCTTGAAGGATTTGATGCAAGCATAGCCAGAATATCGAATTCTTTTTTTGTTAATACTACGGTTTCTCCGTTGATTGATATTTCTTTGGTCTCAAAGTTAATGATAAGATTTCCGATAGTCAAGGAATTTGTTTCGGAATGAGACTTTTTATCACTACTTCTTTTTATCACTGCTTTTATGCGTGCAGACACTTCTTTGAGGGAGAAAGGCTTGGTGATATAGTCGTCGCCACCGATGGAGAAACCTGTGAGCATGTCGTTTTCCGTGTCTTTTGCAGTTAGAAATACGATAGGAATGGTGTTACCGTCTTTTCTCAATTTTTCTGCCATCTTAAAACCGGACATGCCTCCCATCATTATGTCGAGAATTATCAAATCACATTCCTGCGAAATTTTCTTTAAGGCTTCTTCGGCAGATGCGGCAGTTTCGATTTCATAACCTTCTGCTTGCAGATTGAAAGTTAAAATATCTCGAATGTCCTCTTCATCGTCTACAATTAAAATACGTTTCTTCATAAGCTCTATTATTCTTTGCTTTTGCTGTGTTTTAAAATTTTGGCATCCACATAAAAAACTATTTCTTCCACAATATTGCTGCAATGGTCGCCGATGCGTTCTATTTTCCTCACCACGAGCATTGTTTCCAAAACACATTTGGCACGGTCGGGATTTTTGCGAACATATTCGGCAAGAACATCAACGGAATTGTGGTAGAGAGTATCGACATCTTCGTCTTTCAGTAGTATTTTTCCCGACAATTTGGTGGTTTCCGATTCGAGTAGAACGTAACTGTCGGAAAGCATTGAAATAACAATGTCGAACATTTCTTCCACTTTCAAAGCTTCTACGAGTTGGCTGTCGGTGGTGTTGCACGAACCTTTGATAACTTCTCTTGCTATACCTTCGGCAAAATCACCTATACGTTCAAGTGTGCCGCTTATTTTTATCAGCGATAACAGTAATCGCAAATCCACTGCCACCGGAGCGAAAAGAGCGATGTAGTTTTCACTGTCGCTATCCACCTTTAATTCAAATGTGTTCACTCTTTTTTCACGGCTTATGACCTCGCGTGCAAGTTCGGCATCTTCCGTGAGATATGCTTGTTTGCATTTTTCCAGTTGCGACAACACCAACTGCCACATTTGGTTGACTTCCTCTTTCAGAGCTGTTAATTCTTTTTCGGTATGTTTCATAGTTAACTGATTTTCATTTTTCTACTATCCGAACCTTCCGGTTATGTAATTTTGTGTTTGTTGTTTATCCGGATTTAGGAACATTTTCTTTGTGTCGCTAAATTCGATAAGTTCTCCAAGCATGAAAAAACCTGTTTTATCACTCACTCGTGCTGCCTGTTGCATGTTGTGTGTTACGATTACAATAGTATAATTTTTTTTCAAATTATATATTAATTCTTCGATTTTTGATGTGGAAATCGGATCAAGTGCAGAAGCAGGCTCGTCCATTAACAATACGGAAGGTTTTATCGCTAAGGCACGTGCAATACAAAGGCGTTGCTGCTGACCGCCCGAAAGTTCAAATGCCGATTTTTTGAGTTTATCTTTCACCTCATCCCAGAGTGCTGCCGACGTAAGAGATTCCTCTACGCTTTGTTTTATGAAGTTTTTATTGTTTATCCCGTTCACCCTTAGTCCGTAGGCAACATTTTCAAATATGGATTTAGGGAAAGGGTTCGGTTTCTGAAATACCATGCCGACTTTTTTACGCAATTCATCGACGTTGACATTTTTGTTGTAGATATCTTCACCGTCAACTATACATTCACCGGTTAAACGAGTGTCGGAAATTAAATCGTTCATACGGTTGAAAAGTCGTAGAAACGTCGATTTACCGCATCCCGAAGGACCTATGAAAGCCGTAACGGTATTGGTGTCGATTTGCATACTTATATTTTTGAGAGCATGAAAATCGCCGTAATAGAAATTAATATCTTTAGCTTGTATCATTTTTAATTTGTTTTTACTTTTTTGACGAAGTACCTGCGGAGTGTTGATGCTAATAAGTTTACTAATAAAACTATTGCTATCAGAACCAATGCCGTGCCGTAAGCCATAGGACGGGTGGCTTCCAAGTCGGTGCCGCTTGTTGATATAACGTAGAGATGATAGGGGAGAGCCATCACCTGATCAAAAATACTCGAAGGTAACTTAGGCAGGAAATAAGCTGCTGCCGTGAAAAGTATAGGAGCCGTTTCGCCCGAAACACGTCCCACAGCGAGTATCAATCCTGTAAGTATATTCGGAAATGCCATCGGAAGAATCACTCGCCTTATTGTTTGTAGTTTGGTTGCACCTAAGGCGTAGCTACCTGTGCGAAATGAGTCGGGAATAGCTTTTAGAGCTTCTTCGGTGGTGCGTATAACCAATGGTAAGACGAGCAATCCGAGAGTGAACGAACCGGCAATAATAGAATCTCCCCAACCCATTGAATTAACGAAAAGAGTCATGCCGAAAAGTCCGAATATAATGGACGGTATACCGCTAAGATTATTGGTCATGATACGTATGAATTTGACAATTTTGCCGTTGCCGGCGTATTCATTGGTATAAATTGCCGACATAACTCCTATGGGAAATGCCACAACCACACTTCCTGCCATTAAACAGCATGTACCGACTATTGCAGGAAAAATACCGCCGGACGTCATACCGTCGGAAGGAGCGGTTGTCAGAAATTCCCAATTAATAACGCTTATGCCGTTGTAGATGATAAAACCGAGTATCCAAAAGAGTAATCCCACAACTAAAAGTCCGAGAAGTCGAAAAATCCAAAATGCAATGCTTTGATTTATTTTCTTATTCATTTTAAAGTCCTTTATTAAGTTGTCGTTTTGAAATCATTTCTGCCGTGATACTGATGAGCATAGTGATGATGAAAAGTATGCAACCGAGCAAAAACAACGCTTGATAGTGGGAACTGCCGGCAGCCGTTTCACCGAGTTCGGCGGCAATAGTTGCAGGTATTGTGCGCACGGGTTCAAACAAGGTTGCGGGTATCACGGCAGCATTGCCGGTAACCATTAATACAGCCATTGTTTCGCCGATTGCCCTACCGATTCCAAGTACAACCGCAGCCGAAATGCCGGACGCTGCATACGGAATAATCACCTTGTAAATAGTTTGCCAATGGGTGGCACCTAATGCCAAACTTGCTTCACGCATGGCACGAGGTGTGTTCCTCATGGCATCTTCGGCAACGGATATGATTGTGGGAAGAGCCATGATTGCTAAAATTACGCTTCCGGTGAAACCCGTTTCACCTACCGAGAGATTGAAAACACGTTGCACCAAAGGAACCAGCACAATTAAACCGAAGAAACCGTAAACCACCGATGGAATACCTGCTAATAGTTCAATCAACGGTTTGAGCAGTTTGCGCATACGCTCACCGGCAAGTTCCGAAAGATAAACGGCAACACCTATGCCGAGCGGTAGGGCAATTAATATTGCAAAGAGGCTTACCCAAAGTGTACCTGTTATAAGAGGTAGTACGCCGAATTGAGGTGCAGGCGTGGCTGTCGGTATCCATTCACTTCCCGCAAAGAAATCAGATAGAGAGATGTTATTTTCTTTCAATATTTTTACGCCTTCGACATTTTTGGGTGTGTATTTTTCCGGTATAAATGCGATGATGCCGGCATCGGAACTTATGATTTCTCCAAGTTTTTCGGGCAGTAAATTATAATCTGCTCCGAGTTCATCCTCAGAGTAACGGTCAAATACTTCTTCAAAACGAAATACGGTTATCTCTTTGTCGTAATCACCTGCTACGTTTATCCAATTTTCAATTTCATAGTCAAAAATTTGTTTGATGTCATAGGATTTAAGGCTGTTTACAGGATTAGCGGAGTTGACACAAAGCACGTAACCTTTTTCTACTGCGGAACTTTTGAAAAGTCCCAAACCCTCGCAGAAAAGAAAAACGGTGATAAGCAGTATGACGACGGTTGTAACGGCTCCGCTAAGGCTAAACAAGCCTTCCATTATTTTAGCGGTTATCTTCGGGAATTTTTTCATTCCGCAAATCTACACCATCAAAATTAAGTAATGATGACGATGTTGTTACGAAACGGTTAAGATTTCGGCATCATATTATCCCATACGGTTTCTTCTTTAATTCCTGCCTCATGCGGATTGAAGACCGGTTCCTTTATTCCTTTTTTCAACTGTTTTTCGTAGCTATAGAAAGTTTTCATAGCTATTTTTTGCAATAGAATGATAGCAATGATATTAGTCCAAGCCATTAGTCCCACTCCAATATCGGCAATGTCCCATGCAAGTTGCATTTCGGCAATTGATGTGAAAAACATGATAACGATAAAAGATATTTTTAAAATAAACAGCATGTATTTCGCTTTTTTCCCGTCACGAAAAAGAAAATAGATGTTACTTTCGGCTTGAAAGTAATAACTTATCAAAGTGGTGAATGCAAACATGGAAAGAACAATTGCCACAAATGGTGCACCGAACCCCGGAAGTATTGAATCCACTCCCAACTGAGTGTAAATAGGTCCGTGTTCAACAATGTCAGCGGGGATGTTGCCACCGGCATACACTATGCTGCCGTCGCTACCGAAGACGTTGTACATACCGGTAGAGAGGATTATAAAAGCTGTGGCAGAGCAAACAAGTAAAGTATCCACATACACGGAAAAGGCTTGTACCAAACCTTGTTTTGCAGGATGTGAAACATTTGCCGCCGCTGCCGCATGTACGGCAGAACCTTGACCAGCTTCGTTGGAGTAGATGCCTCGTTTCACACCCATAGCAATTGCCGCACCGGCTATTCCTCCCAATGCCGGTTCCAAACCGAACGCAGATTTTAAAATCAATGAAAATACATCGGCAAACATCGAATAATTTACGGTGATTATGATGCAAGCAACCACTACGTAGAGAAAAGCCATGAAAGGAGTTATAAATTCCGCAACGCGGGCAATGCGCTTAATGCCACCGAAAATGACCAATGCTATTAGTAATCCGACGATTAAAGATGTAACCCACAAATCAACACCGAAAGCATGTTGGAATGAATATGCAACTCCATTTGATTGTACACCCGGCGTGAGAATGCCTTCCGCAATGATTGTCGAAAGTGCGAATACAACGGCAAACCAACGACATTTCAAACCTTTAAGTATGTAGAATGCAGGACCTCCTCTGAAATGACCTCCTATTTTTTCTTTATAAACCTGACCTAATGAAGATTCTATGTATGCAGTGCTTGCTCCTAAAAAAGCGGTTATCCACATCCAAAACACCGAACCGGGTCCGCCCAGCGCGATTGCAGTTGCCACTCCGGCAATGTTGCCCGTGCCGACTCGTCCGGCTAATGCCAGCATAAAAGCTTGAAACGATGATATGCCGTAGCGAGAAGATTTGCCGCTGAAAAGCAATTTAAACATGCGTTTGAAGTAGCGAAGTTGTAGAAATCTTGTCTTTATTGAAAAAAACAAACCCGCTCCAAGACACAGAACTACGAGCGGGTAACCCATTAAAACAGAACTTATGGATGATATTATTTCGGAAAAAGTCATTGTAATTGTTTTTTGTATGAGAAGCAAAGTTAAAAAAATACAATTAAATCCCGACATGTTGACGGGATTTTAATTCATAAGATTGAGTAATTATCTGAAAAGTTAGTCTATTTGACTTTTATAAAACCTATTTTGTCCACTAATTTTTGTCCTTCGGCTGAAAGTATATAATCAACGAATGGTTTTACAATGGTTTCATTGTCAATAGTGTAGTAGTAGAAAAGCGGGCGCACAATCGGATAGGTCTTATTGAGAGCATTTGCAACTGACGGTGCCGTGAAAGTTTTACCTTCGTCGTATGAAATATTTATGGATTTCACATTGTTATTAATATATGCCAATCCAACGTAACCTATGCCACCTTTCGTTTGACTTATTGATTGGATTATGGCACCGGTTGCAGGCATGCTCATGATGCCGTTCATGTAGTTGCGCTTTTTTAAAACGCTTTCCTTAAAAAATTCGTAAGTGCCGGAAGATGTTTCACGAGAGTAGGGGATTATTTTCATGTCTTCACCGCCCAACTCTTTCCAATTTCTTATTTTGCCGGTGAAAATGCCTTCAAGTTGTTCTCGTGTCATATTTTTTACGGGATTTGAAGGATGAACAACGACTGCAAGTGCGTCGTAGGCAATGATTACTTCTTTTACGGTTTTACCGGTAGATTGAAGTTTTTGTCTTTCGTCAAACTTTATCTTACGTGAACTCTGGGCAATATCTGTGGTACCTTCCAAAAGTGCCGAGATACCTACACCGCTGCCACCTCCGGTTACTGTTATCATCGCCTCCGGATGTTTTTTCATGTAGTTTTCTGCTTCCTCCTGCGAAAGCGGTAACACCGTATCGGAACCTTTTATTTTTTGTGCACTTATAATGTAAACTACCGATAATAATATTGCAGTTATTAATAAAATCTTTTTCATGTTCTATGAATTTAATGGTTATTTGAATTAAACTTGTTTAGAATTTATATTGAAGTCGAAGTGTGAAAACATTATCTTTTCTGTTGCTTCCGTATCCGGAAAGATTTGATGACTTTTCATTGTTGTTGACTTCATAATAAGCTTGCAATCTCAGATTGGTATTCATCTCCCAGATTCCACCGAATCCTAATGTGTTTACTGCTATATCCGCCTTACCGGTGGAATTTGTGCCGATACTATTACCGCTGACGTCTTTATTAGGATCATACCAATCATATTTGACAACAACAGCAATTGGTGTTTTGGCAATGTATTGAGCAAGCATCACGTAGCCACCGTTGAATAGGCGTATGTAAGTGTCGGAAGTCGGGAGAGTGGATGCGTTGGGGCTTTTGCTGCTGTTTTCCGTAGCCGGTTGTTGTCCCCAAAGATATTCGGCATTCAATAATGTGGAGCCGATGGGGCTTTTTAATTGTAGTTGTGCATCCAAACCGTAGTATTCACGTTTGGCAAATTTACCTTTATTATTTTCATTGTTGTCTAAAATGAAACCGTTGCCGTCCATTCGATAAACGTCGGATGAACCTTGCCAAACACCACCGTTATAATAGGAAACGCCTGCACCTAACGAAAAGTTTTTCAACTTCTTTGAGTATGAGAGATGACCGATAAAGTCTTTGCGACTGTCGGTTTCCTGCTTTATACCGTTGCCGGCAAACAAACCTGCTTCCAATTTCAGTGATTCCCAGCCGCTTCCTTTCGGTGCTTGCAAAATTAGCATACCGCCCAAATCACGTTCTTCCGGAAATAGCGTCTGTACAACTACGGAACGTTCCGGTGATTCACGCTTTGTAGAAGAATAACCGATTTCATGACCGAAAGGACGATTGAAAAGTCCGACTTTTAAAGCCATCGATTTTATCCAAGGATCTTCAATGTTGATGTAGGCATCTTTTATTCCCACACCTTTTTCCGTAGCATTGAATTGAAATACGGTGGTTACAATGTCATGTTTGTAGACTAATTTTAAATATCCGCTTCGAATGCCGATGCGATTGAACGACTTTTCTACATCTTCGTTGGAAGTTCCCACTTTCAGCGATGCTGCTTTTTCACCTGCCTGAAATTGTCCTTGAACGTAACCGCTCACTTTAAATTCACCTTTTGTCTCTGATGCCTGATTTTGTGCATTTACACCTGCGAATGCGAATAGTGTAATGAGAATAAGTTTTAATTTTTTTGTCATAATTCTTTTCTATTTAGTTTAACACCACAAAACTAAACTGATATAATTACGGCTTGTTTACAAAAATGTTAAGATGATATTAAGATTTGAGGGCATAGCTGTCAGGTCGCACATGATGGTAAAGAAGCAAGTCTGTTTCTTTTTTGTCCCATTGCTATCGCTTTTTCCCTCGTAAGAAACGACGTTTTTCCTGACTTCGACAGTTTTATTTTCACGGTTTTATAATCATGTAATATTCTGTATGTTACACTTTTTGCATCACCATTTAGGGTGACGCAAGCCTTAAAATATATACCTTTGTATATGT
>JAISHE010000015.1 GCA_031262745.1 Culturomica sp. | reverse complement strand
GTTAGTTTATCTGAGTAGAGGTTCTGGAAGACCCGAATACAAATAAACAATACCCCACACCGGACAGTATGTAGGGTAAGTACATGACTGACGGTGATGAGTGATTGCTATCCTTGTATTCGTGAAATTTTCCAGATTTCTACTCAAGGACAAAAGCTAAACACTTTCATCAATATGTTTGCCGCTCACGCGACATGACAAAAGTAGAAAATATTTTAACTTTCTGCAAAACTTGTTGAATATTACGGAATAAATTTCTTCAAAATATTTCTGTGGGTCGATGCCGAGCGGACGTGGATACTCGACGAGACGTGGATGAAGTGTACGGGCACGACCGACCCAAGAACACTAAAAGGTTGCGACTGCTGGGGCGGATTAGACCTATCGAACGTTGGCGTTGTGACGGCACTCGTGCTGCTCTTCCACGAGAACGACAAGTTTCAACTCCTCCCACACTTTTGGATACCCGAAGAAAAAATACGTGAGAAAGTACGCAAAGAGAACATCAATTACGACACTTGGGTCAGGGAGGGCCACGTTACCCCCACGCCCGGCAATGTGGTGGACTACGACTTCGTTAAGGCCGACATATTGCGCATAGCCGCCACTTACAACTTGAAGTCATCGGCTTATGACCGCTGGAATGCCTCACAGACCATAATCGACCTATCGAATGAGGGTATGGAGTTCTCACCCTTCGGGCAAGGCTTCGGCTCGATGTCTGCACCGATCAAGCAGTTCGAGGCTCTGGTGCTGACGGGTGAGGTGGAGCATTTCGGCAACCCTGTGCTAAGGTGGATGCTTGCCTCGACAGTTGTCAAGACCGACCCTGCGGGCAACATCAAGCCCGACAAGGAGAAGTCCTCGCAGAAGATCGACGGCATCGTGGCCGCGATCATGGCTCTTGGCGAATGGCTCACCGACCAAGCCAACACCGAATCTAACCCCTACAACGAGCGGGGAATGCTTAGGCCTATAATCGAGAAACGCTATGACACGACACATTAAACAACTCACCGAGAGCCAACTCGCTCGCCGCAACCGCATCGAAGCGGAGTTGTCGGCAATACCCGCAATCCACTGTTCACGATGTCAAAGATACAAACTTTTGAAAGTAATTCACAACTGTATTTGTGTAAAGAAGATAATTTTTACTTCAGTTGATGACAAACAGGGGTCATTATGAAGCTAAATTCATAATCTTGATACGGAAGACGGTATTTTTCCAGTGGTAAAGCTCCCCAACTGTTGACACAACCAAGTCCCATCTGCGCTTTGTCGATACAGTAGTTGGTGAAGTTAGCCTTCTTTACTTGCGGCGAGTGACGCTGATCTTTACCTACGCCGTCGTCCAATGATTCGATGGTGTAATTCAAAGCAGAAGCAGAGAAAGGAACATCCGATATAAACTGTAGTCCATTGCCACTGATATTCAGAAGTTTCCACCAACGAATATCCGTTTTTGTTCCGGTTTCTTGCGGGCGGATATATGGATAGAATTGTTCTTCTACCGTCTGGCAATAGTTACCTATCATGGACGCATGGTTGCGGTCGGCATAGTTCTCTCCCGGACCACGACCGTAATATTCTATCTCATTGAAGTCGACAGGCATACGCATCTGCATACCAAAGCGGAACATATCCGAAACTTTCTTGCTCTTGTCCGCCACCATCTTTTGAGTAACTTTCATTGCACCCTTATTATTAATGATATAAGTCAGCGTTAATGTTCCGCCTATTGACGTCATGTCATATTCGGCACGAATCACCACTTGGTCATTTTCAATCGTATGTTTCAAAGAAGTCAGTTTCAACGTCGGATTCTTCCATACGGCGTATTTGAATTGTAGTCCGGCTCCGAAATCATTGTCGGTCGGTGCACGCCAGAAGTTAGGAGTCAATACGCTGCCGTCTTCCATCAGTTGCATACCGTTGACATTGTAACTGCTGAGGTAGCCGTTGTGTTTGTTGAAATCCATAGAGAAACTTTCGCCTTTCACAATCAGATAATTGTGATCGTTGTCCAAAATGGTGGGCACGATGACGGGAATGTTAGTTGCTTGTTGATTCTCTGGTTTCAGTTCCGGTGCTTGGTAGTCACGGATGCTTAACTGATCGTATGCTATGGTAGCTCCTGCCGGCAATAGTGTTTCAGCAGCTTTCAGCTTATAGCTCACGTTGAGTAGTAATTCTTTGGAAGGGCAGATATTCTTCGTATCAAATGGAATTTGCACTTTGACCGTTTGCTGAGGTGCCACTTTTAGATCAGAGATGGTACCTTCCTGTATTACTTCACCGTTTGCAAGTAGTTGCCATTCCATATAATAGGCAGATAAATCACGGAAGAAATACTCGTTGAAAACGTTGATTTCACCTTTGGAGAGATCAGCGGGAGTAGTCCATATATCCTGATAAAAATAAGCCACTTCATAAGCATGTGGATTAGGCACACGATCCGGACTGATTAATCCGTTATTATTGAAGTTGTTATCCGAAGCATCGTATTTGTTAAAGTCGCCCCCGTAAGCGTAGATATTGACTCCGTCCTTATCTTTCAGATGACATGCCTGATCTACGAAATCCCAAATAAATCCGCCTTGGTATTTCGGATATTTGCGGATGATGTCCCAATATTCTTTAAATCCGCCTTCGGAGTTACCCATCGCATGTGCGTATTCGCATTGGATTAATGGTTTCTGGATATCGCCTTCACTGTATTTGACACAAGATTCGTAGCCATAATACATCGGACAGAAAATATCGGTGAATTCGCCGGTTCTTGCTTGTTCATACTGTACGGCACGTGTCTTATCTTCATTCTTGATCCACGTGTAGCATTGCTCAAAGTTTGGTCCCATGCCGGCTTCGTTGCCCAATGACCAGAAGATGATGGACGGATGGTTGTATCCGCGTTGCACATTGCGTTGATTACGTTCAATATGGGCTTTGGCATAGATGGGGTTCTTTGCAAGTGTCCGCTCGTCATAACCCATACCATGAGACTCTACGTTGGCTTCGGCTACGACATAGATACCGTATTTATCGCAGAGGTCATACCAAAGATTGTTGTCCGGATAATGGCAAGTGCGTACAGCGTTGATATTAAGCTCTTTCATTACCTTTATGTCTTGTAACATACGCTTGGTAGAAATCACATAGCCACCGTCGGGATCCATCTCGTGGCGATTGGCTCCTTTGAAGAGTACCGGTTGTCCGTTGACGAGTATCTGTCCGCCTTTAAGTTCAATCTTGCGGAAACCTACTTTGATCGGAATAACTTCTGTTATGTTGTTGCCGTTCTTAAGTGTAGCGGTCAGTGTGTATAGATTAGGTGTTTCGGCAGTCCATTTAGCCGGATTGGAGACGGATAAAATGGTACTTAAATTACCCGAACCCTTCAGATCTGCGGTTGCTACGCTATTGCCTTGGCAGTCTGCCAAATCTAAAGCTATTGTACCGCTTCCTTTCAGTTGAACGGCTATGCTCAGCGTACCGTCTTTATATTGGCTATCCAAATCAGGAGTTATGCGAATGTCTTGGATATATTTTTTATCACGTGCATAAAGGTAGCAATCGCGCCCAACACCGGAGTAGCGGAAGAAGTCTTGATCTTCCAAATAAGTGCCGTCGCACCAGCGGAATACTTGGAAAGCAATCACGTTCTTACCCGGCTTCAGATAGTTGGTTAGGTTGAACTCCGCTTCCAGTTTGCTGTCTTCGCTATATCCTACGTAGCGTCCGTTCACCCAAAGGTACATATTAGAGGTAACCGAACCGAAATGTGCGAAAACTTCTTTCCCTTTCCAGTCGGCGGGTAGAAGAATCTCTTTTCGGTAAGAACCTACATGATTGTTTTCTGTCGGTACTTGTGGCGGGTTGTTTATGAATTGATTTCTCCATGCGTATCCTACGTTTACATAGATAGGATCGCCGTAACCATTCAATTCCCAAACACCCGGAACTTGAAGGTCGTCCCAACCTTTGTCGTTGAAATTAGTTTGGTAAAAGTCAGTTGGGCGTGCATCGGCGTTTCTCACCCAGTTGAATTTCCAAAGACCGTTCAGCGTCATGAAATTCGTTGATTTTTCTTTGATGCCGGCTTTTGCTTCATCAGCCGATGCGTAAGCAAAATAATTAGTGTGCATAGCGGAACGGTTGACGGAATTCACTTCCGGATCTTTCCATTCGTTGAAACTTTGTGCTTGAACGGCTGTCAGTCCCAGTGCAGTCAAGCAGCAAAAAAGTAATTGTTTCTTCATGGGTCTTTTATATTAGGTTTGAATTTCAGTATCCAAAGATAGGGAATGTTTTGATTAATAAAGAAGAATAATCATTTTAGTACATAAATTGCAATTATTTAAAATCATACAAATATGCCGCTGCTCCAAAGTCCTCATAGCGTTTGATGGGTTGATAGCCCAGCGAATCCAAGCGGCGCTCCAAGTTACTGCCGACGTGGCGGGGCGAGTACCGATAACCATCCCAAATGCCACCGTAGGGGGTGGATACTATGTACCAAACCTTTCCTGTCAGGTTGTCCATCAGGGTTGCCGAGGTATCTACCTGATTCATTGTGGAGGATTTTATTACTCCGATATCGGAGTAAAAGCGCAGCGTAGATGGTCTGGCACCTACTATTTGTTCATTAGGACGGAGTTGGTCTTGTACGAAGGTGATAGCACCCCTAAAATTTTCGCGCTGAATGGGGAAGCCAATTGTCAGCACCATAGCGAGCGGCAGGATTGCCAGCAGGGGACTGTATTGCTTTACCTTTGAGGAAATACAGCCGGCGAGGTACGAAACGCCACTGGTAAACAGCAGGATAAGTCCGGGCGTACAGAAAAATACGAGCCGTCGTGCAATAGGGTAAAGTTGGATGAATGACAGCAGCACAATTATTACTATAGGCATAATTGTGAGGATAAGCCAACCCCAGCGTTTTTGCAACAGCAAGGATAGCATACCCGCCAGTATCAACAGGGTAATAATTGCCAAAGCCACTATATGATACGTGGGCAATACGTTGGAAATGAACAGCCCCAAGCGGTTGACGATAAACATCAGGTAATTGCCGGAGAACAGTTCTTGTGGATGGTGGGACAAAAAACCACCAAATGCTATCCACGAAGTATGCATCATTTCGCGGGTGGTATTGTTCCTGCTCACGAACACCACGTAGCACACTACCAACGATACTATCCACGTAGCAGCCACACCGAGTAGCGGAGCGAGGCGTCGCAGGGTAATATTGCCGGTGCTTAGTTGCTGATAAAGCAAGTAGCAACCACAGGTGAACAGCATTATCACCGCTGTATTTGACATAAACACAGACATAACCCCCACAATGCTAAGCGTGAGACACTTGCCAAGCTGTGTTTTGTAGGTTTTTGTGATGAGGTACAGCAACACCACCGCTACACATGTCTCCACGCAGTACTGCTTTGCCTCTGCGGAGTATGACAGTAGCCAATAGTTGAATGCAAAGAACCCCATAGCTACGCTTGTTGTGGGGATACCGGACTCCCGCCGCAGCATTTTGCAAAAAAACACACACGCTGCCACAAAACACAACATCGGGAAAAATCGCAACCCCATCTCCGTATTCGGAATGAGGGTTCCAAACAACCTTTCTATCCACAGAAACAGGATGGGTGCGGACTGCAGGTTATCCAGCGGTTGCAACAATTCAGCGGGGGTGCGGTGGATAATATTAAGTGCAAGCAACCCCTCGTCCAGCCAGATACTGCGATTGTAGCACCACTGTATCAGTGCCAGCACCACGCCAAGGATGAGGATAAACCAAGGAATAATCGCCGGAGTGAAAATGCGTCTAATTTTGTTATAATTAATTCTTTGTGATTTATGTGTTGGGGGGTAATCAAATGGTAATACATCGTTTAACAAAGGATATTTTTTATCTGTTGCCCTAAATGTTTCGTATGAGCGGTAAGTGTGCATTATCAATTTCTACATAATTAATTTATATGCAAAAGTAATATTTTTTATTTTAAGCAAAATTTTGTGAAAAAGTTGATAAATAAGAATTCTCATACTTTCCCGTAAGTTCGGGGGAGTTGTTCGGAGATAGAATGTTGCGTGAGTTCACCATTATCATACAAAAAAGAGCCTCCAACTTGTGGAAGCTCTTTTTATGTACATACGCCAAATGCGTAGCTATTATCTTTTCAAATCCTTATTTAACAACGGGATTCGATTTAAAATTCCACTTGGAATTGTCGCTGTCCTTGTCGAACTTACCAAGTGTCGGTGTGCTGTCGCCAATGGATATCAGAGCCAGCCTTTCCGTTGAACCGGGGATGGCTTTCGGCATGATGCGATAAGTGCCGTCCGTCAGCTGATCAATTTGCCACAACTGTTCCGGTGCGCCGGTGAAAGCGGGAACGGTGATTACTTCCGCTTCGGCTGTTGCTGCCAAAGCACGTTCTGTTCCTTCTATCACAATCTTATAATAGGGAGCACCCAGATAACCGCCCGCTTCGGGGACAGCTGTAATAGTCCACCGCTGATGCGGGCGAACCATATAATCACCAAGTCTCACGCCAATATCACCTTTTGACCAAGTGTCTATCACATCCGCCAATGTTTGTGAGGCAATAGGCTTCATCGGCTCATCTCTATTAAACCATCGCATGCCGCCCGGTATCCTTACAAAATCTACAGCCAACTCCAGAGCATATCCTCTTCTTTCGGATTCAATCTCATAATTTCCCGTCTGAATATTCTGACCGACAACAGGCCAACCGTTCTTCCACAACAAAGGACGAATAGCCAATACACTTCTACCGCCCAAATCCATATCCGCTTCGTAGTGGTAAGACATTTTTTCTACACCGTCGCCGAGAATCATACGTCCGAAATGTCCGGGTCCTATCAACCTTCCTTCGGAAGTTACTACCAAGCGTCCGCCGCCTTCGAGCATATCTCTTCCCACATTGTCGAGATAAGGACCTGTTACCTTACGGGAACGACCTACCACAATATTATAAGTAGAGTTAGGTCCGTCGCAGCAAGTGCCGTGCGTGCCGAGAAGATAATACCATCCGTCGTTGTACATCAAATCCGTAGCCTCACAATCAATAGCGATGTCTATCGGTTGATTACCCTCAACTCGTTTCCCTGTCTTAGGATCAAGCTCCACAAGACGAATAAAACCGAAATATGTACCGTATGACATCCATAGCCGTCCGTCGGTAGGATCCAGAAGAAGTCCCGGATCGATAGCGTCATTATCTTCCATACCATCCGAAGAAGCCACAATAATAGGCTCCGTATACTTAAAATCAGGAGACTGAGGGTCGAGTGTCTTGTTCCACATCGTATAAATCACGCCATTGTGTCCGCCGCCCAGTCCGCCGCCGGTGCCGCCATAGACCACCAAATAGCGGTCGCCAATCTTCACTGCATCGGGTGCGGCTCCTCTTCCCGGTCTAACCCCGCCACCGTGCCATGTCCACCCGTCTTCGGAGATCAATCCGCCACCACCGGTGCCGAATGTATAATACTTACCTTCACATTCCATGATAGTTGAAGGATCATGAATGAACGGTTCTCCAATTTGTGCCACAGCCGTTTCTATAAAACATACTGATGCAAAAGCCACAGCACTTATCCATTTTATTTTTGTTATCATACTAACTTCTTTTATTTATTTGCAACTGAGATAGTGATATTTCTTATAGGTTCTCCATCTTCGTTTAGAAAACGAACGCAGAAATCACTCATTCCGGGACCATTAATTACTGCTCCCCATACAATATTCTTTCCCTTCTTCAAATTCAGTCGGGGCGATACGCAATCGTCTTTCACCATGCGCCTGTCTCCGGAAAGTATCACAGCTTCTTTCCCGTTAAGCCACCACATAGACGCCGAGTTGGAACCTACGGACATTCTCACATTTTCCATGTCTTCGGTACAGTTGACCTCCGTAGCCACCCAGAATAGAACACCATATACATTCTTGTGCAGTCCATAAGCAAAACGGAACAGTTTCACGTTGAAGTTTTTGCTGTCTAAGTCGTGCCAAGTCAATTCCCGACCATCGACTTTCACCTGATCTCCGTCTTTGGGAAGAACGGATGAGAGTTGAGCGGGGAAGTATTCCGTGCCGAATGCTTGACGGATGTAGCTATCCGTGAAAACCGTATTGCTACGGTTGGGTTTGTCAATCGGTTCCAGAATTAACCAACGTCTAATGAACCCTTGCTCATCAGGCATGGCATCCTTTTTGGAAACAGGGGAGAAGTATGCAGCCATGTCGCGTACTTCTTCATCATCCATTGCGGCTTCTTTCTTGAAGAAGTCTACCATCTTTTTAAAGGTTTGTTCATTGAAAGTAACCGGACCATGTTGTCCGTTAGGCACGGTGATAAATTCAACCAATCTACCTTTTTCTTTCAAAGCATCCGAAAAGAAGACACTTTGACAATGAGGAACTACATTATCGGCATCTCCGTGAATTACCAGAAATTTAGGGTCTTTTTCGTCTATATAAGTCATCGGATTCAGAAGAGCCAACACATCCAAATGGTCTGCCGGTGCTCCGCCTATCAGGGCGGCTTCCGGAGAATTCGCCTCTTTTGTTGTAGTGCAATTCTCTATGCGGGTCATGTCAATCGGTCCGAACCAGTCGACCACTGCATCCACGTTACTACTGAAAGTAGTGTATTCTCCCACATTCCCTTCAATGTCCATGCTTGTATCGTCTACTTTATAGGTTTTCACTTCATTCGTTGTACCTGCCAAAGAAGACAAATGACCGCCCGAAGAGAATCCGGTGATACCGATAAAAGACGTATCCAGTCCGAATCTACCCGCATTGCCACGGATAAAACGAATGGCAGCTTTCACGTCATTGATTTGTGCCGGAAACTTTGCGTCTCCACTTGATCTGTGATTAATGGAAACCACCGCAAAGCCTGCGTCAAGTAAGGGCTTTCCCATTGCCTGAAAAGCCATCTGCTTCATATTATTGGCAAACCATGCACTGCCGTAGATTAAAACGACTACTTTGTGTTTAACTCTACCGTCAGCCGGCAAATAAATATCCAGCTTATGTCCTTCCAAACTATCGTTGGCATAGCTGATGTCCGTCCATTGCCTCCCTTGTCCGAAAGACAATAAGGAGCAGCACAATAGACAAACAATTCCTAAAACTATTTTCATGTTTCTAATTTTTTATTTTTTAGTTATTATTGCAACAAAACCGCCACGAGGTAGGCAAGGTATCTCCAAGTTTTCACCTCTGTACGTTTCTTTTTCAATGTCAAACGAGTGAGCTTCTTTTCCATCTTTAAACAAAGTTACCTGATAGTCCCCTTTACCCAAGAATTCCATTGAGAGAGGTAGAGTGAGAGACTCATTCGTACCATTTAACCCGCCGACATACCATTTCCCGTCTTTCTGACGAGCGATCACGACAGATTCACCCGGGTATCCTGACAAGAGTTTGGTGTTATCCCACACGGTAGGCAAATGTTGCAAGAAGTCTTTCACCTCTTTGCTTTGAGAGAGATAGGAGGATGGTCGATCAGCTAAGTGCTGAACAGCAGACTCAAACACCACCGTCAAAGCCAATTCGTGAGCATGAGTCGTAATGTGCTTATGTTGCGAATCGGTAAAGGTAGTAGGGGTGTAATCCATAGGACCGATGACATTACGGGTAAACGGTAGGGTGGCGTTATGCGCCGCCGCTTTGTTTGTCAGTATCGGTGCATTGTTGTACCATTCCGCTCCATATACACCTTCGACAGACACCATATTAGGGTAAGTCCTTTGCCAGCCACGAGGCACGGTTGCTCCATGAAAGTTGACCAACAAGTGGTATTTGGCAGCATCTTCCAGCAAATCCAGATAATAATCAATCGTAGCTTGCGAGTCTCCGCTGAAAAAGTCGATCTTTACTCCTGCCACTCCCATGCTTTCCAATTTGGCAAACTCCTTACGGCGGGTGTCGGCGTTGTTAAGCAGATAAGGCGTTCCCGGAGCACTCTCTCCGATCCATGCCGTAAAGGAGTTGTACCACAAGAGAGGTTTCACTCCTTGCGACAACGCATATTTCACGGCATCGTCTATGTTTCCTCCGTTTCCCATTGATTCCCATTCCCAATCTATCAACACATAAGGCAAATGAAGTTCCTTAGCCATGTCCACATATTGCTTGATCAATTGAAAATCTTTCGATCCATGGTTATAAGCCCAATAAATCCAAGAAGCTACCCCCGGTTTAATCCAAGAAACATCCTCCAATGCGCAAGGTTCGCTGAGGTCGGTAACCAGCGTTGATTCCACCACATCCGCCAAAGAGCCGATGATGGCAGTACGCCAAGGCGAAGCCCATCCGGCGTCGACCGCAAGACTGTCCTGTCCAAGTTTGACCTTGAAAAGCGAAGCATTCTCTTCATTACTAAGCAATGATGCACAATGTTCTCTGCGGATACCGGATTCGGTCAACAGCATATAAACATCATCAGTAGTTTTAAACAAGGCAGGGTATCCTATTTTCTTGCGATTTGCCTGCACTTGGTCAGGCTCTATGCAGTTGTAGAAATCCTCGTAGGAAAGGGGAGCATACTTTTGTAGCCAACGGGTAGCGGAATCACTAACCTGATAAGTAGTCAGTTCGTCCGTTATCATCCCACCTGCGGGCAATTCATACCGAAATGCAATGCCGTCGTCATAGACGCGTAAGTCCAGATTCAACCGTTTGCCCGTTTTATCCTTGAAAGAGTAGGTCGTTTCCGTCGCCTTATTCCGGCATTCTTTCCGTTTGCCTGTCAGCATGGTATACGCTGTTTCTATCTCTTTCGGCTTTGATACGGATTCTAAAACAAGATCTCCGTTTAAGCCCTCTTTCGTCAATATGCCGATGGAAGATAAATCACTCACCTTTTTTTTGCCGTCCGGTTGGTTCGCATATATCTCAAAGGCAGGCAGTCGGTTTTCTACCGTGTATTTAACCGACAACCTGCCGTTTGGTGAAACGATTTCTTCCTGTGTCCGCACTTCAGCACACGAAGCACAAAGTAAGCATACAACGATCAGATATTTAATATATCTCATACATCTTATTAGGCAGACACAGCCCTTCAATTATTTAAAGATGAGCGGAGCAAATTCATTCAAAGCTCTGCGCCATGTCAACCATTCGTGTGCCGTTCCTTGTGATTCATGATAAACCACATTCTTGATACCGTGTTTTTTAAGAGCTTCCACAGCAGCCTTAGGGGTGCGTTCTTCCGTTCCCGTGCTGATGAATAACAGATTCATTTGTTTATTGAAAGCAGCTGCATCTTTGAACACTCCATTATACATGTTTTCAATGGAATCGCCGTCGCGCATGAAAAATCCGCTGAATGTACCCATCCAACCGAACTTATCCATATTATTAAACACCGTCATACATGTCTGCATACCGCCACGTGAAAGTCCTGCCATGGCACGGTTCTTTTTATCTGTTTTAGTACGGAAAGTTTTATCAATATAAGGAATAAGATTGTTAGCGAAGATTTTCGTTACATCTCCCGATGCCGTGCGTACGTCTGAATTGGTTTTGATGTCGCCACTGGGCATTACAATAATCATAGGAACGGCTTTTCCTTCGGCAATCAGTCCGTCCATAATGTTTGCCATGAGTCCTTGGTTTGACCATCCGTTTTCATCTTCGCCCCAGCCGTGCACCAAGTAAAGCACCGGATAGCGGGTACTGCTGTTTTCGTCATAACCGGCAGGCACATATACATTGATGTGGCGTTCCAATCCGTTGATGTCCGACCAATAATAAATTGAACGTACCTGTCCGTGAGGAATATCTTTGTTGAAACGATAATAATTTCCTTCCGTACCTTCGGGTATCTCTATCCCTGATGATTCCCAATTGCTACCGAAAAAGGCGTCGGTGTTACGATCCATCACTGCTACTCCGTCAATCAAGATGGCATAGTAATGGAAGCCTACTACCTGAGGATCGGATGTACACGTCCACACTCCTTTGTCATCTTTCGTCATGTCATACTTTTTATTTGCCAAGTCCACTTGCACCTTCTGTGCGGTAGGAGCCACCACCTTAAACATTGCTTGTCTGGTTGCGGCATTCACTGCCGGATAGTTTGCCAAAAAAGTGTTGGTAGATGCCGGTTTGAAACCTTCGGGTAATTTTTCCGCTTGTTGTCCGGGAAGTATGCCCGCAAATTGAGCTGATGCCATACCACATAGCATGGTCAAAGCAACTGATACTAATAATTTTCTCATTTTTTTTATTTTTATAATTAATTTTATTTAGATTCAAAATAATAGTTGGGCATACTGATACAATGCCCTACGCCATGTCAACCACTCATGAGCCGTTTCCGGAGATTCATAATAGGTATATTTAATTCCCTGCTTGTCCATCATATCGCGGAAAGCCTTTACCACTCCGGGGAAAGGGTTAGGTTCGGCAGTGCCCAATCCTAGGAAGAAAGCCTTGAACTGTTTGTTCACCGCTTTGCCGTCTTTAAACTTTCCGTTCAAGAAGATATTGGCATCCAAAGTTTCCGTACTCGGATAATTGGATGTTCCGCTGAAACCGCCATAATAAGCGAAAGCTTCGGGATGGTTCATTGCAATCTGCATTGTCTGGTTGGCACCCATTGATAAGCCTGCAATGGCACGGTTTTCTCTATCGGAAAGCGTACGGAATTTGGCATCAATCATCGGAATGACTTCTTGCATCAATACATCTTCAAATGAGGATTGAAAAGGAGAATTTCCGGGCTTAGTCGCATAACCGTTGTCCATCACGATAAGCATCGGCTTGGCTTTTCCCGCAGCAATCAGATTATCCAAAATCAGATTGGCTTTACCTTGATTTCCCCAACCTGTTTCGTCCTCAAAACTACCATGCTGAAGATACAGCACCGGATAGCGTTTGCTTGCATTCGCTTCATACCCTGCGGGAGTGTAGACAAAGCAACGTCTCCATGTTTGTGTGATTTTTGAATAATAGTTCAATTCACTCAATAGACCATGAGGCACATCTTTAAGCGCATAAAAGTCCGCATCATGAGCCGGTATTTCTATACCGCTTCCCCAGCGTCCCGCACCATAGAAATAGACTGTACCCGGATCGGGAACCGATGCTCCGTCAATATTCAGTTGATAATAATGGAATCCTTCCTGCTGCGGAGCGGATTCTCCCGTCCACACGCCTTTTTCATCTTTCTTCAAGTCATACTTCACAGCACCGATATCCAGCTGTACTTTTTTGGCTTCCGGTGCGGCAATTTGCACACGCACTCTACCTTCCGAATTAACCTGAGGGTATTTTTTTCCCGTCTGGTTCACACTTGAAGGCTTAAAATCTTCCACAACCTGTGCATACGAGGGAAAGCTTACACTCAGTGCCCATGCCGTAATACAAAAAAATAAGAGTTGTTTTTTCATACGTAAACTATTTATATTGTGATTTACTTTTAATTCGGGAAGATAATCCTATAATTTCCACTCAGATGCATAAAGGCAAACAAGCGGAGTAATCCGTCATAGTAGGCATCAAAATAACCGTCTTCGTAAGGAACATGCTTAGCATTCCAAAGTCTGTCGATGAATTCACGACTCTTACAGTCCGTAGAAGTCAGGGATACGGCAGCCGTAGTAGCAACTAATCCTAAGGAATGACGTAACTGCTTATATCCTCCGGCTTCCAAAATTTCCTTCACTTGTGTGCCGTCCACGTTATATTGGTCGACAAAAGTATCAATGCCTTGATTATAAAAGAAATTTTGTATTTTGTTACCATATTCTTGCTGCCATTTGATGTCTTCGCACGCCCAAGAATAATCTAAGGCGATATTCATAGGCACACGCCAAGAGTCGAAACGGAAAGCGTCGCCAATTATTCGGTTTCCGCCAAGAAGCGTGCCGTCATAATTGTTGTAATCGGGATTAAGTCCCGTAACGGGATGAATGCTGCGATGCAGGTACTCTCTGCTCTGTTGAGCACATTCTCTCCAGAAGTTTGATCTTCCGTCGTTTGCCCATCTCGCCCACACTTCATAAAAGGCAGGAAGATGATAAGAAGGATCGGTAAATCGTCCTCCCCACGGATCGGGAGTGAACGTAATCAACTTTTGCTCCAGATTGATTAAAGGAGCCACTCTGTCCATTCCTGCTTTTTGCATAGAACAGTCGAGGATATTTTGAGCCTCAGCCAAATAGTTGATACCCGTGTCATTGCCCCAACGGTTGGAAGCAAAAATCAGGGAAGTAACGTAATACAGTTCTCCGTCCGAAGCCGGTCCCTGCGAATTGCGTGTACCGTCGGTCTTGCAACTCCAAGCAAAGTAACCTTTTAAAGGACCTTCCTGATGCTGCATATACTTCTTTCCCCAACGCCACAACCGGTCGAAAATATCTTTACGGTCAAACTGAACGGCAATCATCAGCCCGTAGGACATACCTTCGGTGCGCACATCGTTGTTCTTAATGTCGCTTATATATGCCATCGAATCACCTACTTCAAAGTACACTTTATTCTGACCGTTAAATACATCATCGAATACCGTTTTCAGTTTGGCGTCAATATCCTCTTGTTTATAACCTACTTCCGCAAACAAATTACGATATTTGCCCGTTTTAAAAGCTCCTTCTGCCCATGGAAGAGCATCAAAGCCTACCCAATCTACTTCCATATTTGAACCTTTTTTAAGTAATACATATAAATCTTGTACCCCCGTTGGAGCCGATGTAACCGGCACATGAACTTCCGTCCAATCCTTGCTGCGGGGAATGTTAACAGTTGCTATCAATTGACCGTTTTTTCCTGCACTCACTTGCAGCGTTCCACCGGAAGAAGAACGGGCACGAACAGTCATCTCTTGCACTTTTGCGTTGCCAAAGTCTACCTTATTATATTGCAACCACGCATTTTTTTTGTTGAAGTCAACTTTCCAACCTTGGAACTTATCGGCTTCGTCCAAAAAAGCGAGGGAAATTCCGTTGGGACTGATACTGCTGTAACGATCGATTTGGATACGTGTACGTGCATCGGTAATACCAACTCCACGCAGGGTAGGGATTACTTTTTGGATGGTGCCGTCGGCATTGAAAGAGAGAGAATCTATACGAACAGAGCGACGCTTGTCAAATTCCGGCGAATAATCGTTGTGATGGTAGAAAAGATACCATTGTCCATTATATTCCACTATGGAATGATGGTTTGTCCAGCAACCTGTGGGCGATTCGTCCATGATGACTCCCTTAAATTCAAAAGGTCCCATCGGACTGTCTCCCATAGCATAAGCCAATGTTTCGGTCTTATCCCTTACCCAAGGGAAGGTGTAGTAATATTTTTCGTTCCGCTTGAAGACGAAAGGACCTTCCTTAAATCCGTCGGGCAGTCCCGTAATCTGTACGGGTTCCGAATCTAATTCCGTCATGTTGTCTTTTAGTTTTGCCGCAGACATGCCACGTCCCGACCAGTAAATATAGCTTTTCCCGTCCGTATCTACCAATACGCAAGGGTCAATGCCGAGCACTCCTTGAATAGGCTGCATTTGCGGAATGAAAGGACCGTAAGGCTTATCAGAGATAGCTACTCCTATGGCAAATCCTCTCTCTCCTCCACGGGGAGCAGCAGGGAAGTAGAAGTAGTACTTACCGTTCTTGTAAACACAGTCGGGTGCCCACATTGCATAGGAATCCGGTTGCACCCAAGGAACACGATTTTGAGTTACAATCACGCCGTGGTCTTTCCAATCGGTTAGATTGTCGGAAGAAAACACGTGATAGTCCGCCATGCAAAACCATTCTTTCAAACGGTCTATCGGGCTTACAATGTCGTGAGAAGGATAGACATACATCTTCCCTTCAAAAACTTTAGCCGTCGGGTCGGCTGAAAACTGATCACGAATAACAGGATTTTGCGCTTGAATCATACCTGAAATCAGGCATAGAAAAGAAGCGGCACAGAATAATAATTTATTTTTCATACGTTGGATAATTTATGATACTTAAATAGTAAGTTGTCTTTTCCTTAATCTGACTTGCGATATTTTTCATGCTGTTTTATATCTGTTTAGACAGATATTTGTCCTACATTCGTTATTTACATCGTTTGCAAAGGTAATGTTATTTTTGAAATAGTGGCAGTCGGATGACAAATTGTTGATATGATATTTGTAGAAAATAATTTTACATATTTAATTTAATAGGATTCTTCGCCTTTCGGTTTTTCGTGATAATCTATTATCAAACTTTGTGCTCTACGGACATAGGTGCGGCTATTAATTCATGAATTTCATTTATGTGCAGATGCAGATGTTCCAAATAACCTTCTATCATTTCTTTTAGTGTAACTTTTGAGCCTTCAAAATCACACCAATAACTATCCTGTTTTGTTATATCCACAGATTTAATAACCTGAATGATATGTAGATTATAAAATTTCCATAGTTGGACTAAGTTTGTCCAGTCCGCATGTTCGTAATCTTGAAGAGATATCCACAAGTCATTATCTTGTCGATAATCCGGAAAGAAGAGTAAATCTTTGCTGTATTGTAGACGAACCATTCGTTGATGATTATTGGATGCAGAGTCGATCAAATGACCGAGTATTTGCTTAATGGTGCGATTCTGTTTGTTTCGTCTCAATGTTATAACATCTGTAGGAAGGCAGATTAATACATTTTCTTCCGTTTTAATAATCTTCGCAATACTATTGGTTACGTGTATGAAATTATGTTCTCGCATATTATTTTTGGTTTTAACTATTTCGGCAAAGATAAGGTTTACAACTGAAATTTTGACTTGATCCGGATTTTCTCCACTGCCCCGACAATGTTTTGGCAGATGTACTCGAAGTTTTGGCGGGTCAAAACAAAAGCTGCATTCCCGGTAAATGGGAATGCAGCTTCATGAATGAAAAAAACACGTTTAAAATTATATTTACTTAACTTTCTTTGCAAATTTGCGACGCAAATCGTAAGAAAGCGGCGTAGCTATGAATAATGATGAATACGTACCGACTAAGATACCGATGAACAATGCAAATACAAAACCTTTGATTGCCGTTCCACCGAAGAAGAATATTGCTATCAAAACAACTAAGGTTGATAAAGAGGTATTGAATGTACGACGTAATGTTGAATTCAGTGCCTCGTTTGTTATTTCCAACGCATTTCGTTTGGGGTAAAGCGTGAAGTATTCACGAATACGGTCGAACACAACCACAGTGTCATTAATCGAATAACCTACCACAGTAAGTATGGCTGCAATAAATGCTTGATCCACCTCCAAAGAGAACGGAAGTATGCCGGAGAATATTGAGAACACTCCAAGCACAACCAGCACATTGTGAGTTAAACCGACAACGGCACCTGCACCGTATTGCCACTGTGAAAAACGTATCATTATATAGAGGAATATTCCAATCAGAGAGAAAATAACAGCCCAATAAGCAGCTCTCGTAATATCTTCCGCAACTGCAGGTCCTACTTTTTCCGACATTTGACGATAGGTGTCAAGAAATTCTGTTTTAGTAACGTTTTCCGGTACGAACTTGCCTTCTTTCAATCCTTCATAGAGCAAAGTTTCCACTTCGTCGTCAACGTCCAAACCTTCTTCTTCGATTTTGTATTTAGTCGTAATTCTCACTTGTTCCGGACCTCCGAATGTTTTCACTTCCGGACTACTTCCGTAGACCGCTGCCAAACTTGCGGCAACATCTTCCACTTCAACAGGTTTGTCGAACTTAACAGTGTAGGTACGCCCACCGACAAAGTCAATGCCTTTATCCAAACCTTTTGTGAATATGAATATTAATCCGATAAGAATCACTGCTCCCGAAATGCCGTAAGATATAAATCTTTTTTGAAGGAACGGGAAATGGGTATTTCTTAACCAATTCTTGGTAAATCTCGTTGTGAAAGAAACATCTTTTCCTTTTGCAGCAAATCTCTCCAACAAAAGTCGGGAAATAAAGATCGAACAGAAAAGAGAAGTGAAGATACCTATTATAAGAGTGGTTGCAAAACCTTTAATCGGACCTTCACCGAAATAGTAAAGAATAAAACCGGTAATTAATGTGGTGATGTTACTGTCTATAATTGCCGAATAAGCATTGCTGTAACCGTCCTTGATTGCAAGTTTCACACTTTTACCGGCACGTTTTTCTTCTTCTATACGCTCATATATGAGCACGTTGGCATCAATTGCCATACCCATTGTCAGCACGATACCTGCAATACCCGGCAATGTCAACACGGCTCCCAAAGAAGCAAGTATACCGAAAAGGAAGAACAGGTTTACAAGCAAAGCGATGTCTGCTGCAAGTCCGCCGCCTTTGAGACTGTAAAAGAATAACATGTAGGCTAATACAAGAATAAATGCAAGTATGAACGACCACATACCGGATTGGATCGACTCAAGACCCAAAGAAGGTCCCACTATTTCGTCGGCAATAATACGAGCCGGTGCGGGAAGTTTACCTGATTTGAGAATGTTTGCAAGGTCTTCGGCTTCTTTTACGTCAAATTGACCGCTGATTTGAGAGCTACCTCCTTTGATTTCGCCGTTAACAGTGGGAGAGGAAACTACTAAACCGTCAAGTACAATTGCAATTGAACGACCTACATTGTCTTTGGTCAATCTTGCCCAAATTTTGGAACCTTCACCGTTCATATTCATGCTCACAACCGGACGTCCGCTGCTTTGGTCGTCGAATGATTTTCGAGCATCCACAACCACACTACCATCTAAGGGTGCTTTGCCGTCACGCGTTGTTACTTTTATGGCATGAAGTGCGATGAAATCTCCGTTGGGTTTCATTTCCCACATAAGGCGGGCATTTCTCGGAAGTGTGGATTTCACTTGCGGAAGAGCCAACGCCTCGTTTATTTTTTCAACATCCTTTACGTTTGCATAACCGATGGCGGAACCGAGTCCCATAGTGCCGTCTCTATTTACGTTAGGATTAAGTAGTGCGAACAACGGATTAGCTTTCATAAACTCTTCGTTGCTTGCTTCAGTGTTTAAACTGTCGCCTTCTGCCAATTGACTTGCCAAGTCTGTTTCTTCACCTTCGGCATTTTCAGGTGTTAAAACTTGGTCGGATGTTTTTGTATCATCATCTTTGACTTCCTCCGGTTTCAATGCTTCCTGAGCGTCGATAATTTCACGGTATTTATCATTTGCAGCTACCAAGAAAGGATAAAACTCGGAATTTTCGTATGTTTCAAAAAATTCCAGAGAAGCCGTACCTTGTAAAAGTTTTCTAACGCGTTGAGCATCTTTTATACCCGGTAGTTCTATATTAATACGACCTGCTATATTACCTTTACGAATATTAGGTTGAGCTACGCCGAAACGGTCGATACGTGCACGCAAAATAGTGAAAGTGTTATCAATGGCACCGTCGGCTTCCTTTCTGATTACGTTCAATACTTCACGATTTGTTGCACCTACTTTGATTTTATCTTTCATTTCAACGGTACCGAAAATATCGGGTGAAGCAAGTTGTTCGTTAGGAGCAATTTTTTCAAAAGATTCACCGAAAAGAGTTACAAAATCTTTCGTAGAAGTGCCGCGCAGGCGCATGGCAGTGTCTAATGCCTGCGTGAAAGCAGGATCTTGACTGTTGTTGGCAAGATTTTTGACTACTTCGGCAACGTCAACTTCCATAGTAACGTTCATACCTCCCCTAAGGTCAAGACCTAACGGAAGTTCCAACTCTTTACATTCTTTATAAGTGAATTTGGCAAATCCGAGGAAGTTGTATACAACTTGGTTACCAATAGAATCAAGGTACTGCCTTTCTTTTTTCTCATCCCCGTTTGCATAAATTCTGGCTTCTTTTTCCACAGAGGCAGTTTTCCATGAAAAAGACAGCTGATACAAACTCACAAGTGCCAATAAGATTGTGATTAGGGTAATCGCTCCTTTGTTTCGCATTTTTAAATTATTTTATATTACTTAAACATTATCCAGATTAATGCGCAAAAGTAGAATTTTTTTTTCGGATATAGGTCTATATTTTAAGAAAAACTATTTAATGCCTATTAATTTATGTAGCTGTACGCTCAGTTGCCATGTCGGATTCTTTTTGACTTCTTGAATACAATGGGCAATGTTTTTTCTGGTTTCGATCTTACTTTTTCTAAAAATGGGGCTTAGATAGTAATTTTTTGCCTTAGGTAATTGCTTTATTAGAGGAGGTTCTTGACCATATTCAAGAAGCACTCTCACTTCATCTGCGGAACTATTGTGTTTTTTCACATATTGGTAGTCTCCTTTTGGACTTATCACCGTATGGTCAAATATTTCGGAAAGTCTCCTCAAACCGTTACTTTCAATAGCTTGGCGAAAACCTCTATATTTAAAGTATTGTATAATATCTTTTGTAAGCTGTAATGTCGGTTCACCGCCTGTCCATACGATCCATTTGCATGGATATTCCTTGATTTTCTCATATATATCTTTGCGTGTCATAGAGGTTCCACCTTTAAAATCGGTGTCGCAAAATTCACATTCTAAATTACATCCGGAAAGTCGTATAAAAATGGATGCTTCACCTTGTCTTGTGCCTTCACCTTGAAGTGAATAAAATATTTCTTTTACTTTTAATATGTGTGACATAAGTTATGTATATTATTATTTTGGTTCTTTTTTGAATTTCCTAATTTGGTAGCGTATCATAATTGCAGCTGTTATGAATGCCACTACATCGGCAAACGGCATACTCAACCAAACTCCTTCTTCTCCCCAAAATGTGGGAAGTATAAATAAAAAAGGTATTAAAAAAATCAATTGTCTGTTGAGTGAAAGGAAAATTGATTTTTGAGGCATGCCTATTGACTGAAAAAAGCTGGATGTGGACATTTGAAAACCGACTAACGGGAATGCAGCCATCACAAGATGCAAACCTCTTGCTGCAAGTTCCATCAGTTTCTCATCAGTAGAGAAGAGACTTATTAATTCGTGAGTAAAAAACTGTCCGGCGATAAAACCTATTATTACGACGCAGGTGGTGCATGCTACGGTGTATTTGTACACTTTCATCAGACGGTCTGTTTTGCGTGCTCCGTAGTTAAAGCCTGCAATTGGTTGCATGCCTTGATTGAAGCCCATATTTATCATGATGAAAAGGAATGCAATACGATTGACAATTCCGTAGGCACCTATTGCAAGGTCGCCACCGAATTTTTGCAGACTATTATTTATGAGAATTACCACCATACTTGCACACGCATTCATTAGGAAAGGGGAAAGTCCTATTGATAGAATACCTTTGGCTATTTTAGGATTGAGTTGCCAGATACCTCTTTTGAAGTGCATAAAATGTTTTTTGTCGGAAAAATGTATGACAATAAACGCCAACGCTAATGCTTGAGAAAGAACTGTGGCAAGTGCCGCACCTTTTATTCCCATTCCAAAGATGAATATAAAAAAGTAGTTTAGAATTACGTTTATTACGATAGCAAATAGTGTGGCATACATTGCTTTCTTTGGGTAACCGGAAGCACGTAGCGAATCGTTTAAGCCGAGATAGGTATGTGTAATTATATTTCCGAACAAAATAACAGTCATGTAATCTTTGGCGTAGGGTAGAGTTACGTTACTTGCACCGAAAAAGCGCAATATGTCATCGAGAAATGTTAGGCTTATGATTGTGAAAATACTACCTATTATTAGGTTTAACAGCACTACATTTCCCAAAATTATAGAGGCACTTTTAACGTCTTTTTGTCCCAGTTTCATTGACATAAGAGTCGAAGAACCCACGCCAACAAGTGCACCGGCAGCAGCGGCAATATTCATAAAAGGCAAGGTGATTGCAAGTCCGGCAATTCCCATTGCCCCAACGCCATGACCAATAAAGATGCTGTCCACCATGTTGTAGAGCGATGCCGCAGTCATGGAAACAATAGCCGGCAACGAATATTTTATCAGCAGTTTGCGGATATTTTCGGTGCCAAGTAGAAGTGGTGAATTTAGAGTGCTCATGATTAAAATATGCGCAAAGGTATAAAATTTAGATGAGGACATGAACGGTATAACGTCGAAAATTTATATAATCGACATTTGTAGTATAAGTTTTATGAAAACCTGTTTGCAAGTTGTCCGCAGGCTGCGGCTATGTCTTTCCCTTTGCTGCGGCGAATGTTCACTATCATATTTTTATTTTCAAGATAGCTGACAAAAGTATCTCTGTCTTTTTCTGTGGAGGCATTATAGGAAGATTGTGGAGATTCGTTATATTCGATGATGTTAACTTTAACCGGAAACTGACGGCAATAAGCGGCTAATGCGACGGCATCGGAAAGAGAGTCGTTAACACCTTTCAGAAGTAAATACTCAAAAGTAGGGCGTGAGTCGGTCTTATTAACGAAGTATTTCAGGCTTTCGGCTAAGTCGTGAAGATTTGACATGCGGTTCACCGGCATCAGGTGTGAACGAATTTCATCTTTTGCGGAGTGGAGTGAAACAGCGAGATTGAAACGCACCTTATCATCGGCTAATTTTTTAATTCCTTCTACAATGCCGGCAGTGGAAAGTGTGATCCTTGCGGGCGACATGCCTAAGCCTTGCGGTGAAGTGATGCGGTCAATGGCTTGCAAAACGTTTTCATAATTTAGCAAAGGTTCGCCCATACCCATAAAAACAATGTTGGAGAGATTACCGTTGCGTTTTTGTGCTTCATTTGATGCACGAAAAACCTGTTCAAAGATTTCACCTCTATTTAAGTTTCGTTTAAAACCGAGAGTGGCAGTGGCACAAAACTTGCATCCGAGTTTGCATCCCACTTGTGAGGAAACACAAACAGTATAACGGTCTTTTGAAGGTATTAAAACACTTTCCACATGTTCGCCGTCATACAATTGCCATAAAGTTTTGTTTGTTGTGTCGTTTGAAATTTCGGAATGGGCTTCTCTAAGACCGTCGAAGTAGAATTTTTCATTTAACAAATCTCGCAATTGTTTTGGGAGATTGGTCATATCTTCAAATGATGTTACACCTTTTTGCCAAATCCACTGCATAATTTGTTTTGCTCTGAAACTTTGTTGGCAATGTTGCTTCAAAAAATCTGCAAGATTTTCTTCTGAGATATTACGTATGTTAAATTCGTTTGCCATTACACAAAATTAGTGAAATTATGAGAATTCCTAATTCTTCTATTGGAATTTATTATATATTTGTACCAAATATGCGAAAAAAGTTTTGAATTAATACTAAATGAGTTAAATAACTGATAAAATGAAAAAACTATTACTAATTTCACTTACAATTTTATCCTTTTTGGCAGTAAGAGCCGATGAGGGTATGTGGCTTTTATCGTTGTTGAAACAAAACAACATCGAACGTATGCACGAACTTGGTTTCAAACTTACTGCCGAAGATATTTATTCACTTAATCAACCGGGCATTAAAGATGCGGTTGTAGGTTTGGGACGTCAGGGTCGTCCTTTCCGTCATTTCTGTTCTGCAGAAATAGTTTCCGACAAAGGTTTGCTCATAACCAATCACCATTGTGGTTTCGGAATGATTCAAGATCATTCTTCCGTTGAAAACGATTATCTTTCAAACGGTTTCTGGGCATATAAAATGGAAGATGAACTTTCAAATCCCGGAATAACCGCTTCAATACTTGAACGTATGGAAGATGTTAGCGACCGTATCTTACCGCTTTTGAAAAATGATATGACTTCAGAAGAAAGAACAGTTGTTGTAGACAGCGTTGGTAAGTTAATTGTTGAAGAAGCCGTCGGTAACAGCGACTTAAAAGGTCAGGTGATAGGTATGTTTAACGGTAATCAATATTTTCTATTACTTTATACAATATATAAAGATGTTCGTTTGGTGGGTGCACCTCCCCAAAGTATGGGTAAATTCGGCGGCGACTTCGATAATTGGATGTGGCCCCGTCATACTTGCGATTTTTCAATGTTTCGTATCTACACAGGTCCCGACGGCAGACCTGCCGAATATTCTACCGATAATATTCCGTTGAAACCTAAGCATCATTTCCCGATTTCTATAAAAGGAGTAGAAGAAGGGGATTTTGCAATGATTATGGGATTTCCGGGTTCCACAGATCGTTTCCTTACAAGTTTCGGTCTCACCAATACAATGGAAAATAACGATATTCGTTATAATGTGCGCACAGTGAGATTGCAAATTATGAAAGAAGATATGCAGAAAAGTGATAAAGTGCGTATTCAATATGCTTCAAAATATGCCGGCGTTGCAAACTATTGGAAGAATGCTTTTGAGCAGAATAAAGCTTTGAAGAAGTTGAATACTATGAAAACAAAAGAAGACATAGAACAGGAGTTCACTCAATGGGTGAATGCTGATGCATCACGTAAAGCGGAATATGGAGATGCCTTGGAATTGATTAGCGATGGATATAAGGCTAATGCGGAATATAATAGAGTGCGTACTTATGTTTCGGAAGCTCTTGGTGCTACGGAAACTTCCGGATTTGCTACCGGAATAACCAAAGATATTAACACCTTGTGTGATAATAATATTACCTCCGACAAGAAGGCTGAAGCTAAGGGAAGGATTATGAAAAAAGCTGTTGATTTCTACAAGAATTTCGACCCTACGATTGAGCAAAATATTTATGCTTCGCTTTATAAGATCTATTCGGATGAAGTTTCCGAAGAGTTTTATCCTGAAATTATCAAGTTGGTTAATAAGAAATATAGTGGTGATTATGTGAAATTTGCCGAAGAAGTTAGTAAAAAATCCATATTCATGGATGAAAGCAGACTTAATGCATTTCTTGAAAAGCCAAATATCAAGAAATTTGATGAAGACCTTGCAGTTATTGCCGGTAAATCGTTTTCAGAGGTTTATTATGTTATAAGAGATAAAATGAAACCGGCATCACAGGAAATACAAAAAGGAGATCGTTTATTTGTTAAAGGTTTGCTTGCAATGAATCCCGATAAGTTTTATTCTCCCGATGCAAATTCTACATTGAGATTGACTTACGGTCAGGTTAAAGGTTACAAACCGAGAGATGCAGTTTATTATGATTATTACACAACTTTAACCGGTGTGATGGAAAAAGAAGGTGCAAAAGGTACTGAATTTGAAGTGCCTGCACGTTTGAAAGAACTTTATGCAGCAAGCGATTACGGTCAATATGCCACCGATAATAATTTACATGTCAATTTTATTTCCGATAACGATATAACAGGTGGTAACTCCGGTTCACCGGTAATCAATGCAAACGGTGAATTAATCGGAGCGGCTTTTGACGGTAATTCGGAAGCAATGTCGGGAGATATCGATTTTGAAGAAAATCTTCAAAGATGTATCAACGTAGATATGCGCTATGTACTTTTCGTTATTGACGTCTACGCAGGTGCTAAAAATCTTATAGAAGAGATGACGATTGTAAAATAAATATAAAATATAGATTATGAAAAATATTAATTGGCAAGACCTGTCATTCGGATACTATAAGACAGATTATAATGTACGTTGCCACTATAAAGACGGTAAATGGGGTGAATTAGAGGTAAGTGATTCCGAGTATCTTCCGATTCACATGTCATCCACCTGTCTTCATTACGGTCAGGAGGCTTTTGAAGGTTTGAAGGCTTTCAGGGGCAAAGACGGTAAAGTGAGGCTTTTCCGTTGTGAAGAGAATGCCAAGCGCATGCAGAATACTGCCGACTATATTATGATGAAGGCACCTTCTTCGGAACTTTTCAGCGAAGCCGTCGTAAAGGCTATCGAACTGAATAAGGAGTATATACCGCCTTATGAATCCGGTGCAAGTCTTTATATTCGTCCGTTGTTGATTGGAGTAGGTCCCCAAATGGGTGTTGCACCGTCTAAGGAATTTCTTTTTACGGTATTCGTATCTCCCGTAGGTCCCTACTTTAAGACAGGATTTAAGCCGGTGAAAGTTCTAATGGAACATACCGATGATAGAGCTGCGCCTCACGGCACAGGTCATATTAAAGTAGGTGGCAACTATGCGGCAGGTATGCGTGCCGGAGAGGCTGCTCACCACAAGGGTTATGCTATGGCAATCTTCTTGGATGCAAAAGAAAAGAAGTATATAGACGAATGTGGTCCTGCTAATTTCTTTGGTATCAAGGATAATACCTATATCACGCCTTCTGCAACTACTATTTTGCCTTCAATCACCAATGCAAGTATTATGGAGATTGCAAAGGATATGGGTTTAAAGGTTGAACGTCGCTTGATCCCCATTGAAGAACTTGCTACTTTTAAAGAAGCCGGAGCATGCGGTACGGCTGCAGTGATAAGTCCTATCGGTTCTGTTGAAGATTCAACGAGCGGACAGGTGATCACAATCGGCAAACCGGATCAGGTGGGTGAATTGACGGAGAAACTTTATAATCGCCTGCGCGGCATTCAGTATGGAGATTGTGAAGATAAATTCGGTTGGAATGAAATATTGGAATTTTAAGTAAGATTATCTTTTCAATTATATTGTGTATAGAGGCTGTCTCAAAGCGAGGCAGCCTTCGTTCTTTTTACAATTGCGATACTCAATTCGTAAAGTAAATACATAGGAGCAGATACGAGCATAAGAGTGAGGGCATCGCCGGTGGGGGTGATAAAAGCTGCAATGATCAGAATTACTACAAGTGCATGCCTACGATATTTTTTTAAAATGTTGGTATTTATAAATCCAAGTTTAGCAAAAAAGTAAGCCAAAATCGGTATTTCAAAAACCGCACCCAGCATAAGCGACAGTATAGTTAATGTTGAAATGTAGGATGAAAGAGTTATCGTATTTTTTACCAATTCATTCACTTGATAGGTAGCAAGAAAACGAAACGACAACGGAAAGATTAAAAAATAACTTAGTAATACTCCAATAAAAAAAAGAACAAAAGACGCCGTTATTATCCTTCCGGAATGGCGTCTTTCGTTTGCATGTAATGCCGGTTTTATAAAAGAAAACAACAAATAAATGATGTAAGGTGATGCTATAAGTAAACCTGCATAGAGCGAAACACTTATATGAATTAAAAATTGTGCGGCTAATTGCGTGTTAATCAACTCCGATTGAAACGCATCAGGACAAATGCTCGGCATGTTGAGCCATTCTCCAAGCCTGCATATCAGTCGATACGTAATAAAATCGGAGTGTTGAGGCGCAAGCACAATTTCAAACAGAATATCCTTGTTCAAGAAAGCAACTACGGCAATTAATAACACCGCAATGCTTGCCCGAAAAATAACTTTCCGTAGCTCATCCAAGTGCTCCCAGAAAGTCATATTTCCCTCGGATACCTCTGACATTAGCGTTTGGGCTTAATCTTCTTTCTTCGATTCCTGTTTACCGGTTTCTTCGCCGGCACCGTTCACACCGTCTTTGAAACTTTTCACACCTTTACCTAAACCCTTCATAAGTTCCGGAATTTTCTTACCACCGAAAATGAGTAAAACAACAAGTGCGATGATAATTATTTCCGTAGTACCTATCATTAATGTAGTATTCATAATAAAATGTATTAAATGAGTGCTAATTTTAAAACTTCGTCAATCTGGTCTACATAGTGGAACTTCAATCCCTTTAAATAAGTTTTATTGATTTCTTCCACATCCTTACGGTTTTCGCTGCAAAGGATTATTTCCTTAATACCGGCACGTTTGGCTGCAAGGATTTTTTCTCTAATACCGCCAACAGGTAGCACTTTGCCTCTCAACGTGATTTCACCGGTCATTGCCAAAGCTGCTTTCACTTTTCTGCCGGTTAGGGCGGAAACGAGAGAAGTAACCATTGTGATACCGGCGGAAGGACCGTCTTTTGGCACAGCACCCGCAGGTACATGCAAGTGAATGTCCCGCTCTGTAAGACTTGCTTCGTCTATACCGAGTTTCTGTGCATTTGATTTGATATATTCCAGAGCCAATTTGGCGGATTCTTTCATCACATCACCCAAATTACCGGTCAAACTTAAATTGCCTTTACCTTTGCTGTAACTTGATTCGATATATAAGATTTCACCGCCTACCGCCGTCCATGCCAAGCCTGTAACAACCCCCGGAAGTTTATTACCCTGATATTGTTCGCGAGAAAAAATGGCAGAACCCAAAAAGCTCGTAACAGCGTCTTCATCCAGAACGATAGTGTATTTCTTATTCATTGCCACCTTACGAGCTACTTGCCTCATGATTTTGGCTATTGTCTTATCCAAACTTCTAACTCCGGATTCCCGAGTGTATTTCTCAATGATAAATTCAATCACATTATCGGGAAATACTACGTTCTTAGCAACGAGACCATGATTATCCAACTGTTTAGGGATCAAATGCCTTTTGGCTATTTCAATCTTTTCTTCAAGCAGATAACCGCTAACCTCTATCATCTCCATACGGTCTCTCAAAGGCGGTGCAATTGTAGAAATATCATTTGCTGTGGCAATAAACATCACTTTCGATAAATCATAGTCAATATCCAAATAATTGTCATGGAAAGAGTTGTTTTGTTCGGGATCAAGTACCTCCAACAATGCTGACTGCGGATCACCTCTAAAATCCTTACCAACTTTGTCTATCTCATCAAGAATGAAAACGGGATTTGAAGTGCCGGCTTTTTTTATACTCTGTATGATACGTCCCGGCATAGCACCGATATATGTTTTACGATGACCTCTGATTTCAGCTTCGTCGTGCAGACCGCCAAGCGACATTCTGATAAATTCCCTACCTATGGAACGTGCCACAGACTTTCCGAGAGAAGTTTTACCGACACCCGGAGGTCCATATAGACACAAAATTGGCGACTTCATATTTGATTTTAGTTTCAAAACCGCCATGTATTCCAAGATACGGTCTTTCACCTTTTCAAGTCCGAAGTGATCTTCATCGAGTACCTTTTTCACGTGGTTAAGATCTAAATTATCATGAGAAATATGGTTCCAAGGAAGTTCTACTATTTCACGCAGATAATTAGCTTGCACGGAATAATCAGGTGATGACGTATTTAAACGTTGCAACTTGGAAAGTTCTTTTTCAAAAACTTCCTTTACATTATCATTCCATTCCTTTTTAGATGCCTTTTCTTCGAGTTCCTTGATCTCCTCATCCGAAGGGTTACCACCCAGTTCGTCCTGAATTGTCTTCATTTGCTGATGCAAGAAATACTCTCTCTGCTGTTTATCAATGTCGGTTTGTACCTTACGTTGAATATCGTGTTTGAGTTCAAGCATGCTTATCTGTTTACTAAGCAAACTTAAAAGCTTGAAAGCACGTTTTTTTAGGTTATCAATCTCAAGCAATTGTTGTTTGTCCTTATAATCAATATCCGTATTTGCAGAAATGAAATTAATTAGGAAAAACATACTTTCGATATTCTTAACCGCAAAACCTGTTTCATTCGGAATATTTCCGGAATATTTAATGATTTCACTTGCCATATCTCTAAGAGAAGCGGCAATTGCACTATATTCGGGATCGCTCGCCGGTAATTTTTGCTCCGGTTTGAGGGCTATTTTACCCACGTGATAAGGATCATCATATAAAATATCTTCAAGCATGAAACGACGCTTACCCTGAAGTATAGCGGTTGTGGAACCGTCCGGCATTTCAAGTACTTTCAAAATAGATGCAATAGTACCAACATTATAAAGATCATCGAATTTAGGATTTTCCTGATTTTGATCTTTTTGTGCAACTACACCAACATAAGCATTCTGCTTGTATGCGTAATTTATAAGATTCATCGATTTATCCCTACCTATATTAATAGGTATAATCACTCCCGGAAAAAGCACTGTGTTGCGTAGTGGCAAGATTGGCAGAGTGTCGGATATATTTGTGTCATCATTTAACAACTCTCTTTCGTCGTCAATAATCGGCACAAACTCAACAGAGTCGTTCTTCATTCGGTCGGAAAAGATTTTCTTGATGCTTACTTTACTCATTTTTATCTCCTTAAAATTAGCGTCAGTCTTATTTGAACTGACATTTTGTCAATATTTAGTAGTATTTTGATTTGTACCTACTACTGCACAATTAGTATGCCAACGTTTATACATGAAAAGCTGCCCATAAGGACAGCTTTCACCTCTGAATTTTAATTAACAACTTTTAAAAATTAAAACTATGAATTAATTCTTTTTTCTTTTATCAAGGTGATCTTTGTATTTAGTCATAAACTTATCCACACGACCGGCAGAGTCAACAAGTTTTACTTTACCTGTGTAGAACGGATGAGATGAATTTGAGATTTCCAATTTAACAAGAGGATATTCAACACCGTCTATTTCAATAGTTTCCTTTGTTGCAGCAGTAGACTTTGTGATTGTCGTGATACCGTTTGACATGTCTTTGAATGCAACCAATCTGTAGTTCTCAGGATGTATGCCTTTTTTCATGATATATCTTGTTTTTGATTATTATTCCTTCCAATTTCAATCGGGTTGCAAAGGTATGTGATAATTTTTTAATGTGCAAGTCTATTTATCTAAAATTACTTATAATTTTGTGGGAAATGTAGATATGCTTATGCACGAAGATAAGTTGTCGGAATTATTTCCGGAAGAAAAAGTTGAAAGGGTAGAGCTTTTACCTAAGTCGGGTTCTAATCGTTGTTATTATCGTCTAACGTCGGAGCATCGTAGTTTGATAGGTGTATATGGAGAAATTGTTCGTGAGAATGAAGCTTTTATATACATTGCCCGTCATTTTCGTCTAAAAGGATTACCTGTACCGGAGGTTTATTCCGTTTCCGACGATGTTCATTATTATTTGCAAGAAGATTTGGGTGATACTTCTTTGTTTGACGCAATAAAAAACGGTAGAGAAAGTGGTAGTTTCTCGGAGCAAGAGATTACATTATTAAAAAACACTATCCGTTTATTGCCGCATTTTCAGATAAAAGGTGCGCAAGATTTGAATTTTGCAAAATGTTATCCGGTGTCAACGTTTGACAGGCGTTCGGTGATGTGGGATTTGAACTATTTCAAGTATTGTTTTTTGAAAATGGTACTGCCGGATTTTTCGGAACCGGAATTGGAAGATGATTTTGAGAATTTGGCAAACAAATTATTGTTTGAGCCGGCAGATTATTTTATGTATCGTGATTTTCAGTCACGCAATGTTATGTTGAAAAACGGTGAACCGTATTTTATAGACTTTCAGGGTGGTCGCAAAGGACATTTGTATTACGATCTTGCTTCTTTTCTCTGGCAATCAAAGGCGCATTTCTCGTATGAATTGAGGCAATTGCTTTTGGATGAGTATCTTGATGAATTGGGTAAGTTGAACATAACTATTCCCGATAGAAAGTCATTTTACGAACACCTCACGTATTTTGTGTTGTTCAGACAATTGCAAGTTTTGGGTTCTTACGGTTTTAGAGGTATGATTGAGGGTAAGTCGCATTTTCTGGAAAGTATACCGTCGGCTTTGAAAAATTTTAATGAAATCCTTTCGGAAATAGGTTCGGATTATCCTTATTTAAAAGATATTGCGGATCAATTGCAAGCAGTAAACACACCAAATTATTCAAATGCCGATTTGCCTTTAATTGTAACTATTTACAGTTTTTCATATAAAAGAGGAATACCTGAAGATGACTCGGGCAATGGTGGAGGTTTCGTGTTTGATTGTCGTGCCATACATAATCCGGGTAAATATGAGGAGTATAAAAACCTTACGGGTTTGGATGAACCGGTGAAAAAGTTTTTGGAAAATGACGGAGAGATATTACGATTTCTGGATGCGGTTTATAGTTTGTCGGATGCTTCCGTTAAACGCTATCTGGAAAGAGGTTTCACACATTTGCAATTGTCCTTCGGTTGCACCGGCGGAAGACATCGTTCGGTATACTCCGCTCAAAGTGCCGCACAGCATATTGCGCAAAAATTCGGAGTGAAAGTACGTTTGATACATAGAGAATTACAGAAATGAATGCAATAATATTTGCGGCAGGTCTCGGAACGAGATTGCAACCTTTGACGAATGATAAACCCAAAGCATTGGTCGAATTATGGGGACAACCGATGTTGGCAAATGTTATTTTGAAATTAAAAGCGGCAGGAGCAAAGCAAATAGTTGTTAATGTTCATCATTTTGGAGAACAGATTATAGATTTCCTGCATAGCAATCGGAATTTCGGCATGGATATAAAAATTTCCGATGAACGAGATTATTTATTGGATACGGGTGGCGGAATTAAAAAGGCTGCAAAACTTTTTACTAATGACGAACCGATTTTGGTGCATAATGTGGATGTGGTTACCGATGTGGATATTAAAGAATTGTATGAACGACATAAATCCGGAGATTCGTTGGCGACTTTATTTGTAGATGCTCGAACCACTCAACGTTATCTTTTGTTCGACAGAGACTTGCGACTTTGTGGTTGGACGAATGTAAAAACAAATGAAACGAAATCTCCTTATCTGAACTTGCAACCGAATGAATGCCGTCGACTTGCTTTCAACGGTATTCACGTCGTTTCTAAGGAGATTGTTAATTACATGAACGATTGGCATGGACGGTTTTCAATAATTGATTTCTATATATCTATTTCCGACCGTTTGAAGATAAGCGGTTATCTTGCTCCGGAAGGTACTCAATGGTTCGACATCGGACGACCGGAAACATTGACGTTTGTTAATACGCTCAAATAGACAGAATTTTCCTGCTATTTTTAAAGTTTAAATTTTAGGAGCAGGACGTTATAACTACATTCTACTTATAATTTCACGGAAAAGAGCAGTCATGGCAGGTTGCGAACTGTTGCTGACATCTTGAACCTCTGTGTGGGAAGTAGTTATTTCTTCCGGTGATGCCGTGGCATTGGTAATCACCGACATACCAAAACATTCCATGCCACAATGACGCGCCACGATAACTTCCGGCACCGTCGACATGGCAACGGCATCTCCTCCGATTATACGCAACCATTTGTATTCGGCAGGTGTTTCAAATGAAGGTCCCTGCAAACCCACGAATACACCTTTTTTAATGTTTATGCCGAGTGCATCGGCACAAGTTTCGCTCAATCTAATAAGCCGCTTACTGTAAGCTTCCGTCATAGAAGGGAAGCGTGCGCCGAATTCGTCCATGTTCTTACCTCTTAAAGGATGTTCGGGGAAAAGATTAATATGATCGGTTATAACCATTAAATCTCCTGCACGGAAAGTAGGGTTAACTCCTCCGGCAGCGTTGGAAACGAATAAATGTTTCACGCCTAAAAGTTTCATGACACGTATCGGAAATGTAACTTCCTTCATGCTGTAGCCCTCATAATAGTGGAAACGTCCTTGCATGGCAATCACGTTTCTACCGCCGAATTTTCCTATTATCAAATTTCCGGAATGTCCTTCAACCGTTGAAACCGGAAAAAACGGTATCTCCTTGTAAGGTAGGCGATGATGTACCTCCATAGAATCGGCAAGTGCCCCAAGTCCGGAACCAAGTATGATTGCCGTTTCATACTCTTCGTCCAAATACTTACGTATAAAATCTGCGCTATCCTTTATTTTCTTCAACATATTCAATCAATTTACCAAAGAGTTCTTCATTTGATTTTTCTTCTATGATTTCAGGTTTAATAGGGGTGTAGTACATTTTCCCTTTTATGTTGTCGGGGACATAATCAAGAGCTTGAAAACGCACGGCATCTTTTTCGGTGGTGAGGATGAAATTATTCCCGTCAGACGGAAGTTGTGCAAAACTTTTAACGACATTTTCAACATCTTTTCTACTGAAATTGTGATGGTCAGGGAAGATTAAAGTGTTAACATTTCCGGTGAATGTTTTTAAGTAGTCAATATAAGGTTGTGGTTTGGCAATACCCGTTATGCACAAAATATTGTCTTCTTTGCGTATTCTATCCAACTCGTATGTAGAAGATTTTGGAAATACGGGTAATGCTTCGGAGTAACGAATTCCGGCAACCGCAAATCCCTGAGTTTTCTCAATATTTAAACGAGCGGAGAGTTCTGCTTTAGTTGCCGTATCTATTGATGAAGCATGATATTTTGTTACAACCACGAAATCGGCACGCTTCGTATTTTTTGCACATTCTCTAAGTCTACCGGCAGGCAGGAGAAAATCTTTATCTATCATATTGTTGTAGTCAACAAGCACTATGGAATAACCGGCTTTTATGTGGCGATGTTGGAAAGCGTCGTCGAGAATGATTACATCGAATACGGGTGTTAGTTTTAAGAGATTTTGAACTCCTCTAACTCTGTCGGCATCGCATGCAACGGTGATGTTAGGAAATTTTTGCTTCACTTGAAACGGTTCATCACCTATATCAGCAGGTGTGGAATTCTTGTCTGCTACGATAAATCCGGATGTTAGGCGTTTGTACCCTCTACTAAGGTAGGCAATATTATAGCCTTGCAGAATGAGGTGGGATATAATATATTCGGTGAAAGGGGTTTTACCTGTGCCACCGACTGAGATGTTACCTACGCAAATTATCGGAACGCTGAAAGAGATTGATTTAAAAATACCTTTGTCATACATAAAATTTCTTATTCCCACAACTAATCCGTAGAGAGCACTTAGCGGCAATAACAGTAATTTCGGCGACATAAGTATATATATTTAAGGGAGCCGACATGTTGTGCCGGCTCTCGAAAGTTTTAACATTGTTATTATTCTATTGTCATGTTGTAGGGCATGCGAGCCAAAACTCCTTGCGGAAGTTTTGCAAATTCGTTCAGTTGACGATAAGCATCGTAATATACTCCGAGTTCTTCTTTCAACATTTTTCCTTTTACCGATGCGGAGAAATTTGAGAATATTTCTTCAAAAGGTGATTTCTCGGTCGGAAGTTCGGTGATACGGTATTCGGTTAAACCTGCTTTATCGGCAGCAATTTTTATGGCATCGTTCAAACCACCGAGAGTGTCTACCAATCCTATTTTGATAGCGTCTTCACCTGTCCAAACTCTACCTTGTGCTATTTCGTGCACGGCTTCTTTTGTCATGCCCCTGCCTTCGGAAACTTTGGAGAGAAATGAGTCGTAGGTGTTGTTAACGTAATTTTGCATAACATTTCTTTCGTAGTCGGTGAAACTTCTGTCACTTAATCCGCCTAAGAATGCCACACCTCCGAAATCGCCGTGTTCATTGGTTTTTACGACTTCGCTGGTGATACCGATTTTGTCTTTTATTAACTTTTCACCGCTGAAAAGCAGACCGAAAACACCTATGGAACCGGTCAAGGTAGTCGGGTCGGCAACAATGACGGTAGCAGGGCAGGAAATGTAGTAACCACCGGAAGCGGCAACGTTGCCCATTGAAACGATGAAAGGTTTTTCCTTTGCGGCGAGTTTCACTTCTCTCCAAATGATGTCGGACGTGAGCACGCTGCCACCGGGGGAGTTTACACGCATCACAATTGCTTTAACGTTTTTATCTTGACGAGCTTCGCGCACTGTTTTTGCAAAGTCCACGCCGATTGTGGTGTTTGACTGTTCCATTACGATGTCGCCGGCTGCATAGAGAACGGCAATCTTATCTTTGGAAAACTTCTTGTCATCGTTAGTTAGAGGTGCATTCACATAATCGTCCAAATCAACGTAAGATAATTTTTTGTCTGTATCAACACCACATTTATCTTTTAGAAAGTCGATAATTTCATCTTCGTAGATTACTCCGTCGAAGAGTCCTAATTTTGCTTCATCTTGCGGCATGCGCATATCGAAGTTGTCTGCAATTTTGTTTAGTTCTTCAACTGAGATGTTGCGACCTTCGGAAATGCCGGCTAACATTGTGTTCCAAGTAGAGTTCAGGTATTTTTGCACCTGTTCGCGATTTTCTTTGCTCATGGATGTTTGCAGGAAAGGTTCTACGGCTGATTTATATTTTCCGACTTTTACAACTTCGCTCTTGACGCCTAATTTGTCGAGTACATTTTTGAAGAAGATATTTTGACTGCTTAAACCGACTAATCCGAGCGGTGTTTCGGGATTAACAAAGATGCTGTCGGCAACGGATGCGAGGAAATACGCCTTTTGTGAGTAACCAAGATTTGTGTAACTGTAAATGAATTTACCGCTTTTTTTAAATTCTTTCAGTGCGTTGCGAATTTCTTCCGTTGAAGCCATGCCTCCGAAATTGGCATTAATATCGGTAAGTTCGAGGTAGATACCTTTTATGCGGTCGTCTTTTCCGGCTTTTTCGATATTTTCTATGATTTTATTCAAACCACTCGATTTGACATTAGTCATTGACATTAAATCGAAATTGTCCAAAGGATTGGTGGAAGCACGGTCTTGAATAAGATTACCGAGAGTTATTTTCAATATACTGTTATCTTTCACTATAACGGTATCCGAAGAGGTCATGCTTACGAGAAGAATAATCCAAAACAGAAAGCCGATAATGTTGAAAATGATTATGCCGACAATTGTGGCGAGCGTGTACTTAAAGAATTTTTTCATGACTGAGATTTTTAGGTTAAATATTGTTATTATTCTATTATATCCTTTTCATTAGTCGTAATTTCATAAAATTAATCACGAGAACTTTGCAAAATTAATTATATAATTGACTTAAAACAAGATTAGGAAATCTTTTTGACGTTTAATGTATCCTCAGATGATAATAGAAGTTCGTTTACGGTTTTTTTGAATACCGGATGCAAGAAATCGGGGACTATTTCATTTAAAGGTATAAGAACAAAGTTGCGTTCTCGAATTAGCGGATGCGGTATTGTAAGATTTTCGGTTTGAATGATTTCGGAATCGTAGAAAAGTATGTCTATATCTATGCTGCGTGATGAGTAGCGTTGATTCGGATTGCGGGTGCGTCCGAGTTCGTTCTCAATTTGCAAAACAGTGGAAAGTAATTCGAGAGGGGATAAGGGTGTTTCAATGACAACCGCTTGATTATAGAATGATTCCCGACATTCAAATCCCCATGGTTCGGTTTCGTAAATGCCGGATGTTTTTAAAATTGTGCCGCAGCGTTCTTCCAACAGTCGGCAACTTATTTCCGGCATTTCCTTTTTTAAACCGCTATTGCTGCCTAAAATTATGATAGTTTTTGGCATTGTTGTTGCCGTTTTTTTTGCTGTTGTGAGCCTGTTGCCGTCCGTTATTGTTGGTAAAATTATTGTTGACAGGTCTTGGCTTTTTTTGAAGCAATGTTTTGGAGTTTGAAAGAGTAGCACCTTCCAGCATGTTGAGATTAACTCCGTAGTAGTTGTTAATATCGTTATAAATCTGTTCATCTTCAACGGAATCTTTATTCCACATCAGAAAAGATTTTTTCATTTGATTTGCCGTTAGGAGGGTGAGGGCTTTCTTTTTCTCCTGATCTTGTATATCCTTGATTGTTTCGAGAAGTCGTTCAACGGTTTTTCCGTAGTGGCGACATTTTATTTTGGTCTTATTGTTATAGCTTAGCTTTATAGGTTTTTCTTTGATGCTTTCGGCAGTCGGAAGCGGGTAGGGACTGTCGATATCAAGAGAGAAGTCGGACATTATGGCAAGGTGATCCCAGAGCTTATGACGGAAATCAGGCACATCCCTAAGTTGCGGATACATATTGCCCATTACGTCTATAATTGTTTTTGCTGCTAAGTTCCTTTGTTCTCTATCCTCTATTGTGAGGAGGTGGTTAACCATTTTTTGTATGTTCCTACCGTATTCGGGGAGAACTAATTTTTTCTTTTGACTATTATATTCCATGTTGATTAAGATTCGGTCTGTGCCGAAATGAGGTGCAAAGATATATAAAAAAAGTTGTAATGCAATTATTTATAAAGTTTAGCAAATTTGAGGAGTAAAACTTTGACACCTCCGTTTTTGAATTGAACTTTTGCTTTTTTGTTTGCTCCCACTCCTTCAACGGCGATTACCTGCCCGCTACCGAATTGTAAGTGGTAGATAAATGTGCCTGCCGTGATAGCGTCCGTGTCTACGGGTGTCAGGTTTGCAAAAGGGATGTCGGGAATGTCCTGCACTTTTTGAGCTGTTGCAACGGTTCTTGACTCCGGACGTTTATAAGAGAATGTTTTTTCGGGTTCTCTTCTCGGCATTTCCATGAGTGGATCCAAAAATCCCTCCAAATACAACGGATTGATTTCCCCTATAAAACGTGAGCAATGGCGTGACATAGTCTGACCGTTGCGATAGCGTGTCGTGCTGAATGAGAGAATCACACGTTTCTCTGCTCTTGTGAGCGCAACATAAAAAAGTCGCCTTTCCTCTTCGAGTGCTTGATTGCGGGTGCTGCTCTGTTGCGAAGGGAAGAGTTCCTCCTCCATGCCGCTCACGATTATATTCGGAAACTCCAAGCCTTTGGCAGAGTGAATAGTCATAAGGGTTACCCTGTTGGTGTCGGCATTTTTATCATTATCCTGATCGGTGAGTAGCGAAACTTCTTCGAGGAATACTGCAAGTTTGTCGTTTATACCTTCTTTATATGCAGTTTCGGAAAATGACTTCACGGCGTTCAAAAGTTCCTGTATATTTTCTTTTCGGGAAATACCTTCCGGCGTGGCATCGTTTGAAACTTCTTCTACTATTCCCGATGCCAATGCTATTGAATTTGCAATATCGTAGGCACTATCGATTTCAACTCTTTCGGAGAATTTCTCTATCAATGCCCTAAACCCGTTAATCCTCTCGGCTGTGGGACGATTGACAATAGCCGACAAGAGATCATTATTGCTTATCACTGTCCATAAACTCACCTGTTTTTGCAGTGCGAGTGAGCGTATCTTTTCAATTGTCGTTTCACCTATTTTTCGCTGAGGATAGTTGATAATACGTTTTAGAGCCTCCTCATCATTGTTATTCACAATTAGCCGCAGGTAAGCCATCATATCTTTTATTTCCTTGCGTTGGTAAAAAGAAAGTCCGCCGTAGACACGGTAAGGAATATTTTTGCGTCTAAGAGATTCTTCGAGTATACGCGATTGGGCATTTGTACGGTAGAGAACGGCAAAATCGCTGAACTTTTCCTGCTCGTAGTTTGCAATGCGGAATATTTCTCCTGCAATCAGATTGCCTTCTTCCTTATCGGATAGTGCGCGCAGAATTTTTATTTTTTCACCCCTTTCGTTTTCGGAGAAAATAGTTTTAGGGATTTGTTCCTTATTTCTGTGGATAACACTGTTTGCGGCATCTACGATTGTGGTGGTGGAACGATAATTACGTTCCAACTTGAAAAGTTTGGATTCAGGATAATCTACGTTGAAATTAAGTATGTTTTCTATTCGTGCACCTCTAAAAGAATAAATACTTTGGGCATCATCACCCACAACACAGATATTGCGGTGGTACTGAGAGAGTTTTTTGATTATTAAATATTGCGAATAGTTGGTGTCTTGATACTCGTCCACAAGCACGTATCTGAATTTGTTTCTATACTTTTCCAAAACGTCGGGGAAATCACGGAACAGTATATTTGTTTGCAGCAGAAGATCGTCAAAATCCATTGCGTCGCATTGTTTGCATCGTTGCTGATATAGTTTGTATATTTCTGCGATGTGCGGCTTTTGCGCTTTTTTGTCGGCATTGATAATATTTGAAGATTGAGCATAAACATCGGCAACTATCAGGTTGTTTTTTGCCATAGAAATTCGTCCCAACACATCGTTAGGCTTGTAAACCTTGTTATCCAATTTCAAATCTCCTATGATACTTCTGATGAGATTTTTGGAATCTTGTGTGTCGTAGATTGTGAAATTTGAAGAATATCCTAATTTATTCGCTTCAAATCTCAGGATACGTGAGAAAATAGAGTGGAAAGTTCCCATCCATAAATTGGAGGCACTATTGTAGTCAACCAATTGCGAAATACGTTTTTGCATTTCTTTGGCGGCTTTATTGGTGAACGTGAGTGCGAGAATACTATAAGGAGGCACTCCTTTTGCCAGCAAATTGGCAATGCGATAGGTGAGCACTCTTGTTTTGCCGGAACCGGCACCTGCGATCACAAGTGAAGGACCTTCCGTATTTTCAACGGCTTCCAACTGTTTACTGTTTAATTCATTGAGAAAATTCACGGGTGCTCCTAAGATTTTGCACAAAGTTATGAATGATAATTGTAATTGCAAATTCTAAATGTTGAAAAGTAGGGACGTATGCTGTTTTCCCCTCAGGTCGATGAACGTATTGTTGTACGGGCGTATGGCATACGCCCGTACATTACAGGTGTTGCGCATGTTACATGTGTGTCGTAAAAATTTTTCTAACATTCTTTTTCCGATATTAAAGATTATTTTTTACATTTGCATCGCAATAGTTTCTTTGCAAAAACCATGGGTTTTTGAGGCTCAAAAATCGGTGAAAATCAATGAAATATGGTTGTTTGCAAAAAGAGGATAACTGCAACATTTTTAAACAATTACACCATATCAATATGAAAACGGAAGAGACCGAAAAAGGGAAAAAAAGAAGCGAAATTAACCATGTATTTCGCAATTTTTTAATTTGTGCCTGTATTCTGATGAGCACAAGTGTTTTAGCTAATAATGTGAGATTTAATTCAAAACCGAGTGTAAGTTTTAACAACGACACTGTAATGATTTCATTCTCACTGTCTTGGGATCATGCTTGGCGTGATGACTTTAATTGGGACGCAGTTTGGGTTTTTGGGAAGTATACGGTGGGTATGGAGGACACTTGGCACCACTTAAAGCTTTTACCCACAGGGCATTCCGCTCCTTCGGGCTTCACTTATGACGTAGGCGGCATAGATGCTTCGCGTGCGGGAGGTATTTTTCTTATGCTTTCCGAAAAAGGTGGCTCAAACGTTAATAATAAGACGTTTACCATTAAAACTATGCGTTCCGATTTTGGTAATATTGCC
>JAISHE010000013.1 GCA_031262745.1 Culturomica sp. | reverse complement strand
GGGGGACCTTCCTCTCAGAACCCCTACCCATCATCGGCTTGGTAAGCCGTTACCTTACCAACTACCTAATGGGACGCATGCTCAACTCATACCGATAAATCTTTAATTATAAAAAAAGGATCTTATATAATATTATAAGGTATTAATCCACGTTTCCATGGCCTATCCCTTAGTATGAGGTAGATTGCATACGCGTTACTCACCCGTCCGCCGGTCGCCATCATTTGTATTGCTACAAACATGCTGCCCCTCGACTTGCATGTGTTAAGCCTGTCGCTAGCGTTCATCCTGAGCCAGGATCAAACTCTTCATTGTTAAATATTATTGAAACTTCATTTTATTCTATCATCAAGATATCCCAAATCAAAAATAAAAAAAGTTCGTCTTGTCTCTGCTCAGTTTGAAATCTATATTTAAATATCCATTTCATTATTATTGACAGTCTGTCGTATAATTCGAATATTACGCACTTATGCTACTATTCTATCTTTTTTCCTTAATCATTTCAAAGAACGCGTCTCTTCCCTTGCAAGTAATATTTTGCGGAAAGGGCTACAAAGATATGCCAACTTTTTATTTTCCGCAAATTTTTGTAAAACTTTTTTCAAATATTTCAAAAAATGCTATCACTCTCAAAAGCGGATGCAAAGGTAAACCTTTTTTCATTCCTTAATACTAATTTCCCCTAATTTTTTTTCGAAGTTTTTTAGTCTCTTTCTAATATACAGTATATCAATATCTTCTCTCCTAAGTTCTCAACAAAAAAGGATAAAGATTTTCATATATGCCATTTTTTTACCACCTTTGAAGATAGTAATATATGAAGTAATCTAAAAATAAAAATATGTATATAAGATTGATTTTCAGGGCTATTATTTGTTTTACCATCATTTTGTGTTTCAATATTAATAATGCGAAATGCCAGCATGCTGCAGAAGTGCAAAACGTATCAAAACTTAGTTTGGAGGATTTTTTTGCTAACAATACTACTTTCCGAACTAAACAAATAAACGGTTTGCGGTCGATGAATGACGGTGAGCATTATACGATGTTGGCTAATGGTAACAGGTTGATATTAAGGTATTCTTATAAAACGGGGAAATTGGTTGACACGTTGTTTAACGTAGCAAAGTTTACAGATAATAGGATGAAACATATTGATAATTACCAATTTAATAGTGATGAAAGTCGTGTTTTGATTGAAATTAATAGAAGATCTATTTACAGGCGAAGTTATACGGCAGATTATTTTATTTATGATTTCAAAAACAATGAGTTGAAGCCACTTTCGGATGAAGGTTCGGAACAGTTGGCAACATTCTCTCCCGACGGTTGGAGAATTGCGTTTGTGAGGAATAACAACATTTTCATACATGATATTAGATTTGGTAGTGAAAGACAAATCACTTTTGACGGAAAGCGTAACAGTATTATAAACGGTGCACCGGATTGGGCGTATGAAGAGGAATTTGGTTTTAACAGGGCTTTTGAATGGTCGGTTGACGGTTCGTCGTTAGCGTTTATGCGGTTTGATGAAACGGATGTTAAAGAGTTTCAAATGAATATATTCGAGGGTCAAAATCCGGCAATCACCCAAAATGAGTTGTATCCGTCGGTTTACAGTTACAAATATCCGAAATCAGGCGAAAAGAATTCTGTTGTTTCGGTGCATGTTTACGATATTAAGGATAGGACGACTTTAAAGATGGACACTGGTGAGGATTCCGATATTTATATTCCGAGAATAAAATGGACTAAGGATCCTAAGAAATTAGCTATTATACGTTTGAACCGTTTGCAAAATAAGATGGAAGTGCTTTTGGCAAATGCTCGTGTGGGCACTACGACTGTGCTTTACAGGGATGAGAACGATAGGTATATTGATGAAATCAACTTGGATAATTTGTTTTTTCTTGACAATGGGACGGAATTTGTTGTGAGCAATGAAAAAAGCGGCTTTATGCACCTTTATTTATATAGTATGACAGGAAATGAGAAGATGCCGCTTACTAAAGGTGGTTTTGATGTTACGGATTTTTACGGTTATGATAAAACGAGGAAGGTGTTTTATTATTCGTCTTATGAGGAATCACCTTTGGAAAAACATTTATATTCGGTGGATTTGAAGGGTGTGAAGAAGAAGTTAACAACCGACAAGGGTTGGAACGAAACGGATTTCAGCAGCAATTTTAATTATCGTATCAATACGTTTTCTACCGTTGACACTCCACCGATGGTGAAGTTATTGAGTTCTAAGAACAAGGTATTGAGAACTTTGGAAGATAATTCGGAGTTGAAGGATGTTATGTCTAAATACGGACTTGCGAAAAGAGAGTTTTTGCAGGTGCCGTCAAATGTGGACGGAGTGATGTTGAATGCGTGGATTATGAAGCCGTTGAATTTTGATGAAAATAATAAGTATCCTGTTTTAATGACTCAATATAGCGGTCCCAATTCCCAACAGGTGAAGGATTCTTGGGGTGGAGTTAATTGGTTACATTATCTGGCTCAGGAAGGTTATGTTGTGATTTGTGTTGATCCGCGCGGCACCGGCGGAAGAGGTGAAGAATTTAAGAAGTGTACTTATATGCAATTGGGTAAATACGAGAGTGATGATTTAATTGCCGTTGGAAGGTGGTTACAACGGCAAAAGTTCGTTGATGCCGGGAAGATTGGTATTTGGGGTTGGAGTTTCGGTGGTTTTATGTCGGCAAGTTGTATTATGAAAGGTGGTGATGTTTTTGCGGCGGCTATTTCTGTGGCACCCGTAACTCACTTCAAGTATTACGATTCTATTTACACCGAGAGGTTTATGCGACGTCCGAGCGATAATAAAGAGGGTTATGAAGATAATGCGCCTTTAAATATGGCAAACAAGTTGAAAGGGAAGTTACTTTTATGTCATGGTACGGCGGATGATAATGTACATGTGCAAAACACTTATGAGTTGGCGGAACGTTTGGTTCAGGCTAATAAGCAGTTTGACATGGCGATTTACACTAATCGTAATCACAATATCACAGGCGGCAAAACTCGTTTGCAGTTGTATACCAAGTTTGTCGATTTCCTAAATGAGAATTTAAAATAAAGTTTTATCAATATATAAATAATCAGGCTTATGAATACTGAAATTCAAAATCTAAATCCACAAGAAGTGTGGTCAAATTTCTACAAGTTAACCCAAGTTCCTCGTCCTTCAAACCATGAAGAAAAGGCGAGAGAGTTTATGCTTGCTTGGGCTAAGGAGAACGGTGTTGAAGCAAAAATGGATGAGGTGGGCAACATTTTGATGAGTGCACCCGCCACTCCGGGCATGGAAGACAGGAAAGGGGTAATTTTGCAGGCGCATTTGGACATGGTTCCACAGAAGAACGAAGCCACCGTACACGATTTCGTTAAGGATCCCATACAAGCTTATGTGGACGGAGAATGGGTACGTGCAAAGGGCACAACATTAGGTGCCGACAACGGTTTGGGACTTGCTGCGGCTATGGCTGTGTTGACTTCTAAAACGGTGGCTCACGGACCTGTGGAAGTGTTGGTAACGGCAACGGAAGAAACGGGCATGGATGGTGCCAACGGTTTGAAAGCCGGTTGGGTGAAAGGCGACATTCTGCTTAATCTCGACTCTGAAACGGAGGGTGAACTTTATGTGGGATGTGCAGGCGGTTTGGATGCTGTTGTGGAATTTAATTTCAGCGAAGAAAGCGTGCCCGCAGATATGAAGGCTTACAGGTTGTCGTTGAAAGGTTTAAAAGGCGGTCATTCCGGTATGGATATCAATCTCGGCAGAGGTAATTCCAACAAATTATTGTTCCGCTACATGAAGGTATACGGCAGAAAATTGGGCATCAGATTGTCATCTATTGAAGGTGGTTCGCTCCGCAATGCCATTCCGCGCGAAAGTTTTGCAGTTGTTGTTGTTCCCAACGCAAACACTAAGGAATTCATTGAAAGTTTGAAGGCTACGGAAGCTATTTACAAATCGGAATTGTCCTTTACGGAACCGGATTTGGAATTCTTTGCCGAAGAAACGGCTATGCCGAGTTATGTTGTGAGCGTTGACCTACAAAAGCGATTGACTAATTCTGTTCTCGGTTGTCCTAATGCTGTGGAAAGAATGTCTAATGCCATGCCCGACACTGTGGAAACTTCAAACAATCTTGCAATTATCAAGTCGGGAAAAGGTAAAATTGTAATCAACACTCTGATGCGTTCATTTGTTGAAACGGCAAAAGAGGCTTTGGCTCAGAGGTTGCATGCGGTGTTTGAACTTGCCGGTGCCGACAAGATTGCTTTTGAAGGTGGTTATCCGGGTTGGAATCCCAATCCGAATTCTGAGATTTTGAAGGTGATGAAAACCACTTACAACAAGCTTTACGGTAAGGAACCGGAAGTGATGGGCATACATGCAGGTTTGGAGTGCGGTATTTTGGGTTCCAAGTATCCAAATTGGGATATGATTTCTTTCGGACCTACGATTAAATCGCCCCACTCTCCCGATGAAAGAGTTAATATCGAATCCGTAAACAAATTCTGGAAGTTCATGCAGGAAGTTTTGAAAAACATTCCTAAGAAATAACTCATGATTCATCTTTTAGATGTGTGAAGAGGCTGCTTCGTTTTTGAGGCAGCCTCTTCTATTTCCAAGCTGTTATGAATAAACTATTATTATTCAACAGCATCGTTGATTATTTTACTCCTCATGAATATACTATAAACTACTGCCACGCAACATATCAAGGATATAATTGCTCTCAGTTTAGCATCTACAATAAATGTGTAAGCGTAACCATAAACTCCGATTACAACACCTAAGAATATTAGATATAGACCATAATTTCTTCTGAGTTTCCTTTCATTCACTGTGCCCCAAAGTCTTTTTGTAATACTTCTGTACAAAAATCTCAGTCTGCCGAATATAAATAAAATGCCTGCCACTATGCTCAACAAACAGAAAACAGCAAATACGCTTGTTAAAATAATATTGTACAATTCCATAATTTAATTATTTATCGGTTCTACTCTATTTCCCTATGGTGTCGGTTACTTGTGTCTATAATTACGCCACACAAATATAGAAAATTATCTCGAACATCTGACCTGCCGCTCTCGATAGCTCTGCTACCTGCCAGCCGACGGGTCTGCCCGCCTCAAAATGATATCCACCCCGAATATGTACGGGCGTATGGCATACGCCCGATGTCGATGTTGTAGGGGCGTTGCATGCAACGCCCAAAAACAATGAAAATATGCACAGCACACGGGCGTTGCATGCAACGCCCCTACGGAATCACCGCCCACAAAAAAGCAGATGAACATTGTTCTCGCTTCATAAACCTCAAACACTTACAAAAAAAGGTTTAATCCGCTCGGACAAAAGTCCATCTGCCTGTTGCTACCTCATCAGAGGCGTGATACCATACGCCCAACCATTTTCATGGTATTTCCCCTCGTAGGGGCAACCCTCGTGGTTGCCCTGTTGTTTGTTACCCCATTGTTATTTTGGGCAACCACAAGGGTTGCCCCTACGGCACTATGCTGCTTTGTATCTCGCCGAAATGTCCCATCTCGCCTTTGGTGTTTTGCCAAGCGAGGGCAAAATAGACAACCTTACCGCGCTCC
>JAISHE010000069.1 GCA_031262745.1 Culturomica sp. | reverse complement strand
CGCCCCGATGCACAACCGCCTTTCAGTTTTAGGATTGACGGTTTGGGCATTGAAAGTTGTGTGATTAAGGTGAAAAAAATTGCAAGTGATAGTTTTAAAGGCAGAGGATGCAATTCGGGTTTTAGATTGATTTACGCTTATTTTCAAGAAACAACTAAGATTGTTTTGGTTGAACTCTACCATAAAAACGATAAAGAAAATGAAGATAGAGAAAGAATTTTGTCAAACTTTAAATAGTATCTTTCCCTGAAATAAGTTTATTCTTTTGAATCCATTTTTCTCTTTTTTGTAAATATATTTTAGGGCAAGATACCCTATTATGCGAAGTAGAGGGGCATTCACTACTATATGTCTATAATTCATTAACCTGTTCCTTTATGCCGTCAATTTTATATAAAAACATCATCTTATCTGGTTCAACGCCGGTTAAATGCTTTTTATGTATCCGCAGAATTGGTTCAGGTAAACAAAAGGGTTCAACCAAAAGGTTCAATGGTCTATAATCACCATCGATAATGTCCCAGTTTTGTAAAGTATATGGATATGATGTTATCAGCAGATATTTCGCGCCACTATTTGCAAAATTTTTTAATGCCCTATTAACACTTTTATAAGACAAGTGCTGTATACAATCCTTACAAAATATCATATCCGTTTTTGGTAATTTATCCTTTGTTATATCAATAGTCTCAAAATGGACATTATCACATTGGTATTGTGCATTGTTTGCCTTTACAACATCATCAACTATATCACCACCAATATATTCGATTCCGGTCTTATCCACAACTTTCATCCAATTATAATCCCCGCATGGAACATCAAGAAAAGATTTAATATCGAATTTACTCCAAATCTTAGGTAAAGCCTTGCGAATTACGGTTGTATTCTTTAAAAACGATCCCTCACCGGACATAGATTCATCATTTTTATCTGAACCTGTCCAATAACCACTTTTATAAATATTGGCAAATGTAACAGAAGCTTTTTCACCTTGTAGTTCTTCAAATGATTTCTTGCCTTTATTACGTTCATTTGACTCACGAAGGCGCCCTTTAATTACGCTATGTTTTGAGTTGTTATAAATTACAACAAAACCATACGGCATTACCGCCTTAATCGCTCTTTTGAAAAATATGCTAATATTCAACGCATTACCTCCCGAAACATTTTATTTACGAATGACAAAGGTAACACTTTCGTCAATACAAATCATAACAACCTTCGTAAATAAAATAACGTGTTATACATAACTGCTTTGTAATAAACAATATAAAAACACGTTTTGTTGATTTATCGGTAATTGTTTTTTATTCTCAATGTTGAGTTCGTTTACGGCTTCTTTGTGGGTTGCAATCAGCCGTTCGCAAGAATGTTTGTTCACCTGCTGGTCAAGAAAACGAGTACTCCATTGATTATCAGCGGCTTCATTCATGTAAATTTCGCGTGCTTTCGGATTTTCCACGCGAATGAGTGAGCGATAGTGTGACCAACTCAATTCGGCACGCAGTGTGTGCCGAATTGGAAACTGCAAATAGAATTGTCGCATTGCTCGCAAATTTCTAACTGTAAATCCCTTTCCAAATTCGGCAGTCAATTTTCTGATAGCCCTGCAATAAGCCTATCTCCGTATTTTGACCGTTCGGCTCCACCTTGCTCTTCAACAATTTTTTCGCCAATACGCCAATAGGTTTCCACCATTGCAAAATTGGCTGTTTAATAAACAAGTTTGCGAGAATTGAGTATCAAATCTCTCGAATATTCATAGAGATTGCTGCTTTCAACAATGCTTTCGGTTTCTTTTTTCTGTAACTCCGATACCCGTAACGTATAAAAAATAAAGAGTGAGAAGTTCGGCGAGCGGTGCATTTAAAGCTAAAATAACTTTTTGCCCTCTATTCCTATAAAAAAATGACTTATTTCTCTTGACGATTAAGAAAAAAGCATTGTATTTACACTTTTACTAACGAATAAATGTAATATAACAACATTTTATGCAACGAAAGATTATAAATAAATTGACGGATTGGAAAAATTCTCGTTTGAGAATGCCTTTGGTATTGACCGGAGCGCGGCAAATAGGAAAAACTTACAGCGTAATGCAATTTGGTAAAATGCACTACGACAATGTGGTGTATTTCAATTTTGAGTTTGATGCGGAATTGAAGCGAATTTTTAAGCAAGATCTTGTTCCTGCCCGCAAGCTCTCACTTCGCTTAAATATTTTTGCGAGCAAGCTCCGGAATATCACATTATTGCTGCTGAAAGCCTTTTGTGCATTAGCGTAGCGCACCACGTGTTGTTTTTCATTCACCCTGAAAGGGTGTCGTAATGATTCCGCCCTTTCAGGGCTTAGTGGTCGCTCATTACCTTTCGTAGGGTGTTGCCCATACGTTGTTGATTCAATAGATGTTTAATGTGTATTTACATTTTGGGAAAGTTTGGCAACCATAAAATTTTCCGTATTTCCCTTTTCTAATAATTAAATTATTTCCGCATTTCGGACAAATCTTTAAATTTTCCTTTTTTTGTCGTTCTCGAACGTTTGTTTTGATTTTTTTTACGTGATTTCTGCTTTCTTTTCGGTTTGTTACGTTGTGTTGAGTTAGTTTATCCGCAATCAATCTCATTTGATGGTGTGATAAATATTCCGGATTATTTGTTTTTTTGATTGTTCTTAAAAGTTCCCTCGTATAGATTACAGGTAACGAAGTTGTTACGTTTTTTAATTTTCCATTTCCGGCAAAAACTACAATTGGATAATATTTGATGTATTGATATTCCGAAAGTATTTTTTTTAACGCAAACACGTGAACCCAATTTTGTTTTATTGGATTTCTAAGTCTTGTTTTGTATTTATAAATAGTTTGAGTCCAATATTCAGAGTTTTCGTGCCCGTGAATCCATCCTTTATAGTTTTTAGTTTCAATTACAAAAATTCCACGTTTACTAATTACAATATGGTCAATTTGAGTAGTTGAATAACCTTTTTTTAGCAAAAGATTATTTAAAATTATATAATCGTTCTTGTTTAATCGTTTTAATTTTGATGATACTTTATATTCCCCGAATGCACCTTTAATTTTTGGAACAATTCTTTTTTTGAAATAGAAGGAAATCCCATATAGAGTTAAAATAAGAAGAACAATAATTAAGGGTTCCATTTCATTTAGTTTCTCTTACGGGGTGGTTTGTTTTTCACTTGCGCCAAACCGCTCGTTGACTGCTGGTGCTTTGCCCATTGATTACTTCAAATTCAGTTCATTCAACAAATATTTGCTGTCATTTTTGCAAATATTCAGACAGCAAATATTTGTTTGTCCAAATCACTCTTTCGGGTTTACACCCCATTGATTTTCACCTGATTGACTGTCAGTACAAAACCAAACTAAAAGAATAATTCCGCCTACAAGAGGAATTAGTCCTATAAGATAGTACCAACCACTTTTACCGACATCGTGTAAGCGACGAACACAAACAGCCAAACTTGGAATTATGACTGCTAATGCGTAACCGCCATACAAAATTCCACCAAAAATACTCATTCCGTCACTTCCCGAAGCAGCTCCTGACGCTAAAATAGCAAAAAGCACCATAACAATTAGAGCATTGAATAAAGTAAACATCCAATACTCTTTCCTTCTCGCTCTTCCGCTAAAATCAGCGTACTGTTTCCAAACTTTCAAATACCAATTCATAAAAATTTGTTTTTAATTCCCGCTCTTACGGCTTCGCGAGTGTTTTGCCTTATTTTCAAAATGTAAGTCGTTTAATGTTAGCACGGTCGCCCATAGAATGACCGATAATGTTTCATTCACGCCCAACAAATATAATCATTCTAAATATAAATCATAACAACATTCGTAAATAAAATAACATGTTATACATAACTGCTTTGTAATAAACAATATAAAAAGTGTGTTTTATTAAAGTTTTTTGGTTTAAGACATAGTCGTGGTTTGTCATAAATAAAAGTTTTAGTTACTAATTGTTGTTGTTTTGTTCGCTAAGCTATGCGGGGGATTCCCCAAAAGATGTGGGGAATCCCCCGCGTCTTTTGGGGAATCCCCCGCGTCTTTTGGGGAATCCCCCGCACTTTTTGGGGAATCCCCCGCACTTTTTGGGGAATCCCCCGTATCTTTTGGGGAATCCCCCGCGTCTTTTGGGGAATCCCCACATCTTTTGGGGAATCCCCCGCGTCTTTTGGGGAATCCCCCGCACTTTTTGGGGAATCCCCCGCATCTTTTGGGGAATCCCCCGCATCTTTTGGGGAATCCCCCGCATCTTTTGGGGAATCCCCCGTATCTTTTGGGGAATCCCCCGCATCTTTTGGGGAATCCCCCACATCTTTTGGGGAATCCCCCACATCTTTTGGGGAATCCCCCACGTATTAAATCAATAACTATTTAGCTCCTTTCGTAATAAAATCCAATGTGATTGTGTTAAAATTTTGCTGTAGGGAGAAAAAACAAGATAATTCCGTAGGACGTTGATAGGAGAGGGACTATGCCTGTTTTTCCCCCGAATACATTGTGCACACTTCAAGCAACAGTTTTTTGTAGCTAACGTTCCGAAAGCCGTTGACTTCCATGATGCGTTGCAATTCCGCATTTTGCGGGAAAGCCGAAATGGATTGGGGCAGGTAAGAGTATGCCGCATCATTGCGGGAAGTGGCTCTGCCTATGAGCGGTATAAGTTTGGAATAAAAGCGGTATCCGAGCTTCAATAAAGCATTTTCCGGAGTTGACAACTCCAAAATCATAAACCTGCCGCCCGGACGGAGCACTCTAATTATCTCTTTCAAACAGCCGTCAAGGTTTTCAAAGTTTCTAACTCCGAAAGCCGACATTGCCGCATCGAAACTATTATCGGCAAAACTCAAATCTTCGCAATTTTGCCGTTCAAAACGAATCACGTCTGACATTCCCATACTTGCAACCTTTTCTCTTCCTATGCTCATCATTTGCTCGGAAATATCAATGCCGACAATTTCATCCGGACATAGACGTCGACAGGCTTCTACGGCAAGATCACCGGTGCCGGTGGCAACATCGAGAATACGTTTAGGCGACAACGATCTCAAAGCATCTATCCCTTGTCGTCGCCACTGCTTGTCTATACCCCACGAAAATACATGATTCAGGAAATCATACTTACCGGCAATTTCGTCAAACATTCGTTCCACCTGCCGACTTTTTGAGGACTTATCGTCCACATAAGGCACCACCTTTCCCGTTTTATTTCTTTGCATAGCGAGATCCGTTTAATTATCGCCAAAGTTACGGCTTAATGGTTAATTTAATCATACAATCCTGTCTATTTATTTAAAGTTTGATGTCCTACTATGGGAGTTTGTGGAGAAAAATGTTCTATGGACGTTGTATAAAAAACAAGAAGGCATCCCATTTTGGAGATACCTTCTTGTTTTTCATTTATCGCTTACTTATAAAAAATAGCAATTGTATTCGTAAGGTTTAAGAATGATGTTGTATGCAAATTCTTTGTCGCCGTTGCCGAAATAACCGCTAAATTGGGATTCGCTTGTTTCTTGAATGTTAAAAGTTTGTTGCTTATCCGTCAAGTTGATAATTACCATAACTTTATTTTTGCCGCTTTCGCGTGTGAATGCGAATACGTTAGCAAGGTTATCATGCTTGATAATATTGAATGAACCTTTTGTTTTACCCGCTTTCAGGGCAGGATTGTCGTGTTTTAGTTTATCCAATTGGGCATAAAATTCGCTTAATTCGGGATGTGTGCTCCAATCCACGCAATCCTTATCAAAGAAAAGTAAGCTTTTATCCATGCCCACTTCCTGACCGGTGTAGATGAGCGGCATACCGGGCACAGTGTAGATGAGTAGGGCAAACGATTTGAAAGCCTCTCCCATACGTTTTTCAATAGTTCCGTTGTGAGAATTTTCATCGTGGTTGTCAAGGAAATTCATCAGAATAGACTTTGAATTGTAGAAAGTGTCTGTTTTGGCAAAATATTCGCACAGGTCGTTACCGTTTTTCTTACCTTGTGCTATATCGTTCATCAAATGGTGGAGATCCCACGCATAGCCTGCATCAAAAGCATGACCGACAAGTTCCGGTTCCCACGCTTCGGCAAGCATGAATACGGGTTTCACTTTGTCAAGCGACTTGCGTGCTTCATTCCAAAAATCTGTCGGTACCATTGCTGCCACGTCGCAACGGAAACCGTCAATGTCTGCTTCCTTCAACCAGAATTCCATACTTTCAATCATATAACGGCGCAAATCCTTATTCTTGTAGTCAAGTCCTGCAACGTCGCTCCAATCTTCCACAGGCGAGATGATTTTACCGTCTTTTTGCAGGAACCAGTCGGGATGTTGCGTGAGAAGCGGATTATCCCAACCTGTGTGATTTGCCACCCAGTCAATCAACACGCGAAAGCCGAGCGTATGCGCTTTTTTTACCAAGTTTTTGAAATCCTCAATAGTTCCGAATTCAGGATTGACAGCCCTATAATCTTGAATTGCATAGTAGCTGCCGAGAGTACCTTTGCGATTTTCTTTGGAAATAGGATGAATAGGCATAATCCAAAGTATGTCGACACCCAAAGATTTCAATCGGGGTAAGTGTTCGGCAAATGCGTTGAAAGTTCCTTCGGGAGTGTACTGACGGACATTCACTTCGTATAGTACGGATGATTCAACAGGTCTGAGATCCGTGTTTTCACCCGATTTGGGCTGGTTGCATGCTGACATAAGTAATGACATGAATATAAGTGTAATTAATGGTTTCATAGTTGTTGTGATTTTATTTGTTGACTTCTATAACAAATGCGCTCTTGGCAGGAATTGTTATGCTTTTGCTAAGGTCAAACTCTTTGCCGCTTATTATGTCTTTACCGCTGCTTCGAGTGCCGAGTATTTCCTTAAAACGAGCGGTGGAAAGAGTTTTTTCTTCTTTATCGGAAGTGTTGATAGCAACCATAACGGTTTCTTTATCATCATAGCGGAAGTAAACGTAACATTCGTTTTCGGGAATGAAGTGCAACATGTTTCCATTATGAATTAATGTTTTCCCTTTGCGCCAATTTAATAGTTTATGCACAAAGTCGAAGACTTCATTTTGTTCGGCTGTGCGACCTTTGCGTGTGAAAGCATTTTGACTATCACCTTGCCAACCTCCGGGGAAATCTCGGCGAATATCTCCGTCGCCTTGCTGCTTTTGACCGCCCATGCGAATTTCCGTGCCGTAGTACACTTGCGGGATACCTCTAACGGTGGATAAAACGGTGAACACCAATTTGAATTTGTTCACATCGTTGCCGAGCGATGTCCATAAGCGTTCCGTATCGTGGTTATCTCCGAATATCAACAGTTTGAACGGATCATAATATGAGTAATCCTGACTGAAAACGTAGTAAACACCTTCGATTCCTCCGCCCCAGCCTGTACCTCCTTGTGCAAAGGGTGCCAAAGCATCTGTTAACGGGAAGTCCATAACGGTAGGTAAATAGGAAACATAGCCGTCCGAATTTTTCACGCCTTCCTGCCAATAAGCACATTCAAGCGGTTGATGTACCCAACATTCGCCCACTATGTTAAATTGCGGATATTCTTCCATGATGTAACGACAGAAATAAGCCATTGCAAATTTATCGTTGTAAGGATAAGTGTCAATACGCAATCCGCCTAAGTCGGCATACTCAATCCACCAAATTGTATTGTAAATGAAGTAGTCGATTACTAACGGATTACTTTGGTTCATGTCGGGCATAGAATGGTCGAACCATCCCTTTTCGTTGAGTTCATAATCATAGTTGGACGCATACGGATCGGTAATGGTACCTATGCGATAGTTGCTGCGGGTGAATTGATCAAACTGATGAACCCAGTCGGGAGTCGGCAAATCTTTCATCCACCAGTGAGCAATGCCGCAATGGTTGGTAACTACGTCCATAACGAGTTTTATACCGCGTTTGCGGGCTTCTGCCGAAAGTCGTTTATAATCCTCGTTTGTTCCGTAGCGAGGATCGATTTTATAATAATCGGAAATGGCATAAGTGTGGTAGGAGAATGTGGGGACATTATCTTCCATCATAGGAGTGCTCCAAAGTGCCGTGAACCCTAAATCGCTAATGTAGTCCAAATGGTCGATAACGCCCTGTATGTCTCCACCGTGTCTACCGTTTTTATCGGCACGATTAACTTTCTCAATCACATCGGGATGACTGTCATTGTCGGGATTACCATTTGCAAACCGGTCGGGCATAAGCAAATACATGGCATCGCTACTGTTGAAGCCTTCACGCTCGGCAGAGCCTTCACGTCTTTCCAAAAGAGTGTAGCTATGTTTGCCGGCAGTCTTTTTGCCGTCCTTGAATAGTATGTCGAAACTTCCTGCTTTCGTGTCGGCACTTACATTAAGATAAAGAAAAATATAATTAGGATTAACGGTGGTAACAATACGTTCGATAGTTACTCCCGGATATGTAATTTCCGGACGGTAGGCTGAAATATTTTCACCGTAAAGGAGCATTTGTAACTCCGGATGTTTCATACCTGTCCACCAATTCGTAGGTTCCACTCGTTTAAGGTCAAACTTAGCCGAAAATACACTTAACGACAGTGATATAAATGCAATCAATAAAAATATCTTTTTCATAATTCTTTATTTTGATTAGCTTGAATTTGTATGATGTTGTTTTTAAAGCAGATGTTTAACGGTTTTTCCGAGTTGTTCAAGATTGAGCATTTGTTTTTTGAAACCTGCACTTTCAAGTTATGATCTCGGAAAAATACATTAAACGTGTACGACTGCCAAGCCGCAGGTATCACGGGTTCCAAACATAGAACACCATTACGTACTCTCAAACCGCCAAACCCCATGACTACCGACATCCACGTACCTGCCATAGAGGTGATGTGCAAACCTTCGTGGGCTTCATTGTTGTAATCATCAAGGTCAAGACGTGCCGTGCGCAGATAAAGTTCATAAGCTTTTTCAGACTTACCGAGTTTGGATGCCAAAATCGAATGAACGCAAGGAGATAATGAAGATTCATGTACGGTACGTGCTTCGTAAAAATCGAAGTTGCGACAGATAGTATCCAAATCATATTCCTCCTCAAAAAAGAAGATGCCTTGAAGAACATCCGCCTGTTTTATAAAGCAACTGCGTAAAATTCTGTCCCATGACCAATGTTGATTTAACGGTCTTATTTCACTCGGCAAATCGGCTGCAAGGATTTGTTCCTTGTCCAAGTAATTATCTTGTTGCAAGAAGATACCTTTCGTTTTGTTTTCCGGCAGATACATGTTTTCACATATCTTGCGCCATTGCGTAACTTCTTTTTCTCGATCGAAATTGTATTTTGAAAAGATTGCTTTTAATGCTTCGGATTTATCTTCTGCATATTTTTCTACGCAAAACATAGTGTATTCCATACACCACTTGGCAATTTTGTTGGTGTACCAATTGTTGTTCACATTATTTTCGTACTCATTGGGACCTGTAATGCCTAACATGACATACATTTCTCTTTCTTCCGACCAAGTGCATCTTTGTGCCCAGAAGCGCGAGATACCTATCAACACCGGTAAACCATAAGTAGTGATATATTCTTCATCGCCGGTATAATTAACGTAATTATGAATGGCGTAGGCGATGGCACCGTTTCTATGGATTTCTTCAAAAGTGATTTCCCACTCGTTGTGAGATTCCGTCCCGTCCATTGTTACCATCGGATAAAGTGCCGCACCGCCTGAAAAGCCTAACTTCTCAGCATTTTCAATTGCCTTATCCAATTGTTTGTAGCGATATAGGAGAAGATTTCTACCGACTTCGGCAGATGCCGTAGCAAGATAGAACGGAACACAATAAGCCTCTGTGTCCCAATAAGTGCCTCCGCCGTATTTCTCACCTGTAAAACCTTTGGGACCGATATTTAAACGGTTGTCATCACCGGTATACGTTTGGTTCAACTGAAAAATATTGAAACGTATGCCCTGTTGAGCTTCGACATCTCCGTTTATCACAATGTCCGAATGTTTCCATATCTCAGCCCAAATCTTTTTATGTGCTTCAAAATGCGCTTCAAAAGTCTGAGCTGTTATGCGAGCTAAGGCATTTTGAGTGTCGTTTTGCAAGTTGTTCGGTTCATGGTTGAGCGAACTGAGCACGGCAACATATTTAATCATGCGAATTTCTTCACCTTCAATAGCGTCAATAGTTATGACATTGCCTACGAATTTGGTTTTGGAAATAATTTCGGTCTTTTTAATCGTTGATTTTGTTTCAAAAGAATACTTCATTCCTAAACAAACGTGGAAAGCGGTCTTTTTTGTAACGGCGTAAAGAGTTGCACTGCCATTATCTGCCTCACTTTGGTATGATTCCCAAAATTGTTCGTCGTAGTTAGCATCCTTATTAAACACATCCCCATCAATATAAGGGGTGAACGTGATTTCTCCGCTAAAATTCAACGGTTTAACGGAGTAGCTAATGAGGGCAGCTTCTTTATCAGCCATGCTTATAAAACGCTTGCAGCTAACTTTCACTCGTTTACCGTTGGGAGTTTCCGCTGTGAACGAACGTTCAAGCAATCCTTCCTTCATGTTGAGAATGCGCACAAAATTTTCCGTGCGACACACTGCCAAATCCAATACCTCACCATTGATATTTATATTGATACCTGTCCAATTCGGAGCATTAAGAACTTTGGCAAAGTATTCCGGATAACCGTTTTTCCACCAGCCTACACGGGTTTTATCATTATAGTAAACTCCGCCGATGTAGGTGCCCAGAAGCGTTTCGCCTGAATAATGTTCTTCAAAGTTGGCCCTTTGCCCCATTCTGCCGTTACCAATACTGAAAATACTTTCCGAAGAGCATTGATTTTGTGGCTTGAAACCTTCCTCAATAATGCACCATTCATCTGTTTTTGTATATTTATTCATATAATATTTAATTCTTTATATCGGGCATAACACGTTATGCTCCTAATAATAACAATACTTTATCAACCGTTACATCCGCAAGACTGTCGACACAAAAATCCGCTTTGGTTAACACTTCCGGTGAACCTATTCCTACGCATTTCATGCCGGCTCTATTGGCAGCTTCCACTCCCGCAACAGCATCTTCAAACACGACACAATCTCTGTCTTGAAGTTGCAACTTCTTTGCCGCATTTAGAAAAACCTCCGGATCCGGCTTGGCTTGACTCACACAATTGCCGTCAACAATGGCATCAAAAAGATCGGTGATGCCGGTTTGCCTTAGTATCAACATTGCGTTCTTACTCGCAGAACCGAGAGCCGTTTTTATTCCCTCTGCTCTTGCAGCCTTTAAAAAATCTTTTGCGCCCGGAAGTAGTTCCTCAGGTGTCATTCTTTTGATATATTCAAGATAATCGGCATTCTTCTGCTCTGCCATTTTAAATTTTTCTTCATCCGTAGCGGAGATTTCTCCCACTTCGAGCAATATATCAAGAGAAGCCATGCGACTAACGCCTTTTAAGCGTTCATTATCTTCTTTTGTGAACTCAAAACCGAGTTCATGAGCTAATTTTTTCCATGCAAGATAATGGTATTTAGCTGTGTCAACAATCACACCGTCCAAATCGAATATAAATCCTTTATTCATCTTTTTAATTTTACTACGTCATCTTTATCTTCAACAAATTGTACACATACGGCAGCTATAATCAAGCATATACCTGCCATTACTATTGCCCATATCGCATGAGAATCGAAAATGCGTTTTACAATAGGTCCGCCGATAACACCATTTATAATTTGAGGAATTGTAATGAAGAAATTGAAAATACCCATGTAGATACCTATTTTTTTCATCGGCAATGAACCTGCAAGAATCGCATAAGGCATAGCGAGTATACTTCCCCACGCTATTCCAAGTCCTACCATAGGCAACAGTAGCCACATCGGAGATGAAATGAAATACATGGAAATCAATCCCACACCACCTACGATTAATGAAAGTGCATGTGTGTTTTTGCGACCTATTCGGGCTGCTATTGCAGGTAAGAACAGAGCGTAAACCGCACTTATCGCATTGTAAACACCAAAAATTATTCCGACCCAATTACCGGCATCTTGATATGTTACGGAACTTGTGTCGCTAATATCGGCACCATAGATGTGAACGGCAACCGCCGGAGTTGTGAAAACCCAAACAGAATATAAGGCAAACCACGTAAAGAATTGAACAAATCCTAACTGTTTCATGGTTTTGGGCATGTTTTTGAAGTCTCTGAGAATTTCAATTAAGCCGTTACCTGATTTCTTTTCTTCTTTTTCCGAAGTTTGAAGTTCCTCTTCTTCGGGCGGATATTCCTTAGTACGGAAAATAGTCCAAAATACCGCCAATATTAGTACCACCGCACCAATGTAAAATGAAAAAATCACATTATCCGGCACAATACCTGCATCAGCCGTCTTGGATATTCCTACCCATTCAGCTAATATATAAGGTAACCAAGAACCTAATACGGCACCAACTCCAATTAGAAAAGTTTGTAAAGAGAAACCGAGAGTGCGTTGTTCCGATGGCAATAAATCCGCTACCAATGCACGGAAAGGTTCCATTGTGATGTTTATGGATGCATCCATTATCATCAACATACCGCCACCAATGAACATTGCCGGCACAACCGTTGTGAGCAACTGCGCATTGGGCATTAGCAACAGAGCAATGGAAGTCATTATTGCTCCGGCAAGAAAGTATGGACGTCGTCTGCCTAATTTTGTCCAAGTCTTGTCGCTGTAATGTCCTATTATAGGTTGAACAATCATGCCTGTGAGCGGTGCTGCAATCCAAAACCATGATAAATGTTCAACATCCGCTCCGAAAGTTTGGAGGATACGACTGGCATTCGCATTTTGAAGTGCAAAACCAAATTGAATGCCCAGAAACCCGAAACTCATGTTCCAGATTTGCCAGAAACTTAACTTTGCTCGCTTAATCATAATTCTTTATTTGCAGATACAAAATAAAGAATTGCTCTTGACAAAGAGCGTTTTTAGAAAAGATAAGAAGATTTTGTAAAGCCCCGCAAAGGTAAATACTTGTTTTGAAAATTCCAAATTAAATTGAAATTGATTTTGTGGAACCTCTCACAATTAACTCTGTATTAATGACTTCTGTAACAGTGGGATAGTTAGAATCTTCCGAACTTATACGTTTTAGAAGCAATTGTGCGGCGATGTGTCCCATTTGTTCGCCGTGTTGGCTTATGGTTGTGAGTGGCGGATCAGTGATAGTAGAAACCAAACCGTCGGTGAAACCGCAAATTGAAACGTCCTCCGGCACTTTTAAACCGGCTTTTTTCACTGCGTAGAGCGCACCGGCGGCAGTGAGATCGTTCACTGCAAAAATGCCGTCGGGACGGTCATCTCTTTCCATTAATTGTTTTCCCACAAGCATGGCATCAAATTGGTTATCGCAAGCAATTATTAAACTCGGATCTACTTCAATGTTGCTGTCTATAAGAGCTTGTTTGTAGCCGAGTTGTCGCTTTTGACCTATTTGTAAAACTTGCGGAGCCGAGAGATGAGCAATACTTTTGCAACCGGTGGAAATCATGTATTTTACTGCATTATATGCAGCTTGGAAATCATCTACTATGACACGATCGGTATCCAAATCTCCTGCTATACGGTCGAAAAATACCATAGGCACACCGGCTTTCAAAAGTTGTTTAAAATGAGATGTGTCGGTAGTGGTTTTTGAAACGGATGCCAAAACTCCGTCAATGCGTGCATTCATTAGTGATTTGCAGATAGATATTTCTCTTTCCTGACTTTCGTTTGACTGCATTATAATTACATTGTAGCCGTGTTCGTTGGCAACTTGTTCTATGCCACTGATTACGCATGAAAAAAAGTGGTGAACAATTTCGGGAACGATGATACCTAATTGAAATGTTTTACGATTTCTGAGGCTTAAAGCAATTGCGTTGGGAGAATAGTTGAGTTTATCGGAAAGTTCTTTTACTTGTCGTTTGGTTTCCGGATTTATGTCCGGATGATCTTTGAGTGCCCGAGAAACCGTACTTACAGAGATGCCAAGCATTTTAGCTATATCTTTTATCGTGATTTGAGTGGACATCAAAGATTATTAAATGTTAAAACGACTATGTGCAAAAGTAGATGAATTAATTTGAAATTGCAAGTAAATAGAGCGATATTCGTAAGAATTGTTAAAATTGCAAACGTTTGCGATAACGATTTCTGAGTTTTTTCGTAAGATAAAGCATTGTATTAACGTAAACGTTTGCGTTGTTGAATTAATTTTGTGTCATCAAGTATAATTTAAACTAATAACAATAGGTATAAAAAGAAGAAAAGCAAAAGCCATAGGGCGTTTTTAGAGATTGAAGAAAAAAGCAAAACAAAAAAAGTAAGTAAACAAACTTAAATGACTATGAAACTATTAAACAAAAAATGGGGAGGCATTTTCCTGCTTTGTATCTTTTTTTCATTAACGGGATACAGTCAGAAAGTAACTCTCAGCGGTATGGTTTCCGATGAAAACGGAAGTCCAATGCCCGGTGTGAGCATTGTAGTAGATAATCAAGCCGGTGTCGGAACGTCAACGGATGAAAATGGTCGCTACACTATTTCAATCGAAAAAGGGAATGTGTTATCGTTCTCTTTTATTGGTTACATTACACAGAATATTACTGTCGGAGCACAGACGGTTGTTAATGTTCAACTTAAAGAGGACACGGAAATGCTTGATGAAGTGGTCGTAGTTGGCTACGGCGTTACGAAAAAGAGCGACTTGACGGGTTCTGTTTCTACATTAAAAACCGATGAAATCAGTAAAGGTATAACAACAACTCCTCAAGACATGATTACCGGTAAAATTGCCGGTGTGAGTGTTATTTCCGATGGTGGTACTCCCGGTGGAGGTTCACAAATCCGTATTCGTGGCGGTTCTTCGCTTTCCGCAAGCAACGATCCTTTGATTGTTATTGACGGTTTGGCAATTGACAACGACGGTGTTAAGGGTTTGCCCAACGGTTTGGCATTAGTTAATCCTAATGACATTGAAACGTTTACCGTTTTGAAAGATGCTTCGGCAACCGCTATCTACGGTTCACGTGCTTCAAACGGTGTAATAATAATCACTACAAAGAAAGGTAGTGCAAGTTCAAAACTTTCCGTAACATATAACGGTAACGTTTCCGCAGGTGTGGTGCGCAAAACTTTGGATGTTTTGGACGCAAACGAATACCGCAGTTATATAACGGGACTTTACGGAGCCGAAAATATCCCCGAACCGCTTGGTGATGCAAACACCGATTGGCAAAAGGAAATTTATCGTATAGCTATCGGTACCGACCATAATGTTACCGTATCAGGAGGTGTTAAAGACCTGCCTTATCGCTTGTCTCTCGGCTACACGAATCAAAACGGTGTTTTACTAACCTCCAATTTTGAACGCTACACTGTTCAATTAAATCTTTCGCCCACTTTCTTTGATGATCATTTGAAAGTGAATTTGAACACGAATTTGATGTATGCGTCAAACCGCTATGCAGATGCCGGTGCTGTTGGTGCTGCCGCCGTTTTTGATCCTACACGTCCTGTGAAAGGTAATGATATGGATTTATTCGGCGGTTATTGGCAATGGAAAGGTGCTGCTGCAGCTTATCCTAATCAGGAATGGAATTATAGCCCAAATACTTTGGCACCGCAAAATCCGGTGGCTCTGTTGAAATTGAAAAACGACTCTGCAAAATCTACGGACATGATGGGCAACTTGGAGTTGGATTATAAACTTCATTTCTTTCCGGATGTGAGAATACATGCAAACATCGGTGGCGATTATGCCGAAGGTGATCAGCACACGCTTACTTCTCCTTATTCTTACTCTAACCATTATTACGGTTGGGACGGACATTCGAGAGAATATAAGTATAACTTGACGGGTAACGCGTATGCTCAATACATTAAAGATATAAATCAACATAGTGTTAATGTGATGGTAGGTGCGGAAGAACAGCATTTCCACCGCAATTGGCATAATTTCGGTGCCGGAATAGTTGATAACTACAACGCAAATGATGTATTTGGTGCTACACACAGTAGTTTAGTCTCCTACTTCGGACGTTTGAACTATACTTTCATGCAGAAATACTTGTTGACGGCAACTGTTCGTCAAGACGGTACTTCACGCTTTTCAAAAGGTAATCGCTGGGGTACATTCCCATCGGTGGCTTTGGCATGGAGAGCAAAAGATGAATCTTTCCTGCAAAATATAGACGTTCTTTCCGAATTGAAAGTACGTTTGGGGTATGGTGTTACCGGTCAACAAAATATTAATTCCGGTGATTTCCCATTTTTGCCTCAGTACTCAAACAGTTTACAATTCGGTTATTATACTTTTGGCGATAATACTCCTTTGATTACATCACGTCCGAATGCTTATAACCCGAATTTGAAATGGGAAGAAACCACGACCTATAATGCAGGTGTTGATTTCGGTTTCTGGAAAGGTCGTTTGTCTGGTACGGTAGATTACTATTATCGTGAAACCAAAGATTTGCTGAACACTGTTAAAATACCGGCAGGTACCAACTTTAATACCATGCTTTTGAGTAATATCGGTAATTTGGAAAACTATGGTTTGGAACTTACTTTGAACGGTAAACCTTTTGTTGAAGGTGATTTCACATGGGATGTCAGCTACAATGTGAGTTGGAATAAAAATGAAATCACGAAATTAACCGGAGGAGATGACCCTGATTATTATGTGGCTACCGGTGGTATAAGTCATGGTACCGGTTCTACAATTCAGGCTCATAAAGTTGGTTATGCAGCAAATTCATTCCTTGTTTATCAGCAGGTGTATGATGCTAACGGCAAACCTATTGACAATCTTTTTGTAGACCGCAATGCAGACGGTTTAATAAATGATAGCGACCGCTACATTTATAAAAAACCGACTGCCGATGTTCGTATGGGTTTGACCTCAAAAATGATGTATAAAAATTGGGATCTTAGTTTTGCTCTGCGTGCAAGCTTGAACAACTATGTTTACAACGACGTGATAGCCGACCGTTCTGCTGTCGGGAAATCAGGTATGTTTAATACCGGTTTCTACACCAACCGTCCGAAAGATGCTATCGCACTTGGTTTTGAAGGAACAGGTGTTTGGTATATGTCGGACTATTTTGTTCAAAATGCTTCTTTCTTGCGTTGCGACAATATTACGCTTGGTTGGTCGTTTAAAGATTTTGCAAAGACCACATCTTATTCCGGTGTTAACGGAAGGATTTATGCTACCGTTCAAAATCCGTTCATCATAACTAAATATGACGGAATAGATCCGGAAATAAGCAGTGGTATAGACAATAATATTTACCCTCGTCCTATGACTTTCCTTTTAGGTGTTAGTCTTTCATTTTAATGTTATAAACGATTGATTATGAAAAATATATTTAATATATTAATTAAACCGCTGGTTCCCATTGCCGTTGTGTTGGGAATGTCAGCATGCCAGAATGATTTGAACCTTAGTCCGATTGATCCGAATGTTGACCTTTCGTTCAAACAGGATGAAGTTTTCAATAAACTTTATGCAACTATGGCTCTAACCGGTCAGCAAGGACCTGCCGGAGTGGGCGATGTTGCCGGTATTGATGAAGGTCAATCCGGTTTCTATCGGTTGATTTTCACTGCTAACGAGTATCCCACCGATGAGGCTTATTGCCATTGGGGTGATGCAGGTATCCCTGATTTTTATCAGATGAATTGGGGATCTTCAAATATTCCGCTTGAAGGTCTCTACGGACGTTTGAATTATGATGTGGTACTTTGCAACCACTTCTTGGATAATACAAACGGCTCAAGCGATGAAAATACGGTGCGTCAGAGAGCAGAAGCCCGTTTTATTCGTGCCCTTAATTATTTTTATTTGATGGATATTTTCGGTAATGTTCCTTTTTCGACAAGTGTTTCTGCAGATTTACCTCAACAAATCAAAAGAGAAGATTTGTTTGTTTTCATAGAAAATGAATTTTTGGAAATACTTCCCGATATGTATGAACCGCGTCAAGCTCCTTTCGGACGTGCCGATAAAGCAGCATGTTGGTTGATGCTTGCCCGTATGTATTTGAATGCGGAAGTTTACACGGGTAACGCACGTTGGAGCGATGCCATCACGTATGCAAATTATGTAATCGGTTCGGGTTATGAGCTTTGTCCTAACTACAAGGAACTGTTTATGGCTGATAATGACGAAAATGAACGTGCAAAACAGGAAATAATTCTGTCTATCCGTCAAAACGGTGCAACAACTCAGTCTTACAGTGGTTCGCAATTTCTTATTTGTGCCACTCACGGTGATGTGATGACGGCTTGGGGTTCAAACGACAGTTGGAGTGGTGTACGTGCAAGACCTACTTTGGTAAATAAGTTCTTTCCTGCGTCTACTCCGCCACTCGGTTTTGATGAAGAACAAATGGTTTCGGCAGCAGGTGATGATAGAGCATTGCTTTTCTCAGGCGGAGACAGAACGTTGGAAATACCGCAAGGTACCGGTGATTTCAAGAACGGTTTTGCAGTGGCTAAATGGACAAATGTTCGTTCCGACGGTGGGGCAACAAGTCATGTTACTTATGCCGATACCGATATTCCTTTCTTGCGTCTCGGAGAAGCTTATTTGATTTTGGCTGAAGCCACTTATCGCAACGGAGGACAGAAACAGGATGTTTTGGATGCCCTCAACGAATTGAGAGATCGTGCTCACGTAACTCGTCTTGCAGATATAGCTTCGGCAGATGTTATTCTGGACGAATGGGCAAGAGAAATGTACTTTGAAGCACATCGCCGTATGGATTTGGTGCGTTTCGGTTATTTCACAGGCAACGGTTACTTGTGGGAATGGAAAGGTGGCATAGCTGAAGGTACTGCTGTTCCGAGTACTTACAATGTTTACCCGATTCCGGCATCGGATTTGAATGTTAATAGAAATTTGGTGCAAAACCAGGGTTATTAATCTTTAAAATTAGAAATGATGAAAAATATATATGGTATCATCGCCCTTTTAGTTGCTTCGCTTAGCTTTTTTGCTTGCAGCGATGACAATGATTCCAATCCTACATTGCTGGAACCTACGGGTTTTGTTTTAAACATTCCCCCTATGTCATCTCAATTGTATGATTTGGAAAACTCTAAAACCATAGAATTAACGTGCACACAACCGGATTACGGTTTCCCTGCAGCTACGGTTTATGGTGTTCAGGTTGCAACCGATGCAACTTTCTCAACTTATGCAACCATGTCTACAACCTATACAACAACCAAAATTGAGGTTTCTTCCGACGAAGTGGCTGTCTCTTTGGTTGGATTGCTTGGTGTGGAAAAAGAAGAAGATTTCCCTACGGAACCTTTTCCGTTACACTTCCGCCTCACGGCTCAGTTGGGTAACGGAATGGGTGAATGTGTTTCCAACAGTATTACATTGGATAGAGTGAAAGCTTATTATGCAATTGAAGACCTTGTGGCTCCCGAAAATATGTATATGATAGGTAACGTAGCCGGCAATTGGGATTGGAACAATAGCGTTACTATGGTACCCGTATACGGCACACCAGGTCAGTTCTGGGCTGTACAATATCTCGGTAAAGCAGGAGATAATTTTGATGGAGATAACGCTCAAATTAAGTTTAATTATGTGAAAGACTGGAATGGTACTGAAGTAGGTTTCAGTGGCGTTAGCATTGATGAAGCTTCTTTAGCTTTGGGTGATTTGAAAGATAACGGAGGTAATATTGAAGTTGGTAACCCCGGTTGGTACATTGTTGTTTTAACCGTAACGGTTGAAAATCATGAATATGTTTATAATCTTCAACTTCTTCCTCCCAACGTATATCTCTGCGGAGACGTAATAGGCGGTCAATGGGGTGCCGGCGACGGTAATAGCTTCACTGTACCGAATGTAGCTTTGGGACCTAATCAAGATTTCGTATCGCCTGTATTCACTTCTGCAAGTGGTGAAGGTGGAATTCGTGCATCTATTGTTTTGCCGGGTCATGACTGGTGGCATACCGAATTCATGGTATTCGACGGAGTTTTGGAATATCGTGGTGCAGGTGGTGACCAAGCACGTGTAGCCGGAGCAGCCGGTCAGACGTTGTCTATCAATTTCACGAACGGGACGGGTAGTATTAACTAATTCTAAATTGTAGAAAAATGAAAAAATTAACAATATATCTAATGTTGCTTGTAGGCATACTGTTTGCCGCTTGCGATGAGGACTATTCCGACTGGTCGGAGCCTCAGGGTTATCCTCAGGAAGAACCGGTAAACTTAACTTTCTCTGTTAATAACAACGGTGTGGACGACATCAATCTCGGAACTGTTTCTACAGACTCTGTGGTTGTAGCCAATATATCGGAAATAACAACGCTTGAAGGCGGTTCGGTTAAGTATGAAGTAACTTTAACCGATGATGACGAAAAATCGGTTGCAATGGCTTACGGTGTAGTTGGCTCTGAGATTAAAGTCAATACTAAAGAATTGCGTAATGCCATTTGGTCGATGTTCGGCAAAGCTCATCAAACGGTGGAAGCTTCTTTAAAGATTGTTGCCATTATCACTTCTGCCGAAGGTCAGGCTATTCGCGTTGAAGCTTCCGGATTGTCGGTGTCCGTTGAAACAGAACAGTTGCCGATAGCCGCTGATTATTATCTTATCGGAGATCCTAACGAATGGAAAACGGATGCGTTGATTAAATTCACTTCCGTAGGAGACAGTATCTTTGAATTGCAATTGGAAACTACCGCAGAAAATCAGAATATAAAGATTGTTCCGTCAACGGCAGTGGGTTCCGATAGTTTCTGGCAACTGTTGTTGGGTGCGGAAGCCGGTCACGGCACTGATGTAACAGGTACTTTGAAAATCTCCGAAGCCGGAAATGAAGCAGATGCGATTATCATTGCCACCACCGGCAAAAAGAAAATTACTCTTGATATGAAAGCTTACACCTACACTATTTCCGATGTTGTTGAAACAATGTTTATCATTGGTTCTCCGTGGGGATGGGATTGGAATTCGGTTGGAGCTTCGATGACGATAGTGAACGGTGAAAAACGCTTCTGGTCGATTAATTATTTTGCTGCCAATGCGGAGATTAAGTTTTCACCGGAAAAAGCATGGAGCGGTAAAGACTTCGGTTTCTCTGCGGTAACGGATGAAGCTAAGGCAAAAGCTAATCTGACGGAAAATGAAGGCAATATCAAAGTAGGTAAAGCTGGCTGGTATATTGTTGTGGTTAACACAGACGGTGGTAACACTGTTGATTTCTACGATCCGGAAGTTTGGTTGGTGGGAGCTGCTGCCACAGGTGAATGGGATAATATTGCAGGCAATTCGTTGAACTTGTTCACTGTGCCCGCAACGGCAAACGGTGAGTTTGAATCACCTGCTTTCATCAAAGACGGTGAATTAAGAATGTGTGTAAAATTACCGAATGCCGACTGGTGGAAGACGGAATTTATGATTCTTGATGGTAAAATTGCTTATCGTGGAAACGGTGGCGATCAGGAACGTGTCAATATTACGGCAGGTAAAAAGGCTTACCTCAAATTTAGTGACGGCACCGGAAGAATACAATAATTGAAGTTTGTAAATAGTAAGGGCGTTGTGTTGCTGAAACCGACGCCCTTGCTTTTAAATATGTGATATGAGAACTTATTGTTACGTTTTATTATTGATGATTTGGAGTTTGTGGTCATGTTCGAGCAGTAGTGATGTGCCCGTACCTACACCCGAACCTCCCGAACCGGGGCTATCCGAAGGTTTCCATAGTATACCCGAAGACACGCTAAGAGACAATGAAGAGTCTAAGATTATTTTCAAGGCTCCTAAGTCTTCCGCCTTGTATGGTTACACAGGCGATGTCTACGCTCATATAGGAGTGGTGGAAGGTAGCAATTGGCTATATGTACCTGCCGAATGGGATGAGAATATTGCCAAATGTAAAATGGTGAAGGAAGAAAACAACGTTTGGAGTTTGACACTTTCACCTACATTAAGAACATGGTTCGGAGCGACTGCGAATGACCCGATTTCAAAGGTAGGCGTGGTGGTTAGAAGTGCTGACGGTTTGAAAAAAGGTCAGGACGCCGATTATTTCTTTCCGGTCAAAGACAATATGGGCAATGTTACGATTACCGAACAACCACTTCCCGACGGTGTTATAGAAGGGATAAACATCATCAATTCTACAACGGTAACATTAGTTTTTTATGATCTCGACAAGCAAGGTAGGAGAAAAGATGCCGTTTATGTTATAGGTGATTTCAACGATTGGACAATAAGCAATTCATCGTTGATGAAACGTGATGAATCTGCCGGTTGCTGGTGGTTGACTCTCACAGGTTTGGATGCTTCCACAGAGTACGCATTTCAGTACTACGTGAAAAGTTCGGACGGAAATATGCGACTTGCGGATCCCTATACGGAAAAGGTGCTTGATCCGGACGATCAGTATATACCGGCTTCGACATATCCCAACTTGCGCACTTATCCTGCAGATAAAACTAACGGAATTATTTCGACTTTTAAAATTCAGTCTACACCCTACAATTGGCAGGTTACGAATTTTGAAATTACCGATAAGAACAATCTGGTTATCTACGAATTGTTATTAAGAGATTTTAGTGCTACGGGTGATTTGGCAGGTGCATTGGCTAAGTTGGATTATTTGAAAAGTTTGGGTGTTAATGTAATAGAATTGATGCCTGTTCAGGAGTTTGAAGCAAACGACAGTTGGGGCTACAATCCCGATTTCTTTTTTGCAATGGATAAGGCTTACGGAACCAAAGAACAGTACAAGAATTTTATAGATGAATGTCATAAAAAAGGTATTGCAGTTATTTTGGATGTGGTTTATAATCATGCGGTAACAAAATTTCCTTATGTGCAAATGTATTGGAACAGTGAGGCAGGAAAACCTTCGGTTGATAATCCTTGGTTTAATACGGATGCACCACATCCTTTTAGTGTTTTTAACGATTTCAACCATGAATCACCGGTCGTTCGTAAATACGTTAAGCGAAATTTGAAGTTCTTATGTAATGAATATAAATTTGACGGTTTCCGTTTTGATCTTGCAAAAGGTTTCACGCAAAACAGTAGCGATGAAAATACAGCTTCACGCTATGACGCTTCACGTGTGGTAATATTAAAAGATTATCATTCGGCTGTCATGGAAGCAAATCCCAAAGCATGCGTGATATTGGAACTTTTCACCGATGAAAACGAAGAGAAAGTCTTTGGGCAGGCAGGCATGAAAATGTGGCGCAATGTCAACTATGCCTACGGTCAATCGGCTATGGGCTGGACGGAAAGCAGTGCTTTCACGGCTCTTACAACTCAGGGCACCACGATGCCTTTCGGTTCTTGGGTAGGATATATGGAAAGTCATGACGAAGAGCGTGAAGCCTATCGGCAGTCAACCTACGGTAACGGCGTTTTGAAAACAGATCTTAGTGCAAAAATGAAGCAGTTGCAGGTTAATGCTGCATTTTTCTTCACCGTTGCAGGTCCTAAAATGCTTTGGCAGTTTGGTGAATTGGGCTATGACGTTTCAATAGACGAAAACGGTCGTACCGGTAAGAAACCACTCCATTGGGAATATTACGATGTGCCTGAACGTCGTGCATTGCATGACACTTATGCAAAATTGATAAAATTGCGCTTCGATCATCCGGAATTATTTGCTTCTTCAGTAGTTATGTCATGGCAAGTGGCAATCACCGATTGGACGGGCGGTCGTTTTATAACTCTGCAATCAGCTGACGGTAAAAAAGTTGTTGTGGCAGGTAATTTCACAAATGAAAATAGAAGTATTAACGTACCATTTCCAACTACCGGTATATGGACGGAATATATGAGTAATACAACTCTTGATGTTAATGGCGTTTCTCAAACGATCTCCATTCCCGCCAATGAGTTTAGATTATATACATCGTTTTAGATTTAAGTAGTTCTCATTCAAATGGCTCAGGGTTGCTCGTTAATAAGGGCAACCCTGAGTTTTTTATGTGATTAATCCCCTCTCGCTAAGGACAACGAGCCTCTCGTTGTCCTTAGTGAGAGACTCGTTGTCCTTAGTGAGAGGCTCGTTGTCCTTAGTGAGAGGCTCGTTGTCCTTAGTGAGAGACTCGTTGTCCTTAGCGAGCGACTCGTTGTCCTTAGTGAGCGACTCGTTGTCCTTAGTGAGAGGCTCGTTGTCCTTAGTGAGCGACTCGTTGTCCTTAGCGAGAGGCTTGTTGTCCTCCGGCAGTTCCTACGAACATGTACGGGCGTATGGCATACGCCCAAAAATACGCAACATCGACATCCGGCGTATGCCATACGCCCCTACGAAACCGCTAATTTAGCAGACAACGGACGGAGAAGCCGAACGACTTATGGCTGATGTTACGGGCGACTGAAGCGTAGTGGGCACTCATATCCCGGTTCCACGCAGTTGAAGAACTATCCTCTGATGACGACCACCACATGCCGTTATCGACAACGAGGTTGAACGTACCATCGGTGTACCACCGGGTGCCACCCGGGCGCCCGTCCCAAAGTGAGGTGTTAGTGCCATAAGTGGGAGTAACTGTCCACAAATCTATACTTTTTAATTTGCGTCCCTCATCCGTACCACGAAAACCGGTAGTGTTAGCTGTGGAAGGAGACATACCAAGATACATCTCCAAAGCCTGAAACTCCGCATCGCTCGGAACATGCCAACCGTCGGGACAAATGCCCTGTGTATGTCCGCTACCATCTACGGCGCATTTCCGATTATAAGCAGTGGCAGTAGTTGCTTCACCCGTACCTGTCTGTTCTCCATTCACTGCCTCTGTCCAACTGTAAAGTCCGCCGTAAGTATCACAATTGCTTTCATTATTATAGGCACATATTTTTTGAATGCCGGCTGTCTGATGAGTGGTGTAATTTGTACTGGCTACATACGTACCGATATTCATATTCTTAGTCATCCAACACTGAGTGCCGATCTTTACCGTCGAATAAACCTGATTGTCCCTGCTGTCCGTGAAGCGAGTGCCGCAACTGAAAATGAGTTCAGGTTGAAGAGCCGTTACTGCCACAGTTAAAGTATCAGTATTGCTGCAAATTCCCACTTTCACAAGACATTCTATGGTTACGTTCCTGTCAGTCAAAGTGCCGTCAGAGAAATCAGTGTACGCCGGAGTGTAGCTTGAACCTGTTTTGGTGCCCGTTTCCGTTGTCCATGTGAAAACGGGAGGTGTAGGAGAGTAAGGAATACTTGCTATAACGCTGCCGGGTCCGCAAGCATCAAGTTTCGCACTTGTCGGACTAAAGGTAATAGCCATATTAGGAATTGCAGTAGTAACTTCGCTGCTTTCTCTCTCTCCCACAGCACTAACTGCCTTACGTTTGAACGTAACCGTACCGCCGGCTCCGCTAACAGCAATTGCGGGTGTGTAGTCAACCAAATCCGCCTCCACTTTATCGGGAATCAAAGTCCAAGAACCTTCAATGCCTTCTTTGACGTACCAAACGTAACTGACAGGCACATCTACAGCTGCACCGTTCCACGTTACTCTTGCCCCAACGCTGTCGGAAACCGTGATCAACCCCGTACAATTTAGCACAGACACAGTTATTATGCCCGCATTTACTCTTACGCTACTGCTGCCAAACGTATGAACCGCCCGAAAACCAACGGTGCTGTCTCTTGTGTCTGCAACCGTGTCTCTCGACCTATCCGAAATCTTTAACTCATCGGT
>JAISHE010000061.1 GCA_031262745.1 Culturomica sp. | reverse complement strand
TAATAATTAAAATGATGTATTATGAATAAAGTCGATTTTATTCCTCGTCCGGATGCTCAATTCAACATCTGGCAAGGTGTTTGGTTCAATTCAATTGAAAAGAATGCAGAAACTTGGGGTATTCCCTCCGATGTGGTTTTAACAACGTCGGAACTTAAAACCAAATGGGAAACCACGTATTCTGTAGTAGAAAATCCCGTAACAAAGACGAGTATCACGGTACAGTCTAAGAACGTTGCCCGAAAGGAGTATGAAAAACAAGTGCGTATGGTAGTGAAGTACTACATCTCTTACAATCTTAAAGTGAGCGATGAGGATAAAATGGCTATGGGTTTGCCGCTTCATAAGACCACTCGCACGTCGGTGCCTGTTCCTGACACAGTTCCCGACGTAACAGAGATTGACCGCAACAAGATTCGCTGCCTCACCATCTCTTTCCGAGATTCGGGTAGCGACCACCGTGCCAAACCTGCGGGTGTACAGGGAGCAGTGGTTAAATGGATAGTTAGCGACACGCCCCCAAGCGGCATAGACGTGTTTACTCATTCCGCCTTGGACACCAAATCGCCCATAACATTGGAGTTCACCGAACAGGAGCGCAGTAAGTTGGTCTATTTTGCCCTCGCATGGCAAAACACCAAAGGCGAGATGGGGCAGTTCGGCGAGATCCAAAGCAGCGTGGTGCCGTAGGGGCAACCCTTGTGGTTGCCCAATGATATGGTTGCCCAAAATAACAAGGGGGTAACAAACAACAGGGCAACCACGAGGGTTGCCCCTACGAGGGGAAAATACCATGAAAATGGTTGAGCGTATGGTATCACGCCTCTAATGAGGTAGCAACAGGCAGATGGACTTTTGTCCGAGCGGATTAAACCTTTTTTTGTAAGTGTTTGAGGTTTATGAAGCAAGAACAATGTTCATCTGCTTTTTTTGTGCGCGGTATGTCCGATATAAAAAAGAAAAGAATCAAATTGCATTTAAAACAACTTGACTCTTTTCCATGTATAAAAAATCATACGAAGTGTGCCCAAGACAAGACTTGAACTTGCACGGACTTGCGTCCACTACCCCCTCAAAGTAGCGTGTATACCAATTTCACCACTTGGGCTTCTGTTCGTGCCCGAAACAGGAATCGAACCTGCACATCCGTAAAGATACTAGTACCTGAAACTAGCGCGTCTACCAATTCCGCCATCCGGGCTTTCGTTGACCTACCAGGATTCGAACCTGGACTGACAGAACCAAAATCTGCTGTGCTACCATTACACAATAGGTCAGTGAAATTCTCCAATTGCGGTGCAAATGTAAAACTTTTTCCACTTACCACAAAAAAAAGAGGAATAATTCAATCAAAATAATTATTTTCGTGCCTTAAATATTTGAATAAATGTATAAAGTAAAAGATTTTCCCAATTTGAGTTACAAACTCATTAATAATTCTGCCGGATGGGCAGCATTCCTTGTAGCTGCCGTTACCTACATTTTAACATGCGAACCAACTACAAGTTTGTGGGACTGTGGAGAGTTTATAACCACATCTGTCGGTTTGCAAGTGGGACACCCTCCCGGAGCACCGCTTTTCATGATTCTTTCGCGACTTTTTGCAATTTTTGCACCAAGTTCCGGACAGGTTGCTCTTATGGTTAACTATCTTTCGGCACTTTCTTCTGCTTTCACGGTGCTTTTCCTTTTCTGGACAATCACCCACTTGGCACGTAAATTAGTGGTGAAACAGAATGAAGAAATGTCGCTTTCTCAACTTTTTGCAATCATGGGTGCCGGCTTAATCGGTTCACTGCTTTATACATTCACCGACACTTTCTGGTTTTCTGCCGTCGAAGGTGAAGTTTATGCTCTATCATCTTTATTCACGGCAGTTGTCTTTTGGGCAATTCTAAAATGGGAAAATGTTGCCGACGAACCTTATTCAAACCGTTGGCTCATATTGATTGCCTTCCTCATGGGCTTGTCTATCGGTGTCCACTTGCTTAACTTGCTTGCCATTCCTGCAATTGTTTTTGTCTATTATTTCAAAAAGTATAAAACCACAAAAGCAGGAATTATTAAAACTTTCCTCGTGAGCATGGTGATACTGGGATTTGTCAATTTCATGCTCATACCGGGGATTATTAAGGTGGCATGCTGGTTTGAATTGCTTTTCACAAATTCTTTCGGATTACCTTTCAACACAGGCGTTATTATCTATGCACTCTTGATTATAGCCGGACTTATTTTCGGTATACGTTATTCGTTTAAACATCATAAGGTTGTGTTGAACACCGTTTTGTCGTGCTTTATGGTGATACTCATCGGCTACTCCTCGTATTCAATGGTAGTGATACGTTCAATCAGTAATCCGCCTATTGATGAAAATAGTCCCGACAATGTGTTTTCTCTGCTTTCTTATATCAACCGCGAACAATACGGCGACTCTCCCCTTTTGTATGGTCCCTACTATAATGCGCCGATTTTAAATACGGAAGAAAAAGAAGCCATTTATTATCAAAACAAAAGAACCGGCAAATATGAAGTTGTTGGTCATCGTTTGGAATATGTGTATGACGACAGATTTTGCACCGTATTTCCACGTATGCACAGCCGACAGCGTTCATACTACGAAGACGAGTATGAACGTTGGGGCGGCACGCCTAACGGACGTATCTACACCGTTAACGGAGAAAGGAAACAGGCTCCCTCTTTCGGTAATAATATGAGATTCTTTTTCAGCTATCAGTTGAACCACATGTATTGGCGTTATTTCATGTGGAATTTCTCCGGTAGACAAAACGATAATCAAGGATTCGGCGACATACGCAACGGTAATTGGATTACCGGTATAAAGTTCTTGGACGAAATGCGTCTCGGCAATTTGGAGTATGCCACCGACCAAATGAAAACCGACAAAAGTTTAAATAAGTTCTATATGCTGCCGTTCCTGCTCGGCTTAATAGGAATGTTTTATCAATACCGAAGAGGAAAGGGCGGAAAAAAGGATTTTTGGATTGTGATGCTGCTGTTTATTATGACAGGACTTGCAATTATCGTTTTCCTTAACCAACCGCCACGCGAACCTCGTGAAAGAGATTATGCTTATGCAGCCTCTTTCTATGCCTTCTCCATCTGGATAGGGCTTGGCACGCTTTCGCTTTGGGAAATGCTCAAAAAGAAATTGCCGGCAACCACATCATCTGTCATCGTTACCGGAGTGTGTCTCTTTGCACTACCGATTAACATGGCTGCCGAAAATTGGAATGACCACACTCGTGCCAATCGTTACGCAACTCTTGCATACGCTAAAGATTACCTCTTTTCATGTGAGCCGAATGCGATTTTGTTTACCTACGGCGACAATGACACTTTCCCGCTCTGGTATGCACAGGAAGTTGAGGGCATTCGCAGGGATATACGCATAGTTAACCTCAGTTTGCTTGCCGGTGCGTGGTACATCGACCAAATTAACCGCAAGGCTTATGAAAGCGAAAAAGTGAATCTTTCGGTAAACGAATCTCAATACCATGACGGAGTACGCGATATTGTGCCTATAGTAGAGCGTTTTAAAACTCCGCAAAATATGAAGGAGGTTATCGACTTCTTAGCAAGCGATAAACAAAACACAAAATATCGCATGCAAGGCTATAACGAAGCGATGGACTATATTCCCTCACGCAAGGTGTATCTACCTGTTGATAAGGAGAAGGTTCTTGCCAACGGTACTGTTTCTAAGGAATTTGCTAACCGCATAGTAGACAGAGTGGAAATCTCTCTCTCCGGTAATTACATTAACAAGTCGCAATGGATGGTTTTAGATATTATTTCAAATAATAATTGGGAACGCCCGATTTATTTCGGTATCGGTCTTGGTGCCGATTCCTACATGGGATTCCAAGATTATTTCCAATTGGAGGGAGCGGCATATCGTTTAGTGCCCGTTAAAACTCCTTCTTCCAGCCAATACGGCGACTACGGTATTGTGAATGATTCTATTCTGTATGATAATGTTATGAATAAATTCGATTGGGATAATATCAAAGATCCTAATGTGAATATTGATAATTTCCATAGAAATACCGTGAGCGTTATGCGATTGAGAAACACTATGCTGCGTCTCGGCGACCAGTTGGCAAACAAAGGTCAAAAAGAAAAAGCCGTAGAAGTTCTTGATAAAAGTCTTTACGAACTGCCTACAACTCAAATACCGTTGGATTTCTCTCTCGTGAACTACATTCCACTCTATTATAACTTAAGTGAAACGGAAAAAGCAAATAATCTCTTAAAAGAGTTTGTTGATTTTCATTATCAGGAATTACGCTATTTTAATTCTTTACATCCCACCGAGCGAATGGATTCGGAAGTTGTGAGAGGTGAAAGAGAAAGTAGATATATAGTTGAAACTATGGAAAGATACGCTCGTGCATTCGGTCAAACGGAACTTGCAGATGCTATTCATCAACGTATAGACGGCATCTATAATTCTAATCCTTCAACTGTTTATCAGGGTGAGCAACCTTTAAGTTTAGATACTAATAAAATTAAATAACTACATGATTACTATCGATCATATAAAAGAGCTTGAAATGCGTGGTGACGCATTGAGGAGATATCTTTGACATCGAACATAAGAAAATAGAATTACAGGAAGTAGAACTCCGTACTCAATCACCGGATTTCTGGACAAATCAGAAAGAAGCGGAAAAGGTGATGAAACAAGTCAGAGAATTGCGCTACTGGATCAGCGGTTACGAAGAAGTACTCCGTGCACTCGGTGATTTGAATGTTCTTTTCGACTTTGCAAAAGAAGGCGAAGCAACGGAAGAAGAAGTTGATTCTGCATATACAGCTGCGCTGAAGCTGATCGAAGAATTGGAACTTAAAAATATGTTGCGTCAGGAAGCCGATTCAATGAGTTGTGTGCTCAAAATCAATTCCGGTGCAGGTGGCACGGAAAGCCAAGACTGGGCATCAATGCTTATGCGTATGTATATGCGCTGGGCTGAAGACAACGGCTACAAATTAACCGTAAGCAATCTGCAAGACGGTGATGAAGCCGGTATAAAGACTGTTACCATGCAAATAGAAGGCGACTATGCCTATGGTTATTTGAAAAGTGAAAACGGCGTACATCGCTTAGTGAGAGTCTCTCCTTTCAACGCACAAGGGAAACGTATGACGTCTTTTGCATCCGTATTCGTAACTCCACTCGTTGACGACACAATAGAAGTGGCTATAAATCCGGCTGATATTTCTTGGGATACATTCCGTTCGGGCGGTGCAGGCGGTCAAAATGTTAACAAGGTCGAAACCGGCGTGCGACTTCGCTACAATTATAAAGATCCCGACACAGGAGAAACGGAAGAAATCCTAATAGAAAACACCGAAAGCCGCTCACAGTTGGATAATCGCGAAAATGCAATGCGATTGTTGAAATCAATGCTCTACGACCGTGCTTTGCAAAAGCGCATGGCTGAACAGCAAAAGGTAGAAAGCAACAAGAAAAAAATCGAATGGGGTTCGCAAATACGCAGCTACGTTTTTGACGACAGACGCGTGAAAGACCATCGCACCAACTACCAAACTTCAAACGTGCAAGCTGTGATGGACGGAGGTATTAACGATTTTATCAAGGCTTATCTTATGGAATTCGGTGGAGGGTTAAGTTAAAACCTTAACCTTCTACTCCGAATTTATATGAACAACTATGAGAATATGTTTGCCCCGTTCTCAAAAGTGTCGACGGGAAATAAGCACAGTTAGGACTATCGGGGAAATGCTGCGTTTCAAGGCAAAAAGCCGAATGATCTGAATAAACCATGCCATATTTTCCTTTTGTCGGTTTTATGCCGTTTGTAGTGTAGAACTGCATTCCCGGTTGTGTGGTGAAAACTTCCAAAGTCCTTCCCGACACCGTATCTACTACCTTTGCAGCAAATTCTTCATTTAAAGTATTCTTTTTATTCAACACAAAACAATGGTCATAACCCTTAGCTATATACATTTGATGATTTGAGAAATCCTTTATTCTTTCACCGATTTGATGCGGTGATGTAAAATCAAAAGGAGTATTTTTAACAGACAATATTTCGCCCGTAGGAATACAAGCTTCATCAATAGGAAGAAAATAATCAGAATTAAATAAGGTATTGTAACTTTCAACCGAATCAACCTGCTTATCAACTCCTCTTAAATTAAAATATGAATGTTGAGTCATATTGATAAACGTATCTTTATCGGTAGTCGCTTCATATTTAACTATCAGAGTATTATCATTGGATAGTTCATAAATTAAATTGACTTTCAAGTTACCCGGGAAACCCGCATCTCCGTCCGGCGATAAATAGCGCATCTCTATCATATTCTCACTATAAGCAACTACGTCCCACACTACCGCATGAAAACCAAAGTTACCACCATGTAAAATGTTTTCACCCTCATTTTTATTTAAAAGATATTTATCACCGTTCAAACTGAATTTGGAGCCGGATATACGATTGGCATATCTACCTATGATTGCACCGAAATAAGCTTGTTCACCTGTCTTATAATCGCTCAAAGTATCATATCCGAGTACGACGTCAGCAAAGTTCCCACTCCTATCAGGAGTTAGTATTGCAACGATACGTGCGCCGAAATTCGTAACTGCTACTTCTAAATCGTTTTGGTTTCTTAATACATATAAGGCTGTCTTATGCTTACCGTTGCCACCGGCAAAGTCGCTTCCTTTCAATTGTAATCTACTATTAGTTTCAAACATTTTATGTCATTTTTGATTTCAGGTTACAATTTTACAATTTTTTTCTCACATTTTCTTGGGTTGAAAGTAAAAAAAATATATTTTTGCAGTCCGAAAGTGGAGATAACCGCTTCCGTTCAAACAAACAACAACACATAGTATAATATTCAGGGCAAAAAAAGACTTGTAAGTTGTTCTATAAAAAGAAGTTAAAAAAAATAAAAAGAAAATACGATGAAACGCACATTTCAACCATCTAATAGAAAGAAAAGAAACAAACATGGTTTCAGAGAAAGAATGTCTACCGCAAATGGTAGGGCAGTATTGTCAAGCAGAAGAGCAAAAGGCAGAAAGAAACTAACTGTTTCCGACGATCATAGACACAAAGCTTAAAAGTTGACTACTTTTTTAATTATATAGTGTTTGTAATTATTGTTAAGGGGAGATTGTCCATTAGGGCAGTCTCTTTTTAGTTACAGTTCAAAAGTTCTGCAACTCCGTCAGGTAAATATTCTCTAACTTCATCACCTCTCTTTATCATTTCTCTTATCATCGTTGAAGACACAGGAAATAACGGTGCATCTATACGCAAAATATTCCCGCATTCCATTTCCTTTGCTCCAAATTCGTCGGTAGTGTGAGCATAACTTCTCGGATAAACCAAAATTCGATAGTTTTCACAAATCCCATTATAATCTTTCCAGAAATGAAAATACGGCAAATTGTCTTCACCCATTATAACTGCAAACTGTAGCTGAGGGTAATCAACAGACAATTTTCTTAGAGTATCTACCGTATATGAAGGTTTAGGCATTTTCAATTCCACATCGCAGAGCTTCATTCCATCTTCATTTGCAATAGCTGTTGCCACCATTTCTGCTCGCTTTATCTCGTCCATTAAATCCGTATCTTTTTTCATAGGATTTTGCGGACTGACAACAAACCATACTTCGGAACATAATTTGTTATCCAAAATGTGTTTAGCTATACCTACATGTCCTTTATGAATGGGATTAAATGAACCGAAAAAAAGTCCTATCATCTTTCAGTCTTCTATAAATTTCTTTATTAGTTGCTCCGCTTCTTTTTGGGCTAAGGAAAGATTTTCATTGACAATTATCACATCAAATTCTTTGGCAAATCCCAATTCAAATTCAGCCTTAGCAATGCGCTCTTCTATCTTTTCAGTGGTATCCGTAGCACGTTTGTTCAAACGTGCTCTCAAAACTTCAATAGAAGGCGGTTCTACAAATATAGCTAATGCTTTATCTCCAAAGATTTTTTTTATGTTTAGCCCGCCAATAACATCCACATCGAATAACACAACTTTCTCTTTCATCCAAATTCGTTCGAGTTCTGTTTTCAAAGTACCATAAAAACAACCTGCATAAACCTCTTCCCATTCCAAAAATTCATCATCGGCAATACGTTGCTTAAATTCTTCCCGAGAGAAAAAATAATACTCTTTGCCGTCTTGTTCTTCACCTCTCGGCTTACGGCTGGTAGCAGAAATAGAAAATTCAAGTGGCAATTTACCATTGAGAAGATTATTTATGATACTGCTTTTACCTGAACCGCTCGGTGCAGAGAAGATTATTACTTTCTCCATCGTAATTTACAATATATTAAGACATTGTTCTTTGATTTTTTCTAATTCGTCTTTCATATTCACAACCAATTTTTGGATTTCGCAATCATTGGCTTTAGAACCGATTGTATTTATTTCACGTCCCATTTCCTGAGCAATGAATCCGAGTTTTCTGCCGGGTGCTTCCTCCTTTATGACAGTTTCTTTGAAATATTTGCAATGATTACTCAAGCGAACTTTTTCTTCGGTTATATCCAATTTTTCAAGGTAATAAACTAATTCCTGTTCCAAACGATTCTCGTCTATATTCTGAATATCAGTCCATTCCTTTAATTTTTCTTCAAGTTTCTTCTTTACCACATTAATTCTGTCAACTTCAAATTCCGGTATCCCAGCCGAAAAATTTTCAATCATTTCCACTCTTGTAATCACATCGGCAATCAATATTTCCCCTTCCTGTTCTCTAAAATTATTCACCGCCTCCGCAGCTTCTTCCACCCCTTGTTTCAATAACAACCATTCATCATTATCCAATTCTTCAACTTTTGTTTTAAAGGTTTCCGGAAATGTCATAACTGTTTGTAGGCATTCATTCGCATTTGCTGTTATCCCAAGATTATCACAGATTGACAAGATTTGATGATAATACTGCTCAACTATTTTGTTATTTATCATCACTTCTTTTTCCGTTTCGGAACAATCAAAATAAACTGTTAGATCAATCTTCCCTCTACCCAACTTATCCTTAATCATATTACGTATTTCTAAATCCTTTTCCTTATAAAGATTAGGGAGTTTTGTAAAAACATCTAACTGCTTAGAATTAAGGCTTTTCATTTCAACAACTATCTTCCTATTCGGCGTTTCAATAGTTGTTTTTCCGAAACCGGTCATTGATTTTATCATATTTTAAACTCTTTTGTTTGAATATCATATTTATTACTCACAAAACTACTGCTATTTTTTTAAGTTTATGTAGATTATTAAGATTTTATGAAATATAAAATCGTTTATAACCCACAAAAAAAGAAAAGCCCGAACTATTATAATTCGGACTTCTTTCTAAATTTGGCATCTACCTACTCTCCCACCTGTCGGCAGTACCATCGGCGTGAAAGGGCTTAACTTCTCTGTTCGGAATGGATAGAGGTGGATCCCCTTTGCCATAGACACCTTTTAATACCTTAT
>JAISHE010000020.1 GCA_031262745.1 Culturomica sp. | reverse complement strand
GTGATGTAGGATTTAATAAACATGCGCAATTGCGTTTCATACTCTTTGCGGGTAGCATTTTTTAAATGCACGACAGAAGATGTCTTTGTTTCGGGATTCATAAAAACGGAATATGCGTCTTTCCACTTCTTTTGAAGTTCGGTTGTTGCCGTAACGGCATCAATCGGGATAGACCACACTTCCGCATTTTTTTGAACTACGTCAACTAAAACACTCTGCCAAGGATCAAATTGGGCATCTGTGCCCGGTACAAAATTGTATCCTGTCATATTAAATGATTTTAATTGTTAATAAAATATAATTATATAACGCCCACTCTTTATGCGTGTGAAACAAACAATTTCATATTCCCTAAATCTATTTTCGAAGTTCCTAAATCCGGATTCAGAGTTTCTAAATCTATTTTCAGAACCTAAAAATCCGATTTCGGAGCTTCTAAATCCAATTTCAGAACCCACAAATCCGGTTTCAGAGCTTAAAAATCCGGAATAGGAATCCACAAATTCAATTTTATAACCCACGCCACCGGTTTTATGCCTTAAAAACCCATTTTTATAACAATCACATCCATAGCAGGAGCTTCTAAATCCGAATTCAGAGCTTCTAAATCTATTTTCAGAACCTAAAAATCCGGTTTCAGAGCTATCGCATCCGCTCACTAAGCAATGGGAGTATTTTAATAAGTATAATAATCTATCTTTAGTCATTGTTTTTGCAATTTATAAGGTTGAATAATGTTTGAAAGAGTATAAAATCCCGTATCGGATGTTTCGGTCGTTGCAGAAGAGGAACGGCTTTGTGCGTATGATGTGATAAATTGTTTGGACATTGTCATAAAAGTTGTTTTATTTCATATCGACAATTTACCTCCTTTTTTATTTGGACGTGGGTTTTAAATCGGTTTTTTTTCGATTTTTTTATGTTTTTTGATTTTTCCCTTTCAAAAAATCCGTCTGTCGAAAAATTTTCGAGCAAAATCGCTGTATAAACATACAAACAAGAGTCTGCCCTTTTGGGACAGACTCTTCCTCAGTTTTGACAATTAGACCTTAAGGTACAGGATCATAGCCACTACCGCCCCAAGGGTTGCATGAGAAAATTCTTTTTATACTTAACCACAATCCTTTGATTGGTCCGTGTTTACGTAATGCCTCTATCGCATATTGAGAACAGGTCGGTGTATAACGACAAGAAGGAGGAATAAAAGGGGAAATACAACGTTTATAGAAGAATATCGGCAAAAGAAGGATGAAAACTATTGCATCCCTTAAAATATGTACAAACTTTCTCATAAAACGTTTGACTAATTATTGCTAACGACTATGTTGTTAATCGTTTTTGCAATGTTTCCAGCGCATGTATCATTGCTGTTTCGATTTTAGAGTAAACAGGTAATGTATCAGATAAAAAGATAAAAAGTAAATCGTAGGTTTCTCCCTCAGGTATGACACTAATAAGTATATCCTTATTTAGACGATAAGACTCACGTATCAACCGCTTTACTCGATTTCTACTGACAGCAGATTTGAATTTCTTTTTACTTACACTGACACCAAATCTCAATCTAACATCATGTGTCGTATGTGAAGATTTTTTTACAACAATTCTCAAAGGATATTTAATGAAACTTTCTCCTGACGCAAAAAGTTCTTCAAAAAGAATTGTATGCTTGATACGTTCTGATTTGCCAAGTGTTTTAAGCATCAAACACTTATGATTTAATTTTGTTTTCTTTATTATATTGCTTAATGAATTTCTCGATAGCCATTGTCATCGAAGGATTTTCAGGAGTAGGAGCTTTTACGTCCAAACGTAAACCTGCTTGTTCTACTGCTTCAGCCGTAGCGTTACCAAAAGCAGCTATAATGGTACTTTCCTGTTGAAAATCAGGGAAATTTTGGAAAAGAGATTTTATTCCGGATGGAGTATAGAATACCAAAACATTATAGTCCTTAATGTTGATCTTATCTTTCAAATCGCTCGAAACCGTTCTATAAAGTATTGCTTTCGTGTATTTTATATTGAGATTATCAAGTAGTAACGGAATATTTTCTTTATGAATATCCGAAAGAGGTACAAGAAAAAATTCATTCTTATGCTTGAGTAAAATTTTCTTCATATCATCCATACTCTTATCACCAAAGAAAATCTTTCGCTTACGATATACAATGTATTTTTGTAGATAAAAAGCAATCGATTCGGATATGCAAAAATATTTCATGGTTTCAGGCACGGTTATTCTTAACTCCCCACAAACTCTGAAGAAATTATCAATAGATGTACGACTTGTGAAGATCACTGCCGTATGATCCAATATATTTATGTGAGTATTTCTAAATTCCTTCCCATCAACTTCCTGAACTTGTATAAAAGGCTGGAATTCTACTTTCATGTTAAATTTATCAGCCAAATCCGAGTATGGCGATTTTTCGCCCTCAGGCTTAGGTTGCGATACGAGAATTTTTTTTAGTTTCAAGGCTTTAATTTTTAATGATTATCAACTACAGTAACTCCTTAAGCATTTTGTAAAACACCATAATCGGAAATACTTCGAGGGTGCAAAGGTACAAAATCATATAGAAAATTGAAACTTTATTAGCCAAGAAAATTTTACACCACCTTATAATACGCATTAGACAAAGGACTATTACAAGTGTGATAATAATTTTTATTAATGTTGCAACTGCAAATTGTTTTACAAAAAATAATGCAAACAGCAAAGGGGAAATTATTATTCCTGTCATTATATTGAATATCCAGATATTAACAATGGCTTCTTTTGCTACTTTGCTACGATTGAAAATCCAACCACACAATCTCACAATAATAAGTGATATTATTTGCCAAATCCAAAGAATCGAAAAAATGTAAAAGGTTATTTCAAAATTGATACGTTCAAAAAATAAATAAGATATAACTGTTGATATAACAGAGAACGATAGAGATGCTGCTAATATGTAGTAAAAACTATCGGAAATCATTCCTTCGCTTATGATTAACGCTGTTTTCTTTATACTAACAATAGATTTCGTCCAAAGCATAAAAAATTGTCCTCTAATCCTTATAAAAGCAAAAAGAGTAAGGAAAATAATTACATAAATAAGATTATCGTAAAGATGCTCGTTCTTCTTGATCGAATACCAAGGCATACGTTCATTCATTGGAATAATGATTATTTCATTTCGAACGCTATCCTGCTGTGTTAATAAGTTATTTTGTTCTATCTCTTCCATGTAAACCACATTTAATGAGCTTCATACCAGTTTTCACCGAAACCTGTACTCACGGTAAGCGGTACTGAAAGATTTACAACATTCTCCATACAATCCTTAACAAGTTGTTCTAATTGTTCACACTCTGTGCGATGGCATTTGAAATCAAGTTCATCGTGAACCTGTAAAATCATTTTTGATTTCATTCCGGCTTCAAGAATTTTACGGTGAATACAAATCATTGCCAGCTTAATTATATCGGCAGCAGAACCTTGAATGGGAGCATTTATCGCATTACGTTCCGCCATTCCTCGAATAACGGCATTTCTGGAGTTGATATCTCTCAAATATCGTCTACGTCCCATTATCGTTTCAACATATTCCTTCTTACGGGCTTTTTCTATTGATTCTTCCATATAATTTTTCACTCCGGGGTAAAGATTAAAATAACCGTCAATTAATTCCTTACCTTCTTTACGACTGATTTGCAAACGTTCTGCAAGTCCCCAAGCCGATATTCCGTAGATAATACCGAAATTAGCCGTCTTAGCACGCCTACGCATTTCAGGCGTAACTTCGTCAAGTGCAACATGGTAAATCTTCGCTGCCGTAGCTGCATGAATGTCTATATCGTTTTTAAATGCTTCTATTAATTCCGTCGTTTGGCTCAGATGAGCCATTATACGAAGTTCTACTTGTGAATAGTCAGCCGTAAAAATCATATAATCAGGAGAATTAGTTATAAAAGCCTTACGAATTTGCCGACCTTCTTCTGTACGTATCGGAATATTTTGCAAATTCGGATTCAGGCTGCTAAGTCTTCCCGTTGCAGTTTCCGTTTGATTAAAGCAGGTATGTATCTTACCTGTTTTAGGTTCTATAAAAGTCGGAAGAGCTTCGGTGTAAGTGGAATACAATTTTTTTAAGCCACGATAATCAAGAATTTTTTGTATTATTAAATTGTCTGCAGCCATTTTCACAAGTACCTGTTCCGATGTACTGTATTGACCTGTTTTTGTTTTCTTGTTACCGGCATCCAATTTCATCTCATCAAAAAGAACTTCACCTAATTGTTTAGGTGAGCTTATATTAAATGGGTGTTTGGCAATACTATATATTTCCTGCTCTAAATTATCAGTTTTTAATCGAAGATTTCCCGACATACGATGTAATTCTTCTTTGTTAATGTAAACACCTTCAAATTCCATATCCGCCAATACTGGCACAAGCGGCATTTCTACATTATCAAAAAGAGATTGTAAACCTGTCGTTTGCAAATCTTTTTTAAGTTTTTCTTTCAACTGAAATATCAAGTCGGCACTTTCCTCTGCAAAATTACAATCGGTTTCCTCAGATTCGTCATCAAAAAAAAGAGTTAATTGCTGCTGTTTATTTGTTTGCTTCTCATCCATACGGTAGTTGAGATATTGCAATGCCATTCTCGAAAGTTCGTGAGATTGATCCGGATGAAGTACATAGTGTGCAATTTTTATATCAAAGATTTGATTGTTTAAAGAGTGTCCATTCACTTTAAACCATATAAATAAATTCTTTATATCATCCGAAATAACGAACTTATTGTCAGATGAAAATATATTATCTAATTTATCTAACAATGTCGCTACTTTTTCAGGGTTTTGAGGACATCTTACACACATGGCAGTGTTGGGAGCGGTTGAAAAACAGAGAAGTGTCGGTTGAGAGTTATATAAACTACCATTAGATGGTGATTTCATAAAAAATGAATATTCTTTCGCCGATAAAAGAGTTTCTTTCAAAACATCTATATTATCGGTCATATCTCTATAATATGTTTTCACACTTTCAGACGTACGAGAGGCTACAACCTGTATATCTTCTATCTCGTCAAACCATTTCCGTGAAAGCGAAAAAAGCTCTAACTCCTTAACAATCGGCTCAAGTATGGATTTCTCAACAGGCTTGCGAACAAGTTCCGAAGGTTCAACATCAAGCGGTACTTCGGTATTAATCGTTACAAGCGTTTTGGATAAATTTACAGTGGGTTGACAAGTAAGAAGATTCTCGCGTTGCTTACCTTTCAATTCGTCTATATGCTCGTATATCCCTTCAATGCTACCGTATTTTGATACAAGTAGCGACGCTGTTTTAGAACCAATACCATCACAACCCGGTACATTATCCGCTGCATCACCCATTAAACCGAGTATATCTACAACCTGACTAATTCGCTCTATTCCAAAACGATCCAGAACTTCCGAAATTCCCCAAATTTCAGATTTATTTCCGGCTCGTCCGGGTTTATACATGAATATATTTTCACTAACAATTTGAGCATAATCCTTATCGGGAGTGATCATGTAAACTGTACAGCCTTCTTTTTCTCCTTTAACTGCAAGAGTTCCGATTACGTCATCGGCTTCATAACCGCTAACTTCTACGGCACGTATTCCAAGACCATTCATGATTTTCTTTATGTACGGAATGGACTTTTTCAAATCCTCAGGCATCTTAGGTCTATGAGCTTTATAAGCGTCGTACATCTCATGGCGAAATGTAGTACCTTCGGGATCAAATACCACTGCTATATAATCAGGTTTCTCCTGTTGTAAAAGTTCTGTGATGAAATTACAAAAACCGAAAGTTGCCGACGTATTTATGCCTGTCGTTGTTATTCTGGGATTATTTATGAAAGCATAATATGAACGGTAAATTAGTGCGTAAGCATCTACCAGATAGAGAGTTGGAGTCTTCATAAATAAAATATTAAGATGTATGACACAAAAGTAATATTAATTTCTATTTTTATGGCACAAAATTTTTACATAAAAGCTATGGAGTTTTCAGCAATATATGATTGGAATATTTGGAAGGAAGAAGATAAGCCATTATTGATAGCCGGACCATGCAGCGCGGAAAATCGTAAACAGGTTATTGCTACAGCCGAAGGACTTAGCATACAAGGAGTGAAAGTGTTTCGTGCGGGAGTGTGGAAACCACGCACTCAACCTGAAAGTTTTGCAGGTGTCGGTCAAATGGCTTTAGATTGGTTACAAGAAGTGAAAGAAGTTACCGGCATGTACACTTGCACGGAAGTTGCAACGCCTAAACATGTTGAAGCCGTTTTAAAAGCCGGTATAGACATTCTTTGGATAGGTTCACGCACTACAACAAATCCTTTTGCCGTTCAAGAAATTGCAAATGTTTTGAAAGGTACAGACACTGTGGTACTCGTAAAAAATCCGCTTAGTCCGGATATTGATTTGTGGATAGGAGCTTTGAAACGTCTTTATACGGCTGGTTTAAGGCGTATTGCTGCAATACATCGCGGTTTCCATACGGGAGATAATATTGCTTTGCGTAATGCTCCGCTTTGGCATATTCCAATCGACCTGAAGTGTCGCTATCCTTCATTACCTATTTTCTGTGACCCAAGCCACATCACAGGTAATCGAAAATATATATCCGACATTGCACAAAAATCTATGGATTTAGGGTTCAATGGTTTAATGATAGAAGTGCACAACTCTCCAAACAACGCTTTAAGTGATGCTTCGCAACAAATTACGCCAAAAGAATTATCAACTCTTATTTCAAACCTTCAAACTCGTAATATCGTTCCTATCGAAAAAGATTTTATAAAAGAGATTGAGGTTTTGCGCTCGCAAATTGATGATATTGACTTGGAAATACTTTCTCTACTAAGTAAACGTATGAATATTTCTAAAAAAATAGGTGAATACAAAAAACAATCTCATGTAACAATTTTACAAGCTAATAGATGGAACGAGATCATGTCAAGACTTCTGCAAAAAGGAAGTGAATTGAATATGAGAGGAGAATTCCTAAATGCTCTCTATAATATTATACACGAAGAATCAATAAACCAACAACAACTTAACGATGAGCCTTCTAACAAATAGTTTGAATATCAATTTACCGGAACAACCATTAATACTTGCTCCTATGGAAGATGTAACAAATCCTCCATTTCGGACATTTTGCAAACGTTATGGGGCTGATTGGCTATATTCCGAATTTGTATCTGCCGATGCCTTAGTTCGCTCGGTTGATAAGAGTTTAAAGAAACTTGCCATACGTGATGAGGAACGTCCGGTAACAATTCAAATATACGGTCGTTTTATAGACTCAATGGTAGAAGCAGCACGCATGGTGGAAGCAGTAAAACCCGATTGCATTGATATTAATTTCGGATGTCCCGTTAAAAGGGTAGCACAGAAAGGTGCAGGTGCGGGAATGTTGAAAAATATACCGCTTATGGTAGAGATGGCATCACAAATTGTAAAAGCAGTAAATATTCCTGTAACCGCCAAAACTCGAATCGGATGGGATATGGAAAATATTATAATTGACGATATTGCAGAGCGTCTACAAGACGTAGGCATTCGTGCACTCGCCATACACGGACGCACTCGCTCACAAATGTACACAGGCTCAGCAAATTGGGAACCTATTGCAAAAGTGAAAGCAAATCCTCGCATACACATACCAATTATCGGTAATGGAGATATATCTTCTCCGCAACAAGCTAAGGACGCATTTGACAAATATGGAGTAGACGGCATTATGATAGGTCGTGCCACAATTGGTAAACCATGTATCTTCAAACAGATAAAACATTATTTAAATAGTGGAGAAATCTTACCGGAAATATCTGTTAGTGAACAGATCGGTATAATTAAAGAACAAATAAAAATGACAGTTGAATGGCTTGACGAACCTCGTGGCATTATCCATTCAAGGCGACACCTTGCTGCTATGTTTAAGGGATTACCTAATTTCCGTGAATTACGTATAAAAATGTTGCAATCATCAAATATTAATGAACTTTGGGATGCCTTTGCTGAAATCGAGCATAAATATTGTAGTTATTAAATCATAAAATCATTACTTTTGTAATTCATTCTTAGAAAACTAAATTTAATAAACGTATCGTATGAAAACAAAGAAAATTATAATCTACAGTATTCTTCTGATAGTCTTAATAATAGGTGGATTTTCATTTTCAACTGATGATAAAAACTTTGAAATAAGTAAACAACTAAGCATATTCTCGGCAATTTTCAGAGAAGTTAATATGTTCTATGTAGATGAAACAGATCCCGGTAATCTCGTGAATACAGGCACAAAAGCCATGTTGAAATCATTAGATCCGTACACCATTTATTATCCGGAATCGGAAATGGAGGACGTCAAACTAATGACAACCGGTGAATATGCCGGTATAGGAGCTGTGATAGGCAAAAAAGGAGATAATATAATCATACGCGAACCTTACAAGAACTCACCGGCAACAAAAGCAGGTTTGCTACCGGGAGATATTATCATTGAAGCCGATGGCAATAGCATTAAAGGTAAAAAGGTTGAAGATGTAAGCGAAATTCTTAAAGGACAACCCGGCAAATCAATGAAAATCAAAATTATACGTGAAGGTAGTACTATGGAATTTACCTTAGTAAGAGAACAGATTCAAATACCGAGCGTACCTTATTACGGCATGATCAACGACAATGTCGGTTATATTTCTTTCAGTAGTTTCATTCAGAACTCAAGTAACGACGTTAGAAAAGCCATCATTGACCTCAAAAACAAAGGTGCAAAATCTTTAATATTTGATTTACGTGGTAATGGAGGAGGATTACTTGATCAGGCTGTTGAAATTGCAAATTTTTTCTTGCCTCAATATTCAAAAATAGTATACACGAAAGGTCGCATAAGTCAATTATATAAAGAGTATTACGCTACCAAACATCCTATTGTACCGGATATGCCGCTGGCTGTTTTGATTGACCGTAATTCTGCTTCTGCGTCGGAAATCGTATCGGGAGCATTACAAGATTACGACAGAGCAGTACTAATCGGTGAACGTTCTCTTGGTAAAGGTTTAGTACAAACAGTTAAAGACTTGCCATATAATACAAAAATTAAAATAACAACCGCTAAATATTATATCCCAAGCGGTCGCTCAATTCAAGCAATTGATTATAGTCATAGAACAGAATCGGGAGTAGCGCAGCGCATTGCAGATTCTCTCAAAAGAGAATTTTTAACTGCCGATGGCAGAAAAGTATATGACGGAGGTGGTATTTCGCCGGATATTGAAGTTAAATCAAAAGATTTATCAAATATAATCACTGAACTCATCGTCAAGGATTTATATTTTGATTTCGTAAATAGTTATGCTCTTAAACACTCAAATATTGCAACACCATCCGAATTTAAAGTTACTGATGAAATTTATGACACATTTATTGAGTTTTTAAAGAAACATGATTTTACTTACGAAAGCGAATCACAAAAAATTTTAGAACAATTATTAAAGTCGGCTAAAGAAGAAAAATATTACGAAAGCAATAAAGCAGAACTGAATATATTGAAGACAAATCTGACACATTCAATAGAGCGTGATGCAACAATATTTAAAGAGGATATTTCAAAATTTCTTGCAGAATTTCTTATACAACGTTACTATTTTTCCGAAGGTTTAATAGAATATAATTCTCTTCATGATGAAGAAATAGGAAAGGCTCTCTCTATTCTCGGTAATCAAACAGAATACAAAAGAATATTAGGAAAGTAAGTATAATTTACTAATATACAACAGATTATCTACAAAAGAGCATGTGTTATATATGCTCTTTTCCTGACTTCATCACCCATTTGCGCCACATAATGGCGCAAATGGGTGATGAAGTCAGGGGAAGAAGTAATTTAGTAACCGATAAAACGAATATACAAATCAAAGACTTGCTTTTAGCTACGAGAAACAAGGTTCCTCCAGAAGGTAGAGCCTAAAATAGCACAGTCCTCTTCAACACTCTTATCAATATAGAATATCTCAGAGTAAGGATGTCCTTCATGCTTAAAGTTGAACTTTATAGCTTTACACCTTCTGAGTTTATTATCACTACACTTAACCACCTTATAACCCACTTCCTCATATACACCTTTGAAAAGGTAAATTTTCAAAGGTTCTGGAAGAATAGAAAAAGCAACTTCACTTTCCCTCATCAGCTTCTCAACAGCCATTTGGTTAGCTTGATATTCTTCTTCTGTTGCAGGATACTCCTCTTTAAAGAAGTCCAAGAAATCAGGGTTCATAAGGTTATGCTTCATTTTGTTGTCAAGAAGAAATGTAAAGCCAAAACTTTTAATTTGGATGAAGATTTCATTATTGCTCTGTGTTTTCATGTTTTTGTTCTTTAGGGTAAAGCCATTTGATAAATTTAGATAGATACCTTATCAAAAATAAGGCAATTAGACAACTCCAACCTACATAATATGAATAATCTTCCGCAATAGAGTTCAAAATTCTTTGCCTTGCCTCATTTATATTGTCAAATTCTGACATAGAGGTCATTTTATAATCATACTTGTAGCTCCCCAGATATTCCAGATATATATCTCCAAAAGCCATATATACAGGATTCTCTACTGCCCGTGCATGATATTCCTCTTCGAATTTTTTCTGATTTTCAGCAGATATGACAGGAGGCATATTGACTGCACAGAAAATTATATTGAAGAGAGAAGCTATTGAAATGGACAATATTGCATATAATATAATAATACCCATTTCACGTATATAAGCTTTAATGTTGTTTCTCAACTTATCTTCATTCATGACATAATACATTTATATTGTTCAAAATCTAATATCCATTTGTTCTCAACTAAAAACTGTACCCCAATTACTCCATGAATCTGTACTCCAGTCTCATCTTGCACTTGTCTTATAGCCTCAGAATCCAATACTGCAAAAACAGAAGTATAATCCTTCCCTTCAAAATTGAATGTTGCTTCAATCATGGGAACTTCTTGATAATGTCCCTCTATTCCCATTGTCTTATATGTACCATCAAGTAGTTTAAACTCGTTCTTGAAGTGTTCATATACAAAGTTGAATAAGGAGTTATGTGTTGAACCTGTATCAATTAAGAAACAAAGGTTCTTTAGTTTTCCTGATGTCAATATCAGTGGTAAGCCTGCCTTTTGCAGGCCAAATGTTAGTGGGAATGAATTGTTGTTATTCATAAATTATGTTTGAAATTATCCGGCAACATGCGCTCATAGTCATAATATACTCCTTGACGATTTAAAATATCCTCAATATATTTTTCAGTTATCACATCTTTAGATACCAGTTCTTTAAGTTTTCCAACGGTTAAATTCAAAGCTGAAGCCATGGACTCTTTTCTAGTACTAAAAATTCCTGTAGGTATTCTTATTGGAAGCCATGGATTTGACATGTAGCTGTTATTCTCTATTCTATCAAGAATACCGACTCTACACATATAAGCCAGTATACAAAAATCCTCTTTATGCTCATATACATCATCACCACATCTTATATTAGGTTCTAATTCATAGAGCATTTTTATCATTTTACCCATGCATATCGCAACTCTATTTAAATCTATTGCTCCCATTTTATTTATTATTTAGATGTTCATAAGGATTGTTTTCACCAGCTTTTTTCAATTGATTCATTTGCCAAGTAAGGTAATTCTCGATTTCTTCAAGCATCTTTTCTTGAGGATAACCGTCTTGGAATACCCATTTCTTATTGATGTTTCCAAGTAATGGTATGTAACCTTTCATTCTGACCTCAAGATCATTTCCCACATAATCCAGTGTCCAGTACATGCTATTGGAGGATAGAATTACACTATCTCTTGTCATTTTCTGCACCTGTAGACCTCCTGATTTTAAATAATCAATTAGAATACCATATTTCCCTTGCATTCCTCCAAAACCAGTTACATGTGTTTGTACATGTTCTTTATGGTCTTTATTTACTGAATAAATAATAAACCCAACTACAGCTATACCAATAATCCACCACATAAATAATAATTTTTTTGTAGCCATACTACAAAAAGAAGGTGTAGCACTTTCTTGCTGAGTCCCAGGTATCACGGCTCAGTAGCAAAACCCAGTGGATTACGCATAAATTTGAGTAAGTCTGAACAAGAAAAATTTTACATCAACCACCCCTCTCAGAGCAGTTCTAAATGCTTTGATTTTAGCATTAAAAG
>JAISHE010000055.1 GCA_031262745.1 Culturomica sp. | reverse complement strand
TAATTTCGGCATTGGCGGCGTATTCTTTCTTTGATAAAAAGCCTGCCATTCGATTCTCGATGGCAAAGCAAACTTCTCAACTTGAGCTTTTTTGTTAAAATTATCCCGAACTCAGGTTTTTAGCCTTATCGCAGGTCAATAATCGTGGGCGAGAGCCGCGTTGCCTATGGTAGCGTGAAACGCTAAACTACAGTTTGAACCTAAAGTCTGCGTCAGCATGTGAATAGGTATAGCAAGTTTCCTTCAAAAACTTACGCCCCACTACCATGCGTACAATTGCCGGACAGCGGGACGTAAATTAATCTTGTATTTAGAGTTTATTCTGCCAAGTTTATTACCCCATTCAAGATAAACTCAAAGGTATATTCATGTGTAACATCCTGAATTATAATTGGGAATACGATATTAACTGTTTGTCCAACTATGCCAGAAGCATTTGCTTTCTCTTGTGTAGGCCACTGACCAAACAATCTATATGCAAACCATCGGTTATCAGAATCATGGGTTATATTATACTTTGGAATAAGATTACTGGACAAAGTAGCCTTGCTGGGGACGACCGTCTCCATTTGAGCATAATCTTTTTCACTAAACGGTATTCCACCGTGTATAACCCTTTCCGCTACATGATCTTCATTAATATAAACAATGCGATCCCACTGGATTATGATCGAAAAATCAGTTTTATTTACAATATTAAAATAAAAACGATCTTCTCCAACAGACCATGTAATTTTAATATAGTCATCTTCATAAGCATTATGCCCTATTAGTGTTTCATTTTTGACCGGAGTAATTTGAGCATCTTCATACTTAACGGTTACATTCATTGGCGTTTTAACGCTTTTTAAGACTGCTGTCGGAACAAATACTGCACATCCCTCAAATACAAGTGTTGAGATTGTAAGTACAGCCCAAATAATAAATCTTTTCATTTGTCTCTGTTATTTAGTTTGTTTGCATTATCGCCGTTTCTGGATTGAATAATCCTAAAAAACGCTACATGATCATTGGACAAAATTAAGCAATTTAATCTGTTTGCGAAAGTTGAGTTCTCTCTTTATTTATATCTCCGAACAAAAATCTTTCCGGATTATCTACACACATTTTTTCTTGACATCAGGATCAATCGCTCCGTCTATAAATTTCCGAAGATATGTATTATAAGAATTGATATCTTGCGAGGCAAGCATATTGATTGAGAAATCCGAACCGAAGATTATTTTATTCTCCAAATGAGAATGTTCCTTCATCAGTTTGTTTAGTTCCTTATAATACTTTGGTGTGCTGCAATTACAGGAAATATCGGCATAAACATTTTTGTATTCGTATTTTTCTATAAATTCAATAATCATTTTTTTCCAATTTTTGCGTCCCCATTTTTCCTGTCTTCCAAAATGAGCAAAACAGAGGGTGAGATCGGGGTATTCTTCTAACACCTTTTTCCATTTTTCGTTGGGGTTTGTACAATCATCATAATTTCCGACTTTAAATCCGCCGTCACTGCAATGGGTAATAATCGGTATGCGTTTATCAACACAATACTGATATAACAATTCTACTTTTTTCTTTTCCTCTTCCTTATCGGGATAAGGGTCAAAATTTAATGGAGGATACACCTTGATTCCGGCAAAAATATCTTTGTATATATCCTCATTTTCCTCAAACATTTTTCCGTCGAAGACCCCTATTTTTTCGTAAAGTCGTTCTCTACGCTCTGTCTTCGTTTCATCTTTTTTGAAATTTGAAAAATATTTGTTTAACATTTTGTCTATTTTTTCCAGAGAATAATTTTGGGTATTCAATCCCATAAAAGGATAAATTTCAAAAAGCTTTTCTTTTTTTATCTCAATCAAGTCTTTTTTTATTTCGCTCAATTGTTTCTCCCTCCACTCTTTTACCACTTCGTTCAACTCTTTCTCCTGCCAGCCTTCCATTTTTTCGTCCAAGTTTTTCTCACCCCAATCTTCTTTTATTTCCACTAATTTTAAATCATTACAATCGTTTCCTTTGGGATCTAACTTAAACCGGTAATAAGTACGAATTGCATAAAAAAGATCTCCGGTTTGTTTTATGATGGGCTTATAGACGGTTTTATTGTAAAATACATTATCTTTTTTTCTGGAGTTTTGATAAAAAAAATCAATAGCAAGCGGACAAAGGACTATTTTATTAAACGTTGTTTTCCTTTTTTCGTCAAGAGAAAACTCACCCTTTTTATTCAGAATTTTATGTTTCTTGTCTTCTTCAGTTTTATCTTTCTCCCCCTTGTTATTGGGATTTCTCAGAAAATATTCCCATAGTAAGAATTGGTATTCAAGCGGAAGTTCATAGAACGATAACGTATCGTCAAAGGTCGATTTTTCGATCAACTTTTTTACGGTACGATTGATTAGAGAACTTGGTATGACAGATAAAAGAGGCACAAAAAGACATAATGCACGAAACTTCCACGTAACTAATGAGCGAAATAAATCATCTTTGAAAAGAAAAGCCGACAAATTGGGGTGGCTTAAATCCAGTGCATGCACATGAATATCATAAAATTTCTTTACTTCTTTTTTATCAGAAGGCATAACTTGATTATCCATAATAATAAACTTTAATGGTTAATATTAAAGTCCAAAAGTAAAAATAATTTTTAATAATACAATATGAATAATTAAATTTTAAACAATTACAGAATATATCTATCTCACGCCACCGAAAATATTAAGTTTTTTAAAACTCTATTCCGAATCGAAACATACCTACAAGTGCATTGTTTAATTTTTCACCTGTACCAGCTGGATTTATAATGTATTGAATATCGGGTTTCAGATAAATATTATCGTTGACTTGAAGGTGGTAGATTAACTCGAAAACCGTTTCGTTACCCGTGTGATTGTCCGAGAATGTTGCATGGTTTAATGCAAAGCCCAACACATCGTCAGGGCGTTTTTTGCTGAAATTCTTATAATTCACTCCTAAACCGTAGCATTGCGAATGGTCGTTGTATTTTTTCGGGCTGAAACCGAGTTGAGCAAAGAGTGTAAAATGATTGCTAATTTCTTGGTCTCCTATAAAATAAATGCCGTAATTGTTTTTAGACTCTTCCGAATCCATTGTGGAATGATAATAGTAACCGCCTATCTTGTATGAACCTTTTAGATTTTTGATCGCACTTTTGCCAAGTTGAAATTCCATAACAGCAAGCAAGCCATCTTTGGCAGACAAGTTCCATTTAACATTATACGGGTTCACATCCCAATCATAGGAATAACCGTCCCACACAGCAATCTGCCAACGGTATCCTTCGGCTATGTCCCAACCAAAATTAACGGCAAGTCCCGTCATAGGGAAAATGGGGGCAGGCACATTATCAGAACACACGGAGTGAATGCCGAAATAGCTGTTGTTGAACAGTGAACCGCCTTCGGAATTTGCATAATCGGCGTTCAAATCTTGTAGCCCAACCGTGATTTGCATCTTGCCGAAGTTTTGCTTGTACCACAATTCATACAAATATGTGTGGTTACCGGCTTCTATGTTAGAAACGGTTTGAAAATCGCCGATCATCGTAGTTGAAGGCTCGCCACCGTGAGTATTGCTTCCATTTACGGCAAACTCGCCGCCTTTCCACAAACCGGCTTTTTCGGTGTCTAAATTCGCTGTTATGTTTGCCATGCCGAGATATGTTGTGCCGGTCTTGATACCACCGCTAAAATTTCCTACCACATCGCCCACATACGAGGCTCCGAATGTGAACGGACTATCTTTTTTTGTAGCTTCCGTTTGTGCTGCCATTACTTGCGGTAGAAGTATTGCCAATACAATCGCTCCTAATACATGTTTCATTTTTCTACATTTTTAACGCTGCAAATGTAAAACAATTGTGCAACGTCGTCAATCGCAAAAAATGGTGAATTTTAGTGGAGGAAAGTCATTATTCATAGGTATACCGTACTTGACGTCATACCTAAACAAATCTTTGCAAGGGGGAATCACATTTTATTTAAACACAATCTATTGCTTTCCGAATTCCGTTTCTCATTCTATCCACTTTGTCCACTTAGCGGCGGTATTGAGATTTGATGCCTCCATTGTTTCGATGAATTGCATGCCGCGCAAACCGTCGTAAACAGTAGGAAAGTCAAGCATCAGAGGAGAAGGCGTTTCTCCTTGTTGGAGTGCGAGGACGGTTAGTGCGAAATTGCGGTAGATATTGGCAAAAGCTTCGATGTAACCTTCGGGATGCCCTCCGGGAGTTCGGGTGTTCCAGAGGGCAATTTCACTCAGGTTGGTATCGTTACCGATACAAATGACCTGTTCGTGCTCATTGAAGCCTTTTAGGATAAGCTTATTCGGATCGGGTTGTAACCAGTCTATACCGCCTTTGTCGCCATACACACGAATGCGGATGTAATTGTTGTCGCCTTTGGCTATTTGCGTGGCTGTGAGGCAACCTTTCATACCTCCGTCGAAGTGCAGGAAAGCGGTGCCATCGTCGGGCACTTGTATGTTGGGAGAGAACTTGCTCATCTCCGAGCACAACTCGGTTACGCACTGTCCGGTAACATGTTCAGCCAAATGGAAGGCATGCGTACCGATGTCGGCAATACCACCGCCTGTTCCGCCAAGTTCGGGGTCAATGCGCCATAGAGAGAGATTGCCGGCTTGCACTCCAATGCGTTGAGAAAGCCACCCTTGCGTATACTCCACATACAGACGGCGGAGCTTGCCCAATTCCCCACGTGCAATACGTGCGCGTGCCTCCTTCACGGCGGGATAGGCACTGTATGTGTAGGTTACAGCCATTTGCAGTCCGGTTTCCTCCACTTTGCGAGTGAGTTGTCTTGCCTCTTCGAGAGTAAGCGTGAGAGGTTTGTCGAGTACAACGTGCATTCCGCAATCAAGAGCCATGAGTGCCGGCTGTATATGGTATTTATTAGGTGTAACAATACTCACTATTTCCATGCGTTGGTCGGCAGGCAGTTGCATTTCCTGCCGGAACATTTCCTCATAGGTGTCATAAACACGATTTTCCGGCAGTCCGTATGTAGCTCCGGAACGGCGTGATACTTCCGGATGAGAACTGAAGCAACCACACACCAATTCAATGTGATTGTCGAGCATGGCAGCTTGCCGGTGAATTGGACCGATGAATGAGCCGATACCTCCACCGACCATACCCATACGTAATTTTCTCTCTTTCATTATATTTAATTGGGTTATCTGTGTACTAAAATAAAATTGGTTTATTAAACTTAATTTTTGAAACTAATGTCAATCTTTCCGGAATGTCTTGTATACTCTTTGTTTTCATTCTTTAAAGTAAAAAAGAATTAACGATGTCAAAGATATATAATTTTTTTAAAAGCGGAAATTCTCTTTTCCATTGATGAGAAAATTGTCAACAGTATATTGAATCCGGTATACGGGATTCACAATGCGGTAGACAATATTTCCAATGGGACAGATAACATTCACAATGCGGTAGACAATATTCCCAATGGGACAGACAACATTCACAAGGCGGTAGACAATATTCCCAATGGGACAGACAACATTCACAAGGCGGTAGACAATATTTCCAATGGGACAGACAACATTCACAAGGCGGTAGACAATATTTCCAATGGGACAGACAACATTCACAGTGCGGTAGACAATATTCCCAATAAGACAGACAACATTCACAAGGCGGTGGACAATATTTCCGGCATTGTCGACAATAAACGGCTCAGAGTATGTAATAAGTAGAAAGGTATATACACAATATCTTATCGTGTGTGCCGAATTTATAACAGAAATAAATTAAAAATGAAAAACGCCTCAAAAACAGAATAGTTAAGAGGCGTTCTTTTTGTACTCGAGGCGGGAATTGAACCCGCACGATCGCAATGATCACAGGATTTTAAGTCCTGCGTGTCTACCGATTCCACCACTCGAGCAGCAGTTTTCAGTTACGGCTGCAAAGATATATATAATTTTAATAAAATTGCTATCTTTGCCGAGTGAAAATCTTGGCAGATGAGTAAAAATAAAAGAGTAACCGGTTCATATTTCGTATCCACATTGAGTATTTCATTAGTGTTGGTTGTTGTAGGAGCTTTATTCTTTATTCTATTAAATGCCAGAGTTATATCAAATCACGTCAAAGAAAATATCGGTTTTTCTATTATAGTAAAGGACAACGTGAATGATGCCGAAACCAAGAAATTGCAAAAAATTATCGAAACTAAGGATTTTGTAACTTCTTCACGCATAATCACAAAAGAAGATGCGGCACTTGCTTTTAAAGCAGAATTAGGCGAAGATTTTGAAAGCGTATTGGGTTATAATCCGTTGCACTCATCAATCGAAGTGAAACTCAATCATTTGTATGCCAATAATGATTCTTTGTCAAAAATTGAAAAGGAACTAAACGCTTACGAGGAAATATATGAAGTTGATTATCAGAAAAATCTGGTGGAATATATTAATGATAACATACGCCGAATAAGCATAATAATGTTGATCGCAGCGGCAGCCCTAATTTTGATTTCATTTACTCTAATTCGTAACACAATTCATCTTGCCGTTTATGCTCGTAGATTTTTAATCAAAACCATGCAATTAGTCGGTGCCAAATCATTTTTTATATGCAAACCTTTCATACGTGACAGTGTTTGGTTCGGATTTTTCGGCAGTATGTTCGCAAATATTATATTGCTTTTCGGTATTTATTTTCTACAAAAAGAAATAGGTGATGTTATCTATATAATGAACCGTGAAATTATTGTTACAATGATGATTGTCATCATTCTTTCCGGTATCATACTTTCATGGCTTTCGGCATGGCTTTCGGTGGCAAGATATTTGCGTACCGATGTTAATAATCTGTATAATTGATTAATTATGGCAAAAATAAACACAAATAAACCTGCGCTACCGGATAAAAAAGCCGGATTTCCGTTGCCTTGGAGCAACTATAAAATGATACTTATAGGCTTCGGTATTGTTGTTCTCGGATTTATACTAATGTCGGGCGGAGGAAGTGAAAACCCCGACGAATTTAATTATGCAATATTCAGTTTTCGGCGCATAACGTTGGCTCCGATTGTGGTACTTGCCGGCTTTGCATTTGTTTTTTGGGCAATCATGAGAAAACCTAAAGAAAAAGATAATGACGTGGCTTGAAGCACTGTTATTGGGATTGGTGCAGGGTTTAACAGAATTCCTACCTGTTAGTAGTTCCGGACATTTGCAGATTTTCAAAGAATTATTGGGGGTTGAAATCACAAGGAATTTGACTTTTGAAATCATCGTACATGCCGCTACCGTTTGTAGTACAATCGTAGTTTTGAACAAAGAAATTTGGGCATTACTAAAAGGTTTCTTCAAATTTCAAATGAATGATGAAACCATTTACCTTTTGAAGATTTTTATCTCAATGATTCCGGTTATGATTGTGGGACTGCTGTTTAAAGATTACGTTGAGGCACTTTTCGGTGAAGGTTTGACGGTGGTTGGTTTTTGTTTATTACTCACAGCTTGTTTGCTCGCATTTGCATACTATGCCAAACCGCGTAATAAAGATAAAATATCTTGGCGTGATGCATTTATAATAGGTATATCACAAGCAATAGCCGTTTTGCCCGGACTTTCACGTTCCGGCACTACCATTGCAACCGGTATACTACTCGGCAACAAAAAGGCAAACGTGGCAAAGTTTTCATTCTTAATGGTTTTGATACCTATTTTAGGTGAGGCATTTTTGGAAACTTTAAAAGTAAGTTCCGAAACGTCCGTAGAATCAACATCGTTTTTAGTATTATTTGTCGGTTTTACCGCCGCCTTCATTTCCGGGTTGTTTGCATGTAAATGGATGATAAACTTGGTTGCAAAAGGTAAACTCATTTGGTTTGCCGTCTATTGTTTGGTGGTAGGACTATTTATACTTATTTGGTAATCTTTTATTTTTAGAAATGATTCTATTTGAGGAAGAAAATGATTTTCTTAAAGGGGCACTTATGCTTGTCGACAAACATTACGGTTGGACATCATTCGATGTGGTGAACAAAATCAGATTGAGTTTACGTCATCGTTACCCTAAACTAAAAGTAGGACATGCCGGAACTTTAGATCCGCTTGCTACGGGACTTGTGATTGTGTGTACCGGTAAATGGACAAAACGTATAGACGAATATATGGGCAAAATGAAAGAATACGTCGCCGAACTGAATTTCGGTGCCACAACTCCTTCATTCGACATGGAAACCGCCGTTAACAAGGAATATCCGTATCTTCATGTTGATAAACTTCTACTTTCGGAAGTAATACAAAAGTTTACAGGCAATATCGAACAAGTACCACCGTCATTTTCCGCCATAAAGGTTAACGGACAACGTGCATATCGAAAAGCTCGTCAAGGTGTGGAGTTGGCAATGGAGCCGAGAAAAATTTATGTTAGTGATATTGAAATTACTAACTTGCAACTTCCTAAGGCTGAACTTCGTATCAATTGCAGCAAAGGCACTTACATACGTTCTTTGGCTAACGATATCGGTCAAGCATGTGGTAGCGGAGCTTACCTTTCCGCATTGCGGCGCACTGCAATAGGGGAATTTCAAATCAAAAATGCTCTCAATTTAGAAAAATTGGTTGTATTATTGCAGCAAAATATCTAACTTGCACAGTTTTTCTTAACATGGAAATAATATAATATGAAGTTATCCAAATTTAAATTCAAACTTCCTACGGAATTAATAGCTCAATACCCCGCTCCAAACAGGGATGAGAGCAGATTGTTAGTGCTCAACCGTAATACCGGAAACATTGAGCACAAGATTTTTAAAGATGTTATCAACTATTTTGACGAACAGGATGTTTTCGTTTTTAATGATACCAGAGTTTTCCCTGCCCGTCTCTACGGCAATAAGGAAAAAACCGGTGCTGAAATAGAAGTTTTCCTTTTAAGGGAACTTAATCGTGATTTGAGAATTTGGGACGTATTAGTAGATCCTGCACGTAAAATACGCATAGGTAATAAGTTATATTTCGGAGAAAACGATAATCTGGTTGCTGAAGTAATTGACAACACCACTTCACGCGGTCGCACGCTTCGTTTCTTGTTTGACGGTGAATATGAAGAATTTAAAAAACTGCTATACAGTTTAGGTTCTGCACCTATTCCGAAAATACTTAATCGTCGTGCGGAACAAATTGACGAAGAAAGATTTCAAACAATTTTTGCAAAAGTTGAAGGAGCTGTTTCTGCGCCAACTGCCGGTTTACATTTTAGTAGAGAACTGATGAAACGTATGGAAATCAAAGGCATTGAATTTGCTTTTATCACTTTACATATAGGTTTAGGTAATTTTCGGGAAGTGGATGTTGAGGATTTGACGAAACATAAAATGGATTCCGAGCAAGTTATAATAGGTTCCAAAACCGTAGAAATGGTTAATAGAGCTAAGGATAACAAAAAAAGGGTTTGTGCTGTTGGTACCACCGTTATGCGAAGTTTGGAAAGCAGCGTAACCACCAGAGATCGGCTCTCCGAATTCAATGGCTGGACTAATAAGTTTATATTTCCTCCCTACGAAACGAGTATTCAGGATGCTTTCATTTCCAATTTACATTTACCATATTCAACTTTACTGATGATGGTTGCTGCATTCGGTGGTTATGATAAGGTGATGAATGCCTACGATGTTGCCGTCAAGGAAAAATATCGCTTCGGCACTTACGGTGATGCGATGCTTATATTATAATAAGCGTTGTAGAGATTTCTACCCTATGTTCTTAAAATGCCGTTAGTATAATTCTACCCACTATTAGATAGATATTTAATCCTATTATATCGTTGGTGAGAGTGATAAAGGGACCGGTGGCAAGTGCCGGGTCTATTTTCAACTTGTTGAGCATTAATGGGAATGCGGTGCCGAAGATTGAGGCAAAGATAATCACTATAAAAAGTGATATTGTTACTGCTATCGGCATTGCAAGCGAATCCAAATCGAATAATAATGTGAGCAAAAATATTACGGAAGAACAAATAGTGGCATTCAGCATCGAACTACCGAGTTCTTTCATGATGTTGCGCCAACTATTGTTAGCTTTCAATGTATTAGATGCAAGTCCCTGTACCACAATGGCGGACGATTGTATACCGACATTGCCTCCCATAGCCGTTATTACCGGTATAAACATTGCCGTAACCGGAAATAAAGCAATTTCCGCTTCATATCTTGAAATCATATAAGCCGAAATCATACCTCCGAAAAGGGCTATGATTAACCATGGAAGTCGTGCACGAGTTTGTGCCCAAATGCTGTCGGAAGTGTCGATTTCCTGAGATATACCCGACATCATCTGATAATCTCTTTCGGCTTCCTCCCTAATAACGTCCACAACGTCGTCAATCGTGATACGTCCCACCAAACGCCCAATGGAATCCACGACCGGTATAGCTACAAGGTCATACTTTTGCATAATATGGGCAACGGCTTCAGCCGATTCATCGGTTTTTACATAAATGACATCCGGATAATATAAGTTATTGATTTTAGTTGAAGTAGGTGAAAAAATCATTTTCTTCATTGAAAGTCTCCCTTTCAATTTGTCATCATCGTCAACAACGTAAATGTTGTAAATTTCATCAAGATGTTCGGCTTGGCGACTGAGTTCACGCAAGCAGGTAAGCACTGTCCAGTTTTCGTTGACAACCGCCAATTCCTTTGCCATCAAACCACCGGCAGTATCTTCATCATAGTTAAGCAGTTCTACAATGTCTCCGGCTTGCTCTACGTCATCCATGTGGGAAAAGATTTCATCACGCTGTTCTTCCGGCATGCTACCCATGACGTCGGCAGCATCGTCGGTGTCCATATTGTAAATGAATCTTTTGGCAATGGTTTCGGCAGGGAAAGAGTTTAGGAAACCTATTCGCTCATCATCGTTAATGTGAGCAAGCACTTCGCCGGCAGTGTCGTCATCCAAAAGCAAGAAAACATACTGAGCGGAGGAATTGTCCAAATCAGCCAAAATTTCCGCAATATCCACACTATGAAGAGGAAGAATGATTTCTTTAACCTTTTCCTTATTATCTTCTTCTATATATCCCTCAAGTTCCCTGAGAAAATCTTCCGTTACTTCAAATTGTTTCATGATCTGTCCGGATTAAAATTTTCAATAATTACACATAAATTTATAAAATCGTCTACCGTCAACTGTTCGGGTCTCAACGACAATTGTGCCGAGTCAAAACCCATAGGTAGCAACGATTTCAAAGAATTGCGAAGAGTTTTTCTTCTTTGCTGAAAACCTGCTTTTACAATCCTGAAAAACAATTTCTCATTGCAATCCAATTTTTCTCTATCATTTCTAATAAGCCTTATCACAGCCGATTTTACTTTCGGTGGAGGATCAAAAACCTGTTCGTTGACCGTGAACAGATATTCAATACGGTAGAAAGTTTGCAAAAACACACTCAAAATACCGTAAGCCTTTTTACCGGCAGGTGAACTTATCCTTTCCGCAACTTCTTTTTGTATCATACACACCACTTGCGGTATACTGTTTCTGTTCTCCAACACTCGAAAAAATATCTGCGAAGAAATATTGTAAGGCAAATTACCGATAACGGAAAACGGTTCGCTAAAAAACATTCCTGTATCTGTTTTCAGAAAATCGCCTTGAATTATGTTTTCTACCGCTTCCGGAAATATTCCGTGCAAATATTCAACCGATTCATAATCAATATCTATCGCTTTGACTTTAAATGCTTTGTTTTGCAACAAAAAACCTGTTAGCACTCCCATGCCCGGACCTATCTCCAAAACATTGGAAGTGAGCGGTAGAAGGCTCTCTGTTATTTTGCGAGCAATATTCAAATCTCTCAAGAAATGCTGTCCAAGATTTTTTTTAGGTCTCACGATACTCATGCGGCAAAGGTAGTAAAATTTACCTCTCAAACGGTATCCGTTTTTACAGAACTTTCCTTTGTTGATAATTAAGCGGAAGCGAGTGATAAAACTTTTATTTTATCCTATGAGCCGTTATAATTGTGTTACTGTTTGCGTTTATTGTCAGCACATAATCTTTTCCGTATACATACCAATTTTTTCCAATACGCTTTATTGATTCCGGATTAGTTTTGCGTATTTCTCCTTTACACCATTCAATAGGATCATCCACGGTCAAGTTTAAATTTTTTGAAATCCGTTCTTTCCCCATAGGAGTAGTGTGTATTTTGTCAATATTTATTGCCATGTATAAAATTTCAAATGTCGAATAGATGTCTATTTTAATACAAACATGTATTATTTCTTGAGTAAAACAGGTTCTTCCTCAATTTTTATAGGGTCGAATTGAAATTTTATTTGATTTCGATATGGTTGTAATCGTTTGTTTGCAAGATTAATATATTCTTCCGAAATATCATAACCTATGAAATTTCTATTAGTCTTTAGAGCGGAAACTGCGGTAGTTCCACTACCCATAAACGGATCTAAAACAATGTCGTCCTTAAAAGAATAAAGTTGAATTAAACGAAATGGTAACTCTTCCGGAAATGGTGCCGGATGCCCTATCCTTCTTGCACTTTCTGCATTCATTGTCCAAATCGACTTAGTCCACTCCATAAATTGCTCTTTGGTTATAGTATTTTCTTTATCTTTTTTTTGACGGCTATATTCTCCTTTTGAAAAAACTAAAATATACTCGTGAATATCTCTTAGAATCGGATTTGTTGCACTTTGCCAACTACCCCATGCTGTAGATGGACTTGCACTTGCTGCCTTGTTCCAGATTATTTCTCCTCGCATATTAAAACCGATTTTTAGCATAATTTTAGAAATATAATCTGACAAAGGTATATAAGGTTTCCTGCCCAAATTGGCAACATTTATACAAGCTCGTCCTCCGTTTACTAAAACTCTATAAGTTTCAGAGAATGAATTTTCAAGTAGTTGTAAATACTCTTTCAAGGACAAATCGTTGTCATATTCTTTTGAAACATTATATGGTGGCGAAGTAACCATTAAATGAAGAGAATTATTAGGTATCTCTTTCATATTTTCAGCACTACCCAGTATGATTTTATTTAAAATTTCTTTGGGGAAAATATTTTCAGATAAATCAATAATCTTAATTTGTTCTAACTCAGAGTATAGTTTTGAATTATAAAACTTTGAACTATCGTGATTGATTCTGCCATTTGTACCGAAAGAACTTGTTTCTGTTCCTTTAACAGCTGTATTTGCCAATGGTTTCATAGAGTTAGTGTCTTATTAATGTTAGGAATTTCTCTGCCTTTGCAATATCGTTGCTTTCTTTGCTTGCCACACTGATTATTTTTCCTAAACTTGCCTTTGAAATCATAGATGAAAAATAATTCATATCTGTTTTAATAAGTTCTTCGCACAACGAAAGCAGTTGTTCTTCCGCACTAATTGTTCTAAATCCAAGTTTTGGAGATTGTGTTATATGTTCCTTATCTGTTGGATTAGGATTTAACGACCAAAAACCTTGAATTACTCCAGATTGTTTTAAAAAATCAACTTTCTTAACATAACTGCTTGTTATAGGACTATTGCCAAGTACTACGATAGGAATCTTTGTTGCTTCAATACCTGAAACTCTAATATTTATAGATTTTCCTATCGCTTTAAGCATTGAATCGGAACGTAATAAAGAAGGATTTCCCTTATGTTTTGTATAGTCTCCAATAAGTTTAATTTTATTTGTTTTCTCAAATTCATAGTTTGAGACTACGCTCATTTTGATTTCAAAAAGTAATTTAATATTCTCTGCTTTTTGATGGATTTCATTTGTTGTACAAAATGCTAAATCTGCACTTGTTTGTCGCGTTAATCCTAATTCTTCACAAACGACACCGTTTACTGCAAATAGATTCAATTTTTGTGCGATAGGTTCAAATAGATTTTGGCACCATCTTTCCGTAAATTGTCCAATTAACGAATTTCGACTTTGCAAAGTTTGCCCTTCCACATCAAATCCCTTAGGAATATAAGCGAAATACCCACTTTGTAAATTATAGAATAGTTGTTCGGGTGTTGCAAAACTTTTCAATGCTTCTTTAAAGAACTGTATCTCAATATTATTATTCCAAAGTGCCATTTTCAATATTTTTCGTAAAGATACAACTTTTTCGACACTTATTGAGGTTGTCTATCTTATTGCCTGACCAATCAGATAGATTTTCATGGATTTTACTTACTTTTGCACCGGCAATCGTCGATAGAGTGTTATAGATGAAAAACTTAAAGAAACAAATTGTAAAGTTTTTAGCCTTTCTGGGTGTGTCGGCATTTTTGTTTTGGTTAGTGTATCGTGATCAGGATTGGGACGCTATGTTAAGCCTGTTGCGGGAAGACGTTAATTATGTATGGATATGGTTGCCGGTGATTGCCGGAACGTTGAGCCACGCCGTTAGAGCCTTACGTTGGCAAATGTTAACGGAAACTATGGGTAAACACATCAGTTTTGCAAATAGTTTTATGGGGATAATGATCGGGTATTTTGCAAATCTTGCCATTCCGCGAATGGGCGAATTCACTCGTTGCGGAGTTGTGAGCAAATACGAAAACTTTTCTTTTTCACGTCTTCTCGGTACGGTTGTAACCGAGCGTGTCATCGACCTTTTGATATTGCTCACTTTGGTTGGAGTTGTCATTGTAACACAGTTCAAACAAATGTTGCTGTTTTTTGAACGCAATCAAGGAGTTGAGGAAAAAATTTCTTCCCTGATGCACTCTTGGTGGATGCTTGGTGTTGTCGCAATTTTTTGTATACTGTTATGGATTGTTTGGCGTATGCTGCAAAGTTCCAAACTAAAACAAAGGATTAAAACATTTTGGGAAGGATTGAAAGAAGGTTTTTTGACCGTTAAGCACGTGAAAAATAAGAAATTATTCATTTTTTATTCTTTGTTTATTTGGTTGATGTTTTACCTTATGTTCTACATGACTTTTTTCGCTTTCGACTTCACCTCCCATTTGGGACCGCTCGTAGGACTTACCGTATTCGTGCTCGGCAGTTTCGGAATGGTTGCACCGGTTCAGGGTGGTATAGGTGCATGGCATTTTATGGTGATTGCCGGATTGGCAATTTATCTCCCTGATACACCGAACATCGAAATGCTTTCAAAGACTTTTGCACTGCTAACACACGGTTTGATGACTTTCTATTATATAGTTATGGGTATCATTTGCCTATTGATTATACCAATTTATAATTCAAGAAGAAAAACGAAACCGGTATGATTGAATTGCTAAGAAACTATTTCCCCGAACTAACCGAAAAACAATTGCAACACTACTCCGCATTAGGAGATTTATACAATGAATGGAACGAAAAAATCAACGTCATTTCCCGCAAGGATATAGATTCGCTTTATATCAGACACGTGCTTCATTCTTTGGCGATTGCAAAGGTGATACGATTTAAAAACGGCAGCAAAATCATGGATGTCGGCACGGGTGGTGGTTTCCCCGGCATACCGCTTGCAATAATGTTTCCGGAAGTTGATTTTATGTTGATTGACTCTATCGGGAAAAAAATAAAAGTTGTAAAAGAAATTTCCGCAGCATTGGATTTGAAAAATGTTACTGCTATTCAAACAAGAGTTGAAGATATTAAAACACAATTCGACTTCATTGTTAGCCGTGCCGTTACCGCTTTTCCGGATTTCGTAAAACTAATTGCAGGTAAGATTAAACCCAACGGTAAAAATAGTCTTGCAAACGGATTATTTTACCTCAAAGGTGGTGATTTTGAAGAAGAAATTAAGCCGTTTAAAAACGATATAACAGTTTTTCCTATCTCCGATTTTTTCCAAGAAGATTTTTTTGAAACCAAAAGTGTAATTTATTATCACAGTAGCTGAATGATAATACTGTTAGGGCAACCGCACTAAATTTTAGTATTTTTGTAATTGCTTCATTCTCGCAAATATTTTTTACGCAAAAAAAAGCGTAGAATAAAATGATTTTTCTCCGCATATCCGGCTTCCGTAGGAAGCGCAGTATAGTAACCAGCCGGCTTGTCGGCTGGAGAGGTGCGTAGCTCTCGCTAAACTATGCAGCCTCTGGCTGCTCCTGCCGAACATGTTCGCAGACTTTCCGCATGTACGGGCGGGGTTCGCCCGCCCTCGTTTTCAATTGGGCGGGCAGACCCCGCCCCTACGGGGACACCGCAAAAACAACACG